>CBINNP010000065.1:0-15006 GCA_966252075.1 uncultured Solimonas sp.
GGAAAGCCAGGGCAAGGCCCGCGGCGCGCGGATGATCGTGCGCCTGCCGATGTCCGTGCCCTCGCATTGCGTGCTGCTCAAGACTGCCGCCGACCAGCTGTTCGAGCGCCTGCAGGCGACCCCCATCAAGGCGCCGGCGATTGCGGTCCGCCACAACCTGGATGGCGAGACCCGCCAGGAGCCGGACGCCATCCGCGCCGCGCTGCGCGACCAGCTTTACCGGCCGGTACGCTGGGCGCTGACCATCCAGCGCCTGCAGGCGGACGGCATCGGCAGCCTGTTCGAGTGCGGTCCGGGCAAGGTTCTGGTGGGCCTGAACAAGCGCATTGCCAAGGATGCAAACTCGATCGCGCTCGAAGATGCGGACGGCGTTGCCAAAGCCGTGGCCGCTGTCAAGGCTTGACCGCTCCCGGAGTGGCGCAGCTAACATGCGCGCCACGCAGCCAATCGACATAAGCGCCGCCGTCCTGCGGCAGGCTGAAGAAATCCCCAAACGATGACTGATTCCAGCTCCTCGGCGGCCACCGCCGAGACCCCGCGCGAAGTTGCCCTGGTCACCGGTGCCAGCCGTGGCATCGGCCAGGCGATCGCGCTGCGGCTTGCCCGCAACGGCGCCAAGGTCTATGGCACCGCCACCTCCGCGGCCGGAGCCGCCAAGATCAGCGAAACCCTGGCGCCGTTCGGTGGCGAAGGTCGCGTGCTCGACGTCCGCGATGCGGCGGCCGTCGACACGCTGCTGGATTCGATCGGCGCCGTCAGCATCCTCGTCAACAACGCCGGCGTCACGCGCGACACGCTGATGCTGCGCATGAAGGAAGAGGACTGGGATGTCGTGCTCGCCACCGACCTGAGCTCGGTGTTCCGCCTGTCGCGCGCGGTGCTGCGCGGCATGATGAAGGCGCGCTATGGCCGCATCATCAGCATCGGCTCGGTGGTCGGCAGCATGGGCAACCCCGGCCAGGCCAACTACTGTGCGGCCAAGGCGGGCGTGATCGGCTTCTCCAAGTCGCTGGCGCAGGAAATCGGTTCGCGCGGCATTACCGTCAACGTCGTCGCGCCCGGTTTCATCGACACCGACATGACCAAGGCGCTCGGCGAGGAAGCCCGCAAGGCGCTGCTCGAACGCGTGCCGGCGCAGCGCCTGGGCGCGGCCGAGGACATCGCCGCCGCCGTCGCGTTTCTGGCCTCGCGTGAGGCCGGTTACATCACCGGCAACACCTTGCACGTCAACGGTGGCCTGTACATGGATTGACGCGTCGCCAGCCGACGCATGGGATTAATGCGTGATGGGTCGCCGACTCATTGCGTATTTTTAACGCAGAATCGTGAGCCACAGCCGTTTGAGCCTTGATTTTCCTCTCAAACCGCGCCGGCGCGAGTCTCGCTGTTTCAGTTGTGGTGTTTGTCTACAATACGTCCGCTTCACATATCGACAATTGCGGTCTCAGGAGTAATACATGAGTACGTTGGAAGAGAAGGTAAAGAAGATCATCGCTGAGCAGCTTTCGGTCAGCGAAGATCAGATCACGCCTGAGGCTTCGTTCGTCGAGGATCTGGGCGCCGACTCTCTGGATACCGTCGAACTGGTGATGGCACTGGAAGAAGAATTCGAGATCGACATCCCGGACGAGGAAGCCGAAAAGATCGTCACGTTCCGCGATGTGCTGAACTACATCAAGGCTCACGCTCCGCAGCAGGGCTGATTGAACGCCTCGCTTCCTCTCGACAATCAGTTTTGAGGTATTGCCGATGAGCCGTAGGCGCGTTGTCGTCACCGGCCTGGGAATCGTGTCCCCTGTGGGAAACGATGTCGCCACGGCCTGGAGCAACATCCTCGCGGGGAAGTCCGGTATCGGGCCGATCACGTATTACGACGTGTCGGCCTATACCACCCGCTTCGGCGGCATGAGTCACGACTTTGACGCCAAGCAATGGCTGAGCGTCAAGGATGTGAAGCGTACCGATCCGTTCATTCATTACGGCGTTGCGGCTGCCAAGCAGGCGGTCGCCGATGCCTGCATCGAAGTCACCGAGGCCAACCGCGAGCGGATCGGCATCTGTGTCGGTTCCGGTATCGGTGGCATCGGCAGCATCGAAGAAGAATGCCGCGCGCTGCACGCCAGTGGTCCCAAGCGTGTCTCGCCGTTCTTCGTGCCGAGCTCGATCATCAACATGATCTCGGGCTACATCTCGATCGACCTCGGCATCACCGGCCCGAACATCGCCACCGTCACTGCCTGTACGACAGCGACGCATGCGATCGGTATCGGCGGGCGTCTGATCCAGGCGGGCGATGCGGATGTGTTCATCGTCGGCGCCGGCGAAGCCGGTTCGGCACCTGCGGGTCTGGCGGGTTTCTGCCAGGCACGCGCGCTGTCGACACGCAATGATGATCCGACGCGGGCCAGCCGGCCGTGGGACAAGGATCGCGATGGCTTCGTGCTCGGCGATGGTGCCGGCGTGCTGGTCATCGAGGAACTGGAACACGCCAAGAAGCGCGGCGCGAAGATTTACGCCGAGCTGGTCGGTTTTGGCATGTCCAGCGACGCCTACCACATCACGCTGCCGCCGGAAGATGGCAACGGCGGCCGCCGGGCGATGGAAAATGCGCTGCGCGATGCTGGCGTCAATCCGGATCAGGTCGACTACATCAATGCCCACGGCACCTCGACGCCGGCCGGAGACATCGCTGAAACCACGGCGATCAAGACGGCCTTCGGCGAGCATGCGTACAAGCTGTCGGTCAGCTCGACCAAGTCGATGACCGGCCACTTGCTCGGTGCTGCCGGTGGTATCGAGGCGATCTTCTCGGTGCTGGCCCTGCGTGATCAGGTCGTGCCGCCGACGATCAACCTCGACAATCCGGACGAGGGCTGCGATCTCGACTACACGGCGCATCAGGCCAAGGAGCGTCCGCTGAACATCGCGGTGTCCAACTCCTTCGGTTTCGGTGGCACCAACGGCAGCGTCGCCTTCAAGCGTTTCGCCTAAGCACACCACAGACATGTGGCGTGAGCAGCTGCAACACGCCGCGGACCTCGTCGCGATCCATCGCGCCGATCCGCGGCGTTTTCCTTTCCTGCTGCAGAGCGTCGCCGCGCACCGCCTGTCCGGGCGCTGGGACATCCTGTTCGCCTTTCCGGAAGCGGCATTGACGCTGGACGCCGAGGGTCTGCATGGCGCAGCCGGCGGCGAGCGCGATTTCTTTGCGGCTTTCGATGCGATGGCGGCGGCCGAGCCGCTGGTGCCGCGCGACGAGCTGCCGTTCTGCGGCGGCTGGTTCATTTATCTCGGCTATGAAGCGGCGCGCGCGATCGAGCCGCATCTGTTCCTGCCGGATTCGCCGTTCGATCTGCCCGACGCGCTGGCGGTACGCTGCCCGGCGGCGATCCTGCATGACCGCGAGAGCGGCCGCTGCATCGCCATCAGCGAGCGCAGCGATGCGCAACTGCAGGCCCTGATCGAAGCCGCGGCCGGCGCTGGGCCGATCACAGCGGGCCCGACCAACGCGCAGATCGACGAGGAAGCCGCGCCGCGCTATCTCGACGGCGTGCAGCGCGTGCTCGACTACCTGGCTGCCGGCGACGTTTTCCAGGTCAACCTGTCGCGGCGCTGGAGCGCGACGCTAGACCAGACCGTTGAACCCAGCGATCTGTACCTGCGCCTGCGCCTGCAGAACCCGGCACCGTTCGCCGGCCTCATGCAGTGGCAGGACCGCGCCGTGATCAGCTCGTCGCCGGAGCGGCTGCTGCAGATCGACGAGGGCGTCGCGCAGACGCGGCCGATCGCCGGTACGCGGCAGCGCGGCGGCAGTGCTGAAGAAGACCGGGCGCTGCAACAGATGTTGCGGCAGAGCCTCAAGGAACGCGCCGAGCACGTGATGCTGCTCGATCTCGAACGCAACGACCTCGGCCGTGTCTGCGAGCCCGGATCGATCGAGGTCAACGAACTGATGACACTGGAAAGCTACGCGCACGTGCATCACATCGTTTCCAATGTGCGCGGACGGCTGCGCCGCGATGTCGGCCCGGGCGCCGCACTGCGCGCGGTGTTTCCGGGCGGCACCATCACCGGCTGTCCAAAGGTGCGCGTCATGCAGATCATCGCCGAGCTGGAAGGCGAGGGCCGCGGCCCCTACACGGGCAGCATGGGTTATCTGTCGCGCGACGGCCGGCTCGACAGCAACATCCTGATCCGCACCATGGTCTGGCAGCGCGGCCAGGCGGTGTTCCGCGCCGGCGCCGGCATCGTCGCCGATTCCAACCCCGCCGCCGAGCTCGCCGAAACGCGCGCCAAGGCGCGCGGCCTGCTGCTGGCGCTGGACGCCTCGTGACGCTGGCTTGCCTGATCGACGGCGTGCCGCAATCCACGGTGGCCGCCGACAACCGCGGGCTGGCCTACGGCGACGGCGTGTTCCGTACGATTCTCGTCGCCGACGGCGCGCCCCTGCATCTCGACGATCACCTCGCCAAGCTCGCCGACGACGTCACGCGGCTGCAGCTCGACATGCCGTCGCCGGCGCTGCTGCGTGCCGAGTCACAGGCCTTGATCGCCGCGCGGCAGGACGCACGCGCGGTCCTGAAATGGACGCTGGTGCGTCGTCATGAAGGCCGCGGCTATCGCAGCAGCACTTGCGAGGCGTTGCGCATCGTCAGCCTTGCCGCGGCGCCGCGCTACGCCGATGCCCTGTGGGAGCAGGGCGCCTGCGCCGACTGGTCACCGCTGACACTGTCCGTGCAGCCGCGGCTCGCCGGCATCAAGCATCTCAACCGGCTCGAACAGGTGCTCGCCTCGCGCGACTGGCCGGCCGGCATCGACGAACGTTTGATGTGCGATCATGCCGGCCACCTGATCGGCGGCACGCGCAGCAATCTGTTCTGGCTGCGCGCGGGCAGGCTGCAGACACCACGTCTCGATCAGTGCGGCGTCGCCGGCAGCATGCGCGCTCGCATCGTCCGGCTCGCGCAGCAGCAGGGCCTGCCGGCCGAACAACAACAGACGGCGCCGCAGACGCTGCTGGACGCCGACGAAGCTTTCATCTGCAACGCGCTGATCGGCATCTGGCCGCTGCGGCAGATCGCCGAACGCCGCTTCGCCGCCCCCGGGCCGTGGACGCGCAGGCTGATGACGGCGCTCAACCATCCAAGGCTGAACTGAAGAAACATGCGAGTCCTGCGTCTGCTTGCCACCGCCGTCATCCTGGGCCTGCTGCTGATCGGCGGTCTGGCATTCGATGGCTACCGGCAGCTGCACGAGCCCTTGCGCCTGGATGCGCAACGGCCTTTCGAGATCGCGCCGGGTGCTGCGCTGGCCACGGTTATCGAACAGCTGCGCCAGGAACACCTGCTGCCGAGCGCGCGCGCTGGAATCTGGCTGCGCCTGTATGCACGATGGCAGGGTCTGGGCGGGCGCATCCGCAGTGGCGAATACCTGCTGGACCCTGGTCAGAACCTGCTGAGCACGATCGAGCTGTTCATGTCGGGTCGCGTGCTGCTGCACGAGCTGCGTTTTGTCGAAGGCTGGAGCTTCGCGCAGGCACTGCAGGCACTGCGCAGCAATCCCGCAATCAAGCAGACGATGCCCGACGCCACGCCGGAAGCACTGATGGCGGCGATCGGGCAGCCCGGCCTGCATCCGGAAGGGCGATTCTTTCCGGACACCTACCGCTACCCCAAGGGCACCACCGACATCGCACTGCTGCAGCAGGCGTTCGCGGCGATGCAGGCCGCCGCGCAGGCCGAGTGGGCGCAGCGCGCCGCGGATCTGCCGTACGCCAACATCGACGAGGCGCTGACGATGGCGTCGATCATCGAAAAGGAAACCGGCGCGCCGGTGGAGCGCGCGCAGATCGCCGGCGTGTTCGTGCGGCGCCTGCGCCTGGGCATGCGGCTGCAGACCGATCCGACCGTCATCTACGGCGTCGGCGCGCGCTTCGACGGCAATCTGCGCAAGACCGATCTGCTCACCGACACGCCTTACAACACCTACCAGCGCGCCGGCCTGCCGCCGACGCCGATCTGCCTGCCGGGCCGCGCGGCGCTGCACGCGGCGCTGCATCCGGACGATGGCAAGGCGTTATTCTTCGTTTCCAAAGGAGACGGCACGCATGTCTTCTCGGAGACGCTGGCCGAGCACGAGGCAGCGGTGCGCCGCTATCAACTGAAGAGACCATGACGACGCGCGGAAGGCTGATCACACTCGAGGGCGGCGAGGGCGCCGGCAAGTCGACGCAGGCGCGCTTCATTCGCGACTGGCTGATCGAGCGCGGCCGCGAGGTGGTGCTGACGCGCGAGCCTGGCGGCTCACCGCTGGCCGAATCGATCCGCGGCGTGGTGCTCGGCGATTGGGCCGAGGGCCTCAGCGCACCGACCGAGGCGCTGCTGATGTTCGCCGCGCGCGCCGCGCACTGGCAGACCACCATCGGCCCGGCGCTGGCGGCCGGCCGCGACGTGGTCTGCGACCGCTTCATCGACTCCAGCTATGCCTATCAGGGCGCTGGCCATGGGGTCAGCCAGACGCATCTGCAGACGCTGGAGCAGCTGGCGCTCGAAGGACAGCGGCCGGATCTGACACTGCTGCTCGATCTGGATCCGCAGATCGGCCTCGATCGCGCCCAGGCACGCGGCGGCGGCAACCGCTTCGAACACGAGAGCCAGGAGTTCATGCAGCGCGTCCGCGCCGGCTTTCTGGCACGCGCGGCCGCGGAGCCGGAACGCATTCACGTCATCGATGCCGGGCGCGACGTCGACGCCGTCAGCGTCGCCATCGAGGCGGTGCTGGCCGCCTGGCATCTCGCGCGCACGCCCGCCGCATGAGCGACCCGCTATGGCGTCCGCTGCCCTGGCAGCAGGAGCTCTGGCTGGACCTGACGGCGCTGTGGCTGCAGCGCCGGCTGCCGCATGCCCTGCTGCTGATCGGCGGCGCCGGGGTCGGCAAGCGCTGGTTCGCGCGCGCGCTGGCGGCGTTCGCGCTGTGCGAAAACCCCAGCGGCTACGCCTGCGGCCGCTGCCGCAGCTGCGCGCAGCTGGCGGCGGGCTCGCATCCGAACGCCTCGGTGCTGGGTGTCGACGGCCATCTGGGTCTGGCGCTCACCGCCAGCGGCCAAGCCCAGCAGGGACTGGTGCACTGGGAGCCGGACGAGGACCGCAAGCGTCGTGACATCTCGATCGAAGCGGCGCGCAACCTGAGCTCCAAGTTGTCGCTGGCCACGCATTACGGCGGCGCGCGCGTCGCGATCGTCGATCCGGCGGAGGGCCTCAACACCGCCAGCGTCAATGCGCTGCTGAAGACCATCGAGGAGCCACCCGCCGGTACCCATCTGCTGCTGATCAGCGAGCGTCCGCAGGCCCTGCTGCCGACCTTGCGCAGCCGCTGCCAGAAGATCCGCTTCCCGCGTCCGGACGAGGCCAGCGCGCGTGCCTGGATGCAGGACGCCGGCATTCGCGACGAACGGACGCTGGAATGGGCGCTGGAGCTCGCACTCGGAGCGCCGCTGCGCGCCGTGCAGCTCGCGGCGGGCGAGGGTGTGGAGATCCGCCGGCAATGGACGGAGCTGTGGTCGGCGGTGGCCAGCGCCAAGAAGGATCCGCTGACGGCCGCGACCTCGGTCGACAAGGACAGCCTGATCGAGCACCTGCAGTGGGCGCAACAGTGGCTGCTCGGCCAGCTCCGCGAGCGGCTCGCCGCGGGCGACCTGGCACGCGGCGAGGCGGTGGCGCAGATGGCGCAGGACGTCGTCGAGGCGCAGCGCCGTGCCGCCGGCAATGCGCAACCGCAGCTATTGATGGAGTCACTGTTCATCCGCTGGCTGCGCGTATCGCGCGCGGCGGCAGTGCCGCGGTAGAGTCCGCGTCATGAGCACACCGCCACGTGGCACCGGCGTCCCGCCGGGCATTCTGACGCTGCAGATCAAGGACAAGTCGGCGCTGTACGTCGCCTACATGCCGTTCGTGAAGAACGGCGGCCTGTTTATCCCCACCAGCAAGGAATACCGGCTCGGCGACGAGGTGTTCATCCTGCTGAGCCTGATGGAAAGCCCGGAGCGTCTGCCGGTGGCCGGCAAGGTCATCTGGGTGACGCCGCGCGGCGCGCAGAACAAGCGCGTGCAGGGCATCGGCGTGCAGTTCAGCGCCCAGGACGGTGGCGCCACGCAGCGCAAGATCGAGGCGCTGCTGGCCGGCGCGCTCGGTGCCGACCGGCCGACGCACACGATGTAGCCGCCCTCAGCGGCTGCGCAAGCCGCCGCGCAGCACCAGGGCGTCGTAGCCATGCTGCACCAGCAGGAAAGCGCCGATCGCGCTATGGCGCCCGCTGTCGCAGCAGACGATCCATTCTCCGTCGCGATCCAGCTCGGCCAGCCGCTGCCGTAGCTGCGGCAAGGGAATGTTTACGGCGCCGGCCGGGCTCCCGTGCGTGCATGCCGACGGCGGGCGCACGTCCAGCCAGCGCGCGCGCCGCTCGGCCACCGCTTCGCTGGCGGCCTGCCAGTCGATGCGACGTTCGACGGAATCCTGCAGCAGCTCGTGGAAATCACGCTTGGTCAGCTTCAGCACTTGACCGTCCGTCAGCATGCGCACGCTGGCGTTGCGCGGTTCCTCGCCGATCAGCGCCTCTTCGCCAAACATCGCGCCGGCGTCCAGTTCCTTGAGCCAGACCGGCCCGCTGGCGCCGCGCTGCTGCACGACGGCGCGGCCGGCCGTCAGCACGTAGAAGCCGTCCCCGGGCGCGCCCTGATGAATGACCGCCTCGCCGGCGGATACCTCGGTCCGCTGGCCGCGAATGAACAGCGCCTGCAGACGCAGCGCCGGCACGCGCAGGAACAACGGATTGCCGAGCATGCGGCTCATCCAGTCGCCATCCGACAACGAACCCGGGCTTTCGACCACCAGCAGGCTGTCGCTCGGCGTCCAGCTGAGCAGGGCGTCGAGCAGGCCAGCGTCGCAGATCAGCAATTCGACCGCACTGACCGCTTGCAGCTGACGCGCCTGCGGACATTGCAGCTGCAGCGCCTGTGCGGCGCCGCAGGTGTGAGCCTGCAGCCGTTGCAGCGGCTGCCGTGCAGCATCGTAGAGATCCAGCGTGCCCGACAGCAGGAACAGGCGCTCGCGCTCCGGACCCGGCACAGCAAGGATCTGGCGCGCATCCAGCCGCTCCAAGCGCGTCTTGCGCAGCAGCCTTTCCCTTTGTGTCGGATGCAGCTCGCCGAGAGGTGTGAAGCGTTGGAACCCGTTCGCGTCGATCATGCTTGCTTCCGCGCTCGCCCGTATCCATGGCCGGTCCGGCGATGCTAGGGGCCGGCCCTGCGCAGCGACTGTGAACTGAAGCCCAACTTTCGGTGATTGACGCTGCGGGGCGCCTCCCTGTAAGTTGCTTGTCGCAAGCAAGTATCTTTCATGACCGCCACCAGCCCCCATCCCGCTCCCGTCCGCCGCACCCAGGAAGAGCGCACTGCACTGTCCGATGGGCGGATGGTGGAGGCAGCCATTTCCCTGATCGTGGAGAACGGCCTGTCCGGCACGACGCTGGCGGCGATCGGCGAGCGTGCCGGCTATTCGCGCGGGCTGGCCACGCACCGCTTCGGCAGCAAGGCCGGCCTGCTCGCCTACGTCTACGAGCACGTCAACGCACACTGGCTCGCGCGCGTGCAGCAGGCGGTAGGCGAGGAGATCGGCATTGCCGCCCTGCAGCGCGGCATCGATGCGCTGTACGGCTACGTCAACGAGGAGCCGGACGAAATCCGTGCGATGCACTTGCTGCGCTACGCCAGCATCGATCCGGGTTCGGATTACCGCGCCAACGTGGAGAAGGCCCACGCCGCGCAGCGACGCGACGTGCAGCGCTGGATCGAGGCCGGGCAGGCCGCCGGCCGCGTGCATGCCGAAGTCGACGCGGCCGTGGCGGCGGAGGTGTTCCTGTCGTCGGTCGACGGCCTGATCTACCGCTGGCTGGTCAATCCGCAGCGGCCGATCTCGGCGCTGGCCGAGGCGATGAAACGCGAAGTACACCGATCGCTGCGACCGTAGCGCGCAGCGACAGCAACGACCCAGAGCGAGGAGACGATGACCAAAGCCTATATCTACGACCACGTGCGCACGCCGCGTGGCAAGGGCCGTCCGGACGGCAAGCTGCACGAGATCGCGCCGATCAAACTGTCGGCGCAAACGCTGGCGGCGATCCGTGACCGGAGCGGGCTGGACACTGCCTTGATCGACGACGTGATCCTCGGCTGTGCGATGCCGGTGGGCGAGCAGGGCGCCGACATCGCTCGCCTGGCAGCCCTCGATGCCGAATTCTCGCAAACCGTGCCGGGCATCCAGCTCAACCGCTTCTGCGCTTCCGGACTCGAAGCGGTCAATCTCGCCGCGGCGATGGTCGACTCCAGGCAAGCCGAGGCGATCATCGGCGGCGGCGTCGAGTCCATGTCGCGCGTGGCGATGGGCTCGGACGGCGGCGCCTGGTACACCGACCCTTCGATCAACTGGCGCAGCTACTACACGCCGCAGGGCATTGGCGCCGATCTGATCGCCACGCAGGACGGCTTCACGCGCGACGATGTCGATGCCTACGCCGTCGAATCGCAGCGCCGCGCCGCCGACTCCTGGGCGCAGGGCCGCTTCTCGCGCTCGGTCATCGCGGTCAAGGACGTGATCGGCGAGACCGTGCTGGATCGCGACGAATACTTTCGCGCCGGTACCACGCTGGCCGATCTGGCCAAGCTCAAGCCGGCGTTCGCCGACATGGGCGAGAAGCACGGCTACGACGCGGTGGCGATCTCCCGCTACCCGCAGATCGAGGCGATCAATCACGTTCACACCGGCGGCAATTCCAGCGGCATCGTCGATGGCGCCGCCGCAGTGCTGATCGGCAGCCCGGCGTACGGCAGAAAGGCAGGCATCAAGCCGCGGGCGCGCATCCGCGCCTTCACCTCGATCGGCAGCGAGCCGGCGATCATGCTGAGCGGGCCGATGAGCTGCACCGAGAAGCTGCTCAAGCGCGCGAAGATGAAGATCGGCGACATCGACCTGTTCGAGGTCAACGAGGCGTTTGCCTCGGTGGTCATGCGCTTCATGCGCCACTTCGACATCGCGCACGACAAGGTCAACGTCAATGGCGGTTCGATCGCCCTCGGCCATCCGCTCGGTGCCACCGGCGCGATGCTGCTCGGCACCGTCGTCGACGAACTGGAACGCCGCAATCTCAACACCGCGCTGATCACGCTGTGCGCCGCCGCCGGTCAGGCGACGGCGACGATCGTCGAGCGCGTGTAAAACGACAAGGAGAGATCGTGAAAACGATGCGTATCGAAGTCGACGCCGACGGCGTCGCGCTGCTGACGATCGACGTCAGCGACCGGCCGATGAACGTCATCACGCCGGAGTTCCAGCAGGATTTCGCAGAAGCGCTGCAGCAACTGCAGGGCGATGCGGCGATCAAGGGGCTGGTGATCACCTCCGGCAAGGGCAACGGCTTCGTCGCCGGCGCCGATCTCAAGGATCTGGTCACCGCCTACGGCCGCGACACGCCGGTGCAGGCTTATGGATTCAGCGCGGGGCTGTCGGGCCTGTTTCGCAAGCTGGAGACCAGCGGCAAGCCGGTGGCGGTGGCGATCAACGGCCTCGCGCTCGGCGGCGGCCTGGAGCTGTGCCTGAGCTGCCATTACCGCGTGCTCGCGGATGATCCGAAAGCCGTGGTCGGCCTGCCGGAAGTCAAGGTGGGCCTGCTGCCGGGCGCGGGCGGTACGCAGCGCCTGCCGCGCCTGATCGGCATCGCCGCGGCCCTGCCGCTGTTGCTCGAAGGCACACCGGTGGCGCCGGCGCAGGCGCTCAAGCTCGGCATCGTCCACGCGCTGGCGCCGGCCGATCAGCTGCTCGCCCGGGCACGCGAATGGGTGCTGGCCAACCCGGCGGCGGTGCAGCCCTGGGACGTCAAGGGCTATCAGGTGCCCGGCGGCGCTGGCTGTACCGCGCCGCATGCCATGAACAGCTTTCAGCATGGCACCGCGCGGCTGGCACGCAGCACCGCGCGCAATTTTCCGGCGCCGCTGGCGATCGCGTCCTGCGTGTTCGAAGGCACGATCACGCCGATCGACACCGGCCTGCGCATCGAGTCCAAGTACTTCGCCAAGCTGCTGACCGGCCCGGTGGCGCGCAACCTGATGCGCACCCTGTTCGTCAACAAGGGTGCCGCCGACAAGCTGTCGCAGCGCCCGGCGAATGTGCCGAAATCCAGGGTCGCCAAACTCGGCGTGCTGGGCGCCGGCATGATGGGCGCAGGCCTGGCGTACTCGGCCGCCGCCAGCGGTGCCGAGGTGGTGCTGCTCGACACGACGCAGGCTCATGCCGACAAGGGCAAGGCGTATTCGGCAAACATCCTGGCCAAAGACATCGACAAGGGCCGCAGCACGCAGGACAAGGCCGACGCCCTGCTCGCGCGAATCACGCCGACCACCGACTACGCGCTGCTGGCCGGCTGCGATCTGGTGATCGAGGCAGTATTCGAGAATCGCGACATCAAGCGCGAGGTCACGCAGAAGGCGGCGGCGGTACTCGGGCCGGACGCGATCTTCGCCAGCAATACCTCGACGCTGCCGATCACCGGCCTGGCCAAGGCGTATCCGCGGCCGGAGCGCTTCATCGGCATGCACTTCTTCTCGCCGGTCGAGAAGATGCCCCTGATCGAAATCATCTGCGGCAAGCAGACCGGCGACGAAGCACTGGCGAAAGCTTTCGATTTCGCAGCGCAGCTGCGCAAGACGCCGATCCTCGTCAATGACTCGCCAGCCTTCGTCACCAGCCGCCTGATCGGCCGCTTCATCGACGAGGGCCTGGCGATGGTCGCCGAAGGCGTGGCGCCGGCGCTGATCGAGAACGCCGCCAAGCTCGCCGGCTATCCGGTCGGGCCGCTGACGATCTTCGACGAAACCTCGGCCGACCTGCAGCTGAGCATCCACTCGCAGGCGGTCGCCGACAAGCTGCCGAAGTCGTTCCACCGTCTCGCCGGCATCGCCGTCGTGCACAAGATGATGGATCTGGGCCGCAACGGCCGCCGCGTGGGCGCCGGCTTCTACGATTATCCGCCGCCGGGGCAGGGCAGGAAGACGCTGTGGAATGGCTTGCAGGACCTCTATCCGCGCGCGGCCCGACAGCCGGACGTGGAAGAACTCAAGCAGCGCTTCCTCAGCGTGCAGGCGGTCGACGCTGCGCGGATATTCGAGGAGGGCGTCGTCAACCATCCGGCCGACGTCGACCTGGGTTCGATCATCGGCATCGGTTATCCGGCCTGGACCGGCGGCGCACTGTCATACATCGAGACGGTCGGCCTGGCCGATTTCGTCGCGACCTGCGACCGCTTCGCCAAGCGTCATGGCAGCCGTTTCAAAGTGCCCGAGGGCCTGCGCCAGCGCGCCGCCAGCGGGCAGGGCATCTACACCGACATCGCCGCGTAAGCCGCGGTACGCACGCGTACAAACAGGAGATTCGAAGATGGACGTCAAAGGACAAGCCGCCCTGATCACCGGCGGCGCCTCGGGCCTGGGTCTGGCCACTGCCAAGGCGCTGCTCGCCGCAGGTGCCAAGGTCACCCTGCTGGACCTCAGCGCCAATGCGACGAAGTTCGCGCAGGAACTCGGCTGCCATGCCGAACTGTGCAATGTTGCCGACGACGACAGCACTGCCAAGGCGATCGCCAACGCCGAGCGCGTCAACGGCGTCGCCCGCGTCATCGTCAACTGCGCCGGGATCGGCAAGCCGGCCAAGGCGGTCGGCAAGGAAGGCGCGCTGCCGCTGGCCGAGTTCACCAAGGTCATCAACGTCAACCTGGTCGGCACCTTCAACGTCATCCGCCTCGCCGCGGCGCGACTGCAGGCGGCGGAGCCGCTGGCGGAGGGCGAGCGCGGCGTGATCATCAATACGGCATCGATCGCGGCGTTCGACGGCCAGATCGGCCAGCCCGCGTATGCCGCGTCTAAGGCCGGCGTGGTCGGCATGACGCTGCCGCTGGCACGCGAATTCTCGCGCTACGGCATCCGCGTGGTGACCATCGCGCCGGGCGTGTTCGAGACGCCGATGCTGGTCAACGACATCCCGGAAGCGGCGCAGGCTGCGCTGGGCGCGGCGATCCCGTTCCCGAGCCGTCTTGGCCGCCCGCCCGAGTTCGCCAAGCTGGTGCTGTCCATCGTCGATAATCCGTTCATCAACGGCGAGACGATCCGGCTCGACGGCGCGCAGCGTCTGGCGCCGAAGTAAGCGTGGCGTCCCGCTTCAGCCCGTCTGCACCGAGGATCGCCGCTCATGAACACAGCCACCGATAGCAGCACAAGGGTCCACCGCTATGCGGTGGGCGCAGGGCTGGAGGTGGTGGCGGACGTGGGCGGTGATCCGGCGGCGCCGGCGGTGATCCTGCTACATGGCGGCGGACAGACACGTCACTCCTGGCGCGGCGCGATGCGCGAACTGCTGCGGCAGGGTTATCACGTCATCAATCTGGATGCGCGTGGTCACGGCCAGAGCGGCTGGTCGGCGGATGCCGACTATCAGCTGGAGACCCTGGCCGATGACCTGCTGCAGGTCATTGCCACGCTGCCGACCAAGCCGGCGCTGGTCGGGGCGTCGATGGGCGGCGCGACCGCGTTGTACGCAGCCGGCAAGCATGCACAGCCGCTGGCAGCGGCCTTGGTCCTCGTCGACGTGGTGCCGCGCATCGATCCGGCAGGCGCCAACCGCGTCATCGGCTTCATGAACAGCCGCAAGGAGGGCTTCGCGAATCTGGAGGAGGTTGCCGATGCAGTGGCCACCTACAACCCGCACCGGCCGCGTCCGAGCAACATCCAGGGCCTGATGAAGAACCTGCGGCATGGCGACGACGGCCGCCTGTACTGGCACTGGGATCCACGCATCATGGACAACCCACGCCGCGTCGAGCCGCCCGATCTGGCCGAGACGCTGCTGCAGGCGGCTACCAATGTGCGGGCGCCGACCCTGCTGGTGCGCGGCATGCAGAGCGACATCG
>CBINNP010000066.1:0-14555 GCA_966252075.1 uncultured Solimonas sp.
GCCTGGCCGCAAAGCGGGTGGCATCACAGCGGCGGCCATCGCGTTAACAGGCCCTGGGCCTGCCGAGACGACGGCGTGAGCAGGCCTTAAACCGGCGGGTCCGTCGCCCCAGGCTGCGCCGGCGCGCCCGCATCGTCGGCCGGCACCGGCTTGTCAGGCCTGGCCAGGGCCTTGGACGCGCGCAGATGCGCGCGGCTGATGTCCTTCAGCTCCGGCGGCAGCATCCACTCGCCGAGGTCGTAGCCGGTCTGGTTCATCGAGCGCGCCAGGTTCTCCACGTACTTGCCGTGGCCGCGCGTGCTGAGCATGCTGCCGGGCCGCGAGATCAGCGTGCCGATGCGCTCGAACAGGCGGCCGCGGTCGGTGACGACGTTGCCGGTCGCCGGCTTGGACTGCGCCCACTTCTGCGCCTGCATGAATTCCTGCGTGAAGGTGACGAAGGCGCCACCGCCGTCGATCACCACCTGCACGATGTCGCCCTGGCGGATCACCCGCGCGCGGCTTACCGCGGACTCGAACAGCGTCAGCGTTCTGGTGCCCGCCATCAATCGAATTCCATGCCGTGCGTGGTGCCGATGCGGACGCCGTAACCGGCGGCTTCGAGATCGGCGACGATCTGCCGCGCGTGCGCGCCGTCCTGCGCTTCGACCATCACCTCCAGCGTCGCGTTCTTGGCATTGCCGTGCAGACGCTCGTGATGCACCTGGATGATGTTGCCGCCGGAGTCGCCGATGCAGCCGGCGACGCGGGCGAGAAAGCCGGGGCGGTCCTCGATGTCGATCGACAGCGAGACCAGCCGCGACTCGTTGACCAGCTGGCGCAGCAGCACCGAAGCCAGCAGCCGCGTATCGACATTGCCGCCGCTGACGACGACGCCGACGCGACGGCCGGCGAAGCGCGCCGGATCGCTGAGCAGCGCCGCCAGGCCCACCGCGCCGGCGCCTTCGGCGACCACCTTCTCGATCGCCGCGAGCAGGCCCATCGCGCGCTCGATCGCCGCTTCGTCGACGCGCATCAGCTCGGCGACGTGCTCGCGGATGATCGGCAGGTTGAGCCGGCCGATGCGCTTGACGGCAATGCCTTCGGCAATCGTCGGCCCGCCCTTGACCAGCGCCAGGTCGGCGTCGCCCTGCAGCGCCGCGTAGGCGGAGGGATACGCGGCCGACTCGACACCGACGATACGGATCGCCGGATCGATGCCGTGTGCCGCCAGCGCGATGCCGGAGATCAGGCCGCCGCCGCCGATCGGCACCACCAGCGTGTCCAGGCCCGGCGCCTGTTCGAGCATCTCCAGCGCCACCGTGCCCTGGCCGGCAATCACGCAGGCATCGTCGTAAGGGTGCAAGGGCGTCATCCCGCGCCGGCCCACCAGCTCCTCTTCCATGTAGACCTGGGCCTCGGCCAGGCTCTCGCCATGCAGGATCACCTCGCCGCCCAGCTCGCGCGTATTGCGCACCTTGGTGAAAGGCGTGCTGCGCGGCATGACGATGGCGCTGCGGATACCCAGCCGTGTGGCATGGTACGCGACGCCCTGGGCGTGATTGCCAGCGGAGACGGCGGCCACTCCGGCCGCACGTTCGGCGTCGCCGAGCCGGCTGAGCTTGTACAGCGCGCCGCGCTCCTTGAACGAGGCGGTGAACTGGAAGTTCTCGAACTTGAGCCAGACCTCGGCACCGCACAGTTGCGACAGCACGCGCGAATGCGTGCAGGGCGTGTACACCAGCTGATCGGCGATCAGCCGGCGTGCCTCCTGGATCTCTGCGAAGTCCGGTGCAGCGCTCATCGGTCAGCATCCTTGCGGCGGGCGCCGCGCACCTGCACGACGAGCCCGTCGCGCAGGCTGACGGTCGCGCCGCTGCGCTTGCCGTCGCGGTAGTGCCAGACTTCAGTATCGCCGTTCACGGCATCGCTGTGGGTGCTGACCTGCGCCGGCTTGCCCAGCAGCTGACGCACTTCGGTCGCCGTCATGCCCTGCACCACGTCGCCGCGCTGGCGGGCGGCGCGAATACGCGTCTCGTCGGCACGTTGCTGCTGGCGTCGCTGCTGCAGCTCCCCGTCTTCGGCATCGCGGGCGCGCCGGTATTGCTGGGTGCGGCGCTCGTGCTCCTTGGCCAGATCGGCGACGCCGGGCTCGGGCATCACCACCGTCGCCGGCGGCAACTGCGCCGGCTGCGCGCCGGCCGCGCAGGGGCGATCGCTGAACTGCAGCTGGCCGTCCTGCTGGCAGCGATAGATGGCCGCCTCGGCGGGCCAGGCCGCGGCAGCCGCCAGCAACACCGGCAGCCAGACCCGCAGGCCGGTGCCTGCGACAGCTGCGCTGGCGACGAACGGAACGGATGGCGCGTTCATGCCGGCATTATTGGGCCGCGGCGCACCCGCCGCATGCGATGCGCCGCACAGAAACCTGATCCCGGGGGCGATCCGTTAGAATGGCGGCCTCCTGGTCGCCGGCGGTCCTGCGACACACGGAGCCGGTGTCCCGTTTGCCCCTTTCTCCCGCTTTCAACGAACTCATGTCCCAGTACGTCTACACGATGAATCGCGTCGGCAAGATCGTGCCGCCGAAGAAGGAAATCCTGCGCGACATCTCGCTGTCGTTCTTCCCTGGCGCCAAGATCGGCGTGCTCGGCTACAACGGCGCCGGCAAGTCGACGCTGCTGAAGATCATGGCCGGCATCGACAAGGACATCGTCGGCGAAGCCCGCCCGATGCCGGGCCTCAAGATCGGCTACCTGCCGCAGGAGCCCAAGCTCGACCCGGCCAAGACCGTGCGCGGCAACGTCGAGGAGGCGCTGGGCGAGATCCTCAAGCTCAAGGATGAGCTCGACGCCGTCTACGCTGCCTATGCCGAGGAAAACGCCGACTTCGACAAGCTCGCCGCCAAGCAGGCGGATCTGGAAGCCAAAATTGCCGCCGCCGACGCCGAGAACATCGACCTGATTCTCGACAAGGCCGCCGAGGCGCTGAACCTGCCGCCGTGGGACGCCGACGTCACCAAGCTCTCCGGCGGCGAGCGCCGCCGCGTCGCGCTGTGCCGGCTGCTGCTGTCCAAGCCGGACATGATCCTGCTCGACGAGCCGACCAACCATCTCGATGCCGAGTCGGTGGCCTGGCTGGAGAAGTTCCTCAAGGACTTCCCCGGCACCATCATCGCGGTCACGCATGATCGCTACTTCCTCGACAACGTGGCGGGCTGGATTCTCGAACTCGACCGCGGCCACGGCATTCCGTGGCAGGGCAACTACTCCAGCTGGCTGGAGCAGAAGGACAAGCGCCACGAGACCGAGCAGAAGCAGGAAGACGCGCGCGCCAAGGCGATGAAGGAAGAGCTCGAATGGGTGCGCAAGAACCCCAAGGGCCGTCAGGCCAAGAGCAAGGCGCGCATCAAGGCGTTCGAGGAACTGGCGTCGCAGGAATACCAGAAGCGCAGCGAGACCAAGGAACTGTATATCCCGCCCGGCCCGCGGCTCGGCGACAAGGTCATCGAGGTCAGCAACCTGACCAAGAAGTTCGGCGACCGTACGCTGTACCAGGGCATCAGCTTCAGCGTGCCGCGCGGCGCGATCGTCGGCATCATCGGCGCCAACGGCATGGGCAAGACCACGCTGTTCAAGATGCTGACCGGCCAGGACCAGGACTACCAGGGCGAGATCAGCATCGGCGAGACCGTGAAGTTCGCCTATGTGGATCAGAGCCGCGACGCGCTCAACGGCGACCACACCGTGTTCCAGGAAGTCGCCGGCGGCAACGACCTGATCCGCGTCGGCAACTTCGAAATGCCGGCCCGCGCCTATATCGGCCGCTTCAACTTCAAGGGCGAGGCACAGCAGAAGCGGCTCAAGGAACTGTCCGGCGGCGAGCGCAACCGCGTGCATCTGGCCAAGATGCTGCTGCAGGGCGGCAACGTCGTGCTGCTCGACGAGCCCACCAACGACCTCGACGTCGAAACCCTGCGCGCGCTCGAAGAAGCGATCCTCGACTTCCCCGGCAACGCCCTGGTGATCTCGCACGATCGCTGGTTCCTCGACCGCGTCGCCACCCATATCCTCGCCTTCGAGGACTCCGGTGAAGTGGTGTGGCACGAAGGCAATTATCGTGACTACGAAGACGACTTCCGTCGTCGCACCGGTAGCGAACCCGGCGTCAACCGCCGCGCACGGCACAAGAAGCTGGCCTGAGACAGCAGCACGAGGCATCCGGCCGGGCGGCGCGCGCAGCGCCGCCCGGCTTTTTCATGGGCGCCGGCCGTGGCGTGAACCGCGGCACAGTCGGCGGACCGGCGCATCGGCAGACTGCGCCGCTGCAAATTTCGGGGAGGTTTTCATGTCGATCCGCATGCACGCATGCAGCGCCCTGCTGGCGGCAGCCAGCCTGACGCTCGGCACCACGGTGTCTGGCGCGGGACAGCAGGGTCGCCTGAGCATCGAAGTCGATGTGCAGGGCCAGGAGGCAGCGCAGGGCCAGGGCGACTGGAGCAAGACCCGCATCGCCCAGCACTACCGCATCGTCACCATGGTGCAGAGTGACGGCGTGCTCAGCAGCGTCAACGGCAAGGACCCGGACTACGCGAAGAAATCCGTCGCCGACGGCGAGCGCGCACGGCAGAAGATCCGCGCGGTGCAAGCACGCAACGCGGCTGCCGGCATCGGTCCCAAGCCGGTATCGCCGCAGGCAGCGCAAACCCTGATGCAGCAGATGCAGGCGGAGGTGGCCAGGTGTGGCGGCGACAACGCCTGCCGGCAGCGCGTCGGCATGCAGTTCATGTCGCGGCCGGATTTCTCGGCAGCGATGACGGCGATGTCGACGCCGGAATTCATCTGCCAGCAGCACAGCGGCGGCGACGCACAGCGGCAGCGTGACTGCCTGCGGGCGCAGGGGGTCAGCGATGCGCCGGCGCCGGTCGATCCGGATGAACCGGAAGCGCCCGTCGACGAACGCTTCCTGCTCTTCATCGGCTTCGACACCTGTGCCAGCGCGCTGAGCTTCGTGATCGATGATCGCCTCGAAGGCGCCTATGCCGACGTCAACGGCATGATCCCCTTCGTGGTGACGCACAAGGCGGACTGGCATGGCACGCCGACCGATCGACGCCTGTACTGCGTCTACAACGATCTGGTCTACGACACCAAGGCGAAGACGATCTATACCAACGGCATGCCGATGCCGGAAATCCGCGGCAGCACGGTGCGCAGCGAGCGCGGCCGCGGCGAGCAGCGTGCCGAAGGCGGCTTGCCGGTACCGCCGGCGGTCAGCAAGTTCGTCTTCGACACGCTGCGCGTCGCACCGGCATCCGGAAGCCGCCGCGGCACCGTCACGTTCGACGGCCCTTATCTGTCACCGCCGCCGATCCAGCAGTACAACGGCTCGGCAACGGTGCAGATGAGCTGGAAGTTCGAGCCGCTGTGAGGCTCAGGCCTTGAGGCGATAGCCGCTGCGGAAGATCCAGGCGATGACGGCGATGCAGACCAGCATGAACAGCAGGATCATGCCGACGCTGAGCACCACGCTGACATCGGAGACGCCGTAGAAGCTCCAGCGAAACGCACTGATCAGATAGACCACTGGGTTGAACAGCGCGACGGTCTGCCAGAGCGGCGGCAGCATGTTGATCGAATAGAAGCTGCCGCCAAGAAAAGTCAGCGGCGTGACCACCATCAGCGGCACGATCTGCAGTTTCTCGAAGCCGTCGGCCCAGATGCCGATCAGGAAGCCGAACAGGCTGAAGGTGACCGCGGTCAGTACCAGGAAGCCGATCATCCATAGCGGATGCGCGATCTCGTAGTCCACGAACAGCCGTGCCGTCAGCAGGATCAGCGTGCCGAGGATGATCGACTTGCTGGCCGCCGCACCGACATAGCCGATGGCGATCTCGACGAACGACACCGGTGCCGACAGCACCTCGTAGATCGTGCCGGAGAACTTCGGGAAATAGATGCCGAACGAGGCGTTGGAGATGCTCTCGCTCAGCAGCGACAGCATGACCAGGCCGGGGATGATGAAGGCGCCGTAGGACACGCCGTCGATCGCGCCCATGCGCGAGCCGATCGCAGCACCGAAGACGATGAAGTACAGAGAAGTCGACAGCACCGGAGAGGCAATGCTCTGCATCAGCGTGCGGCCGGTGCGCGCCATCTCGAAGCGGTAGATGGCGCGGATGGCGTAGAGATTGAAGGCGCTCATTGCCGGCTCCGCACCAGGCTGACGAAGATGTCTTCCAGCGAGCTTTCGCTGGACTGCAGGTTCTTGAAATCGATGCCGTGTTCGTTGAGACGGCGCAACAGCGCGCCGATGCCGGTATCGTCGCCCTGCGCGTCGAAGGTATAGATCAGCTCGCCGCCATTGCTGGCGAGTTCCAGCCGGTAGCTGCGCAGCGCCTCGGGAATCTGCGCGAGCGGCGCCTGCAACTGCAGGCGCAGCTGCTTCTTGCCGAGCTTCTGCATCAGCCGGTGCTTGTCCTCGACCAGCACCAGTTCACCGCGGTTGATGACGCCGATGCGGTCGGCCATTTCTTCTGCTTCTTCGATGTAGTGCGTGGTCAGGATGATCGTCACGCCGCTTTCACGCAGCCGCCGCACCATCTCCCACATGTCGCGACGCAGTTCGACATCGACGCCGGCGGTCGGCTCGTCGAGAAACAGGATCTGCGGCTCGTGCGACAGCGCCTTGGCGATCATCACGCGTCGCTTCATGCCGCCGGACAGCGTCATGATGCGCGCGTCCTTCTTGTCCCACAGCGACAAGTCGCGCAGGATCTTCTCGATCAGCTGCGGATCGCGCGGCTTGCCGAACAAGCCGCGACTGAAGTTGACGGTGGCCCACACGCTTTCGAAAGCATCCGTCGTGAGCTCCTGCGGCACCAGGCCGATCTTGGTCCGCGCCGCGCGGAACTGGCGGACGATGTCGTGGCCGTCGGCGCGGATCTCGCCGCTGCTGGGCCGCACCAGGCCGCAGATCGCGCCGATCAGCGTGGTCTTGCCGGCGCCGTTGGGCCCCAGCAGCGCGAAGATCTCGCCACGATGGATATCCAGGTCGATCTGCTTGAGCGCCTGATGGCCGGACGCGTAGGTCTTGGTCAGGCCTTTGACGGAAATGATCGGCTGCACGCAACTCCCCGGCATTTTTAATTGGATCAGCGACGCTAGTGTCGCAGCGCATCGCAGGTCTTGCACCTGCCGCCGACCTCAGGCAAACGACTGCCGGTACGGTGAGGCGGCTCGTGCAGCGCGCAGCGCCCGCGCCCACCAGTCCAGGCGCGACAGCAAGGTCTTCAAGGCTTGCCGCGGCCGTGCCGGCGCGCGCAGGCGGCCGTCGGCATCGAACTGTTCCCAGGCGTTGACCAATGCCACGGTGTCGCGCAGCGTCACGGTGTGCAGCTCGGCAAACACCTGTCGCAGCTGCTCGACCGCGCGCAGGCCGCCGGATTGCCCGCCGTAGCTGACGAAGGCCACCGGCTTGCCGTGCCAGGGCTCGTAGACGGCGTCGATCAGGAACTTCACCGCGGCCGGATAGCCATGGTTGTACTCGGGCGTGACGATGATGAAGGCGTCTGCCCAGCTCAGCCGCTGCCGCAGCGCCTGCAGGGACTCGTCTTCGTTGCGCAGATGGCGCGTCGGCAGATCGAGCTGCGCCGGGTCGATGACGTCGAGCACATAGGCCGGTACCGCCTCGATCTGCTCGGCGAGCCAGCGGCCGACGTACTCGCAGAGCCGCCCTTCGCGGGTGCTGGCGTAGATCACACTGAGCTTGATGCACTCATCCATCGACAGACCCCATGCGCACGGAAGCAGAGGGCCGGCATCGTAGAAGTTGAAGTCGACTTCAAGTCAAGGCTGCGCACGATTGCAACAGTCACGGCACACTACGCGCCCGTTTTTCTGATCTCGCACATCGCCATGACGGATTCGATCGCTTATCGCTGGCACCGCAATCTGCTGCAACCGGTACAGCATCCGCAAACGGTACAGCTGGGCATGCTGCTCGGCATCGACCGGCAGAAGGAAGCGGCGGTGCAGAACACGCGGCAGTTCGTCGCCGGCAAGCCGGCCAACCACGTGCTGCTGACCGGCTCGCGCGGTACCGGCAAGTCCTCATTGGTCAAGGCGCTGCTGAGCGAATTCGCGCCGCAGGGCCTGCGGCTGGTCGAGGTGCATCCGCATGATCTGGTCGATCTGCCGGACGTGGTGGCGCCGCTGCGCGGCCGGCCCGAACGCTTCGTCCTCTACGTCGACGATTTCTCGGTGTCGGCCAGCGATCCGGCCCTGACGGCGCTGAAGACTGCGCTCGACGGCGGCGTCGAGGAGCCGCCGGAGAACGTACTGATCTACGCGACGTCCAACCGTCGCCATCTGATGCCATCGACGCGCGCCGACAACGGCGAGTACCACTGGGTCGAAGACGAACTGCATCCCGGCGAATCGACCGAAGAGAAGATTTCGCTGTCGGAACGCTTCGGCTTGTGGCTCAGCTTCCTGCCGTTCACGCAGGACCAATCCCTGGATGCCGTGCAACTGCACCTGCAGGCGCTCGGCCATCAGGGCTGGGACGAGGAAACGCGGACGCTGGCGCTGCGCTGGGCGCTGAACCGCGCGTCCCGCTCCGGCCGCGTCGCGCGGCAATTCGCGCGCGACTGGGCCGGGCGGCACGCCGGCTGAAGCGGCTCAGGCGGCCGGTGCGGCAGGCGCCGGCTTGGCCGGCAGCAGGGTATTGAGCGCGATGCTCTCGTCGGCGAGCACGGCGGCGTCGACGGCGATGCGCTCGCCGACCAGACGCTTGGCAACCATGAAGTCCTTCGGGCGGTTGACGGCGTCGGCAGAGATCACCACCCCGTCCTTCAGATAGAACGCCGAGAACGATTCCGTGGCCGTGTCGCCGCGGATCACGAACTGGTCGTAGCCCTGCGAGATGCCGACCATCTGCAGCTTGAGATCGTACTGGTCGGACCAGAACCACGGCACGGCGTTGTAGGGCACCGGCTTGCCGACGATGCTGGCGGCGGCGACGCGCGCCTGCTCCATGGCGTTGGGCACCGATTCCAGGCGCAGCGTGCGGCCGAGGAAAACGTTCTCGTGATGCGTGCAGTCGCCGGCGGCGACGATGTCGGGATCCGAAGTCCGCGTGTACTGGTCGACCACGATGCCGTTGTCGACGGTCAGACCGGCTGCCTCGGCCAACTGTGTGTTCGGGATCAGGCCAACGCCGACGATCACCAGATCGGCCGGCAGCCTGGTACCGTCGATCAGCACGACGGCCTCGGCGCGCTCGCCGCCTTCGAGGCTGTGCACGCCGACACCGGTGCGCAGTTCGACGCCGCGGCGGCGATGCGCCTGCTCATAGAACGCCGACAGATCCGGGGCCGCGACCCGCGCCAGCACGCGCGGCAGTGCCTCGACGACCGTGACTTTCAGGCCCTTCTTGATACCCACCGCGGCGGCTTCCAGGCCGATGTAGCCGCCGCCGATGACGACCAGGCGCTTGCCCTCGCTGAAATCGGCGCGCATGCGCTCGATGTCGGCGATGCTGCGCACGTAGTAGACATTGGGCTTGTCGGCGCCCGGCAGCGCCAGCCTGCGTGCGTGGCCGCCGGTGCTCAACGCCAGCTTGGTATAGGTGACTTCACGACCGTCGGCGAGATGAACCTTCTTGGCGGCGCGGTCGATGCGCTCGACTGCCGTGCCGAACCAGCATTCGACTTCCAGCTTGGCGTAAGCCGCCTCGGAGCGGATCAGCAAGGACTCCTGCGTCACTTCGCCGGACAGATAGGTCTTCGACAAGGGCGGGCGCTTGTACGGTGCATAGGGCTCGTCGCCGATCAGCACGATGCGGCCCGTGAACTGCTGCTGTCGCAGCGAGGCCGCAATTTCCGAACCGGCCTGGCCGGCACCGATGATGACGACGGTTTCGTCGCTTGCTGCTTCACTCATACGCTGATCCCATCATTGAATTCGAGGCGCCAATCCCTGGCCCATAAAAAACCGCCCGGACATCGCTGTCCGGGCGGTGGATACTCCCATATTCAAGGCGATGATGACACCGCCCCGGCGCTCCGGCTACTTGGCGGAGCGCGACTGGATCACCCAGAGACGGGCCACGTCCTTGGATCCGTCGGTGCCGGCAACGGTCTTGAGGGTCTTGACCGCCTCGGCCTTGTTGCCGGCCAGCAGGTAGGCGTAGCCGAGATGCAGCTTGGCCTCGTCCGGGCGCTTCAGCTGCCCCTTCTGAATCCCCTTGAGCATCATCGGAATGCCCTTGTCGGCCTGGCCATACATCACATAGTTCAGGCCGGTGTTGACCAGCGGATCGCCGGTCGCAGCCGCTTCGGCCTGCTTGTCGGCCTGTGCCGCGATCGCCTGATCGTCCTTGACGTTCTTGGCAACCAGGGTCTTCAGGCGGTTGTGGCGATCGGTGTCCGGACCGGTACCGAGCAGACCTGCCTTGTAGCCGGCGTCGACATATTTCTGCGCCTCACCCGGCAGGCCGGCCTGCAGCGCCAGCTGCGCCGCTTCCATGTAGTCGCTGGCCTTTTCCATCGTGTCGGTCGCGAACCGCAGACGATAGATATCAACCATCAGGCGATCCGAGAAGCCCGGCTTGCCGGCCGTGCGCAGGATCAGGTCCAGCCAGTAGGTCTTCTTCGGGTAGTAGGCCGCCATGCGCTCCAGCGCAGCCAGATACCCGTTGTTGTCGTTCTGCTTGAGCGCGATGTTGGCGAGCAGGCCCAGCTGGGCTTCGGTCGGCGTCTTGCCGGCCTTTTCCAGCTCGACGATCTGCGAGCTGAGTTCCTTGCCGGCTTCCGGATAACGGCCGCTCAGATACAGCACCTGCGCGGTCAGACCGAGCACATCCTGCTTGGTGCCGCCGGCGGCCTTGTATTTCTGGATGAACTCGACGGTCTTCGGATAGTTCTTGGCGGCGTACGAAGCCTTGACCACCGTTTCGATCAGCGTCAGCTGCTCTTCCTTCGGCGTCTGGCCGGACGCCAGCGCAGCCTCGAAGGCCTTGGTCGCCGTGTTCATGTCACCGCCGGTCGCGGCAGCAGCGCCACGCATGCGATTGACGATGTAGGTCTCGTACGGCGTCAGCTTGCCGACACTTTCCGCCTCGTCGATCTTGGCGAGTGCGGTCTTGGCGTCCTTCGACTGCAGGGCGGCCTGGGCTTCCTGCAGCGGCTTGCCCACCTCCGGGCGCAGCTGCTGCTTCTGCGCCAGCGCCGGATAGGCGGCAGCGATCAGCGTCGCCGCCAGCGCCACACGCATCGTCGTTTTGAACCGGGTCAACATCATTGAAGTTCTCTCCCGCTTACATGAACTGTTCGTTGCCGACCAGTCCAATCTTGGTGATGTTATGGCGCTGCGCCGAGGCCAGAACACGCGCGACATACTTGTACTCGACCAGACGATTCGGCCGGATATGGAATTCCGACTGCTCGTCCTGCTTGGCATCGAACACGAAGCGCTGTTCCAGCGTGGCGTAATCCATCGGATTACCGTTCCACAGCACCGTGCCGTCGAAGTCGATCTCCAGATCGACGATCGTCGGCGGCGTCGGCGGCGTGTCCTGCTGCTGGTTGTCCGGCGCCGGCATGTCCAGCTTCACCGCGTGCGTCTGCACCGGGATGGTGATGATCAGCATGATCAGCAACACCAGCATCACGTCGATCAGCGGCGTGGTGTTGATGTCGACTACGGGTTCCGGATCACCCGATCCGCCACCCTGCCCTACGTTCATGCCCATGAGGCTGTTCCTCTATAGGTAATCGAAAATTCGAATGCACCGTCGGCCGGCTCGGTCGCCGCGCGGACGCTCGGGCCCGTGCGGCGATACCGATCAGCCTCTCGGCGGCGGTTCGAGAATGAATCCAACCTTGACGATGCCGGCGCGCTGGCAGGCAATCACGACCTGTCCGATCGACTGATAGCGTGCGCCCTCGTCGCCGCGGATATGCACTTCCGGCTGCGGTTCCTTGACAGCCTCTTCCTTCAGCTTGTCGAGAAGCACGCTGGTATTCGCCACTTCCTGGATGCCCCAGTAGATGACGCCATCGTGATCCACGGCGATGACGATATTTTCAGGCTTCGTCTGCAACGCCTGGTTCCGCTCTTTCGGCAGTTCCAGCGGAACCGACTGGCGGACGACCGGAATCGTGATCAGGAAGATGATCAGCAGCACCAACATGACGTCGACCAGCGGCGTCGTATTGATTGCCGAGACGACTTCTTCCTCGTCGCCACCTTCCGACCCAATTTGCATGCCCATGGGATTTCTCCGTGTTCTGGTCAGAGCGCCGCTCTCTCAAGTGTCAGGCGCCGGGATCCGGCGCCTGACACCGATGTTGCGCTCTAAGCCCGGCTCGCTTTAGGCCTTCTTCTCGCCGACGCGGGTGCCCGACAGCAGCACCGAGTGGACGTCGGCACCGAAGGCGCGGACGCTTTCCATGGCTGCCTTGTTGCGGCGCACCAGCCAGTTGTAGCCCATGACCGCCGGAACGGCGACCGCCAGACCGATGGCGGTCATGATCAGCGCTTCACCGACCGGACCGGCGACCTTGTCGATCGATGCCTGGCCCGACACACCGATGGCCGTCAGTGCGTGGTAGATGCCCCACACCGTACCGAACAGACCGACGAACGGAGCGGTCGAACCCACCGTCGCGAGCACCGCGAGGCCACCCTGCAGGCGGCTGGAGATTTCCTCCACCGCGCGGTTGACGCTCATCGTCACCCAGCTGTGCAGGTCGATCTGCTCGACCAGCGTGCCTTCGTGATGCTGGCTGGCCGACAGGCCGCGCTCGGCGATGTACCAGAACGGCGTGCCTTCGCCGAGGCTGGAAATGCCCTGCTCGACCGAAGCCGACTTCCAGAAGCTGGCATTGGCAGCCTTGGCCTGCTTGAACAGCTTGGCCTGCTCGATGACCTTGGCGATCATGATGTACCAGGTGGCCGCCGACATGATGACCATCATGATCAGCACGCCCTTGGCGACGAAGTCGCCCTGCGCCCACAGCGCGCCGAGGCCGTACGGGTTGTCGACCTGAACCTTGTCGCCGCCTTCGGCCGGCGCAGCTTCGGCCGGTGCCGCCGGATCGCTGAACAGCGAGCTGTCGGCAGCCGGTGCTGCCTGATCCTGGGCCAACGCGTCCGACGTAACCGCAAAACCACCCACCGCCAGCACCAGCGTCAACGCGGTAGCGGCCAGCCATCCCTTGCAACGATCAATCGAAACCATTTCCTCATCCTCCGAGCGCAACAGTTTGGGACCCAGGTCCCGCCGAAATTAGAAAGCCCTAAAAATCCAATTACTGCTTACGGAACGTATAGCGCAGCTGAGCCCATGCCGCTGACGGCTGGCCATCCACTTCACCAGGGGTGAAGCGGCAACGCGAGAGTGCATCCTGAGCCGCCTTGTCCAGACGCGGGAAGCCGCTCGACTTTTCGATCTTGCTGTCGGTGACCTTGCCGTCCACGCCCACCAGCAGCTGCAGCAGCACCGTACCGGTCTCGCCGAGACGTTCGGAAACCGGCGGATAGTCCGGCTCACGACAGTTCTTCGCCTTGACGACCGGAGCCTTAGTGGTCTTCGGCTTGGGCGCCGGCGGCGCCGGCTTCGACGAACTCTGGATCGCGTTGGGACGCGGAGCCGTCGACTGGATCGAGATTTCCGGCGGCGGCACAAACGGCGGCGGCGGCGTATCGAACTTCGGCGGCGGCGGCGGCGGCGGGGCCTCCTCCGTCTGAGTTTCCTCAAGAATCTTCGTCTCGATCGGCGGCGGCAGCAGTTCGATCGCCTTGCGTGCGAGACCGTTGACCAGAACCCAGATGAAGCCAAGGTGAATTAGGACCACGAGTCCTATGCTGATGAGTCTGCGGGTCGGATCCCGGCGCTGCCCAAACTCCATCGATTCCATCCTCCAAAAAAGGCGCGTTATAACGTGACACAGACCAACGCCAGCACTTCTGCCAATTTGCATTGGCAGGAGATCATTGTCATCCAGCAGGACTTCAACTCACCTTCACAGCGTGAAGATGTCGCCCCACGCCAGCTATCGCGCGCGCTTAAAGCGCGGCTGGACTTTAATGTTCTATTTTTTTCTTGATGCGTTCCAAAAAACGAAATAAGAGGGCAGCGAGCAAAAACCTCGCTGACGATGAACCATCACCGAAAGTGCCCCAGGCACCTCCAGCCTATATTCCGCCTTTTTTACTGCAATTTTCTTAACTGCTTTTAACTTCTGTACTGCTGACGCTCCACCTGCGGCAGCCATTGCCTTGCGAATCGGTCCGGCCCGATGCCCTGCGGGTCCGTGAGCACGCTCTCTGTGCAATGGGTTCATATGCGCTTGCATATAACCGTGGGTGATGCGATGTCGACTGATACTAAGACAGTCGCAACCGTTCGGGCAACCCCGCGACGAATTTTGGTCTTTGCCTATTCCGCGATGCACTCCCGGTTGCGCACCGCCGCTGCGGCGCTTGCGGCCCTGGCTGCGCGATGCGCGGTACCGGGCAACCGGCTTGCAGCGATCTTTTGCTTCATCTGCCCGGCAGCCGGCATCGCGTGGA
>CBINNP010000067.1:0-14455 GCA_966252075.1 uncultured Solimonas sp.
ATGGAGCTGGGCGCGATCGGTTACGCGCTCAAGCCGGTCAAGCGCGAGGAACTGGTCGAGGCCCTGCGGCGGCTGGAGGCGAAGTTCTCGCAGAGCCTGCGCCGCGTGCTGATCGTCGAGGACGACGAACGCCAGCGCGACAGCATGCAGCAGCTGCTGGGCAGCGGCGAGGTCGAGATCATCGGCGTGGCCAGTGCCGGCGAGGCGCTGACGCAGTTGCGCACGACGACCTTCGACTGCGTGGTGATGGATCTGAATCTGCCCGACTACAGCGGCTACGACCTGCTCGAACGGATGGCCGACCAGGACGGTGTCGCCTTCCCGCCGGTGATCGTCTACACCGGCCGCTCGCTGTCGCGCGACGAGGAGCAGCGGCTTCGACACTACTCCAGGTCGATCATCATCAAGGACGCGCGCTCGCCGGAGCGCCTGCTCGACGAGGTCACGCTGTTCCTGCACCAGGTGGAATCCAAGCTGCCGGCCGAGAGCCAGCGCATGCTGCGTGCCGCGCGCGACCGCGAGGCCAGCTTCGAGCATCGTCGCATCCTCGTCGTCGAGGACGACGTGCGCAACGTCTTTGCGCTGTCCAGCGTGCTGGAGCCCAAGGGCGCGCGCGTGCAGATCGCCCGCAACGGCCGCGAGGCGATCGAGGCACTGGAGCGCAGCGCCGCCGTCGGTGGCGAGACCATCGACCTGGTGCTGATGGACATCATGATGCCGGAGATGGACGGCTTCACCGCCATGCGCGAGATCCGCAAGCGGCCGGACTTCAAGCGCCTGCCGATCATCGCGCTGACCGCCAAGGCGATGAAGGACGATCAGGAAAAATGCCTGGCCGCCGGCGCCAATGACTACATCGCCAAGCCGCTCGACGTCGAGAAGCTGCTGTCGCTGGTGCGCGTGTGGCTGCCCAAGTGAGTGCCGCTGCCGACGATCCGCTCGATGCCGATTTCGACATCGAGCTGCGCTTGCTGATCGACGCGGTCTACCTCAAGTACCACTACGATTTTCGTGGCTATGCACAGGCGTCTCTGCGGCGGCGGCTGCTGACGGCAATGACGCGCTTCGACTGCGCCACGCTGTCGCAGCTGCAGGATCGCCTGCTGCACGAGCCGGCGGTGTTTCCGCAGCTGCTCGATTACCTGACGGTGCAGGTCAGCGAGATGTTTCGCGATCCCGGCTACTTCCGCTCGCTGCGCGACACGGTGGTGCCGTTGCTGCGCACCTATCCATCGCTGAAGGTCTGGGTGGCCGGTTGCAGCACCGGCGAGGAGGTCTACTCGCTGGCGATCCTGCTGCGCGAGGAAGGCCTGCTGGAGCGCGCGCTGATCTACGCCACCGACATCAACGCGCAGGCGCTGCAGAAGGCCGAGGCCGGCGTCTACGACATCGAGCGCATCGCCGGCTTCACCGAGAACCATCGTCGCTCCGGAGCGCGCAGCTCGCTGTCGGATTACTACACCGCGGCCTACGGCCGTGCGGTGTTCGACAAGGGCCTGCGCCGCCACATCGTGTTTTCCGATCACAGCCTGGCCACCGACAGCGTGTTCGCCGAGATGCAGCTGGTGTCGTGCCGCAACGTGCTGATCTATTTCAATCGCGAGCTGCAGGATCGCGCCATCGGCCTGTTCCGCGAATCGCTGTGCCGGCGCGGATTCCTCGGCATCGGCGCCAAGGAATCCCTGCGCTTCTCGGCACATGCCGCGGCCTTCGACGAGCTGGTGCGCGTCGATCGCATCTACCAGAAGCGGGAGGCGGCGTGAGCGCGGCGCAGCACGAGCACATCGAGGCCGTGGTCATCGGCGCGTCCGCCGGCGGCGTCGACGCGCTGGGCCTGCTGCTGCCGGCGCTGCCCGCGCGGCTGCGCGCGGCGGTGTTCATCGTCGTCCACCTGCCGCGCGAACGGCCGAGCCTGCTCGTCGATATCTTCCAGCCCAGGTGCGCGGTACCGGTCCGCGAGGCCGAGGACAAGCAGCCGGTGCAGGCCGGAACCGTGTACTTCGCGCCGCCGGACTACCACCTGCTGCTCGATGAAGGACCGCAGCTGGCGCTGTCGGCCGATGAGCCCGTGCATTACTCGCGGCCGTCGATCGACGTGCTGTTCGAGTCGGCGGCGCGCATCTACAGACGTGGTCTGCTGGGGATCGTCCTCAGTGGCGGCAATGACGACGGCAGCGCCGGCCTGGCCACGGTGCTGCGCGCGGGCGGCGCTGGCATCGTGCAGCTGCCGCAAAGCGCGGCCGTGCCGCTGATGCCGGCGTCGGCGCTGCAGCGCAGCCCGGCGGCGCAGCCGCTGACGCTGCCGCAGATCGCGGCGCGGCTCGGCGCGCTGGATGCCGAGGTGCGCGCATGACGCCGACATCCACCGCAGCCGCGGCGGCGCCGCAGGCGGTCAAATGCCTGCTGGTCGACGACCTGCCCGAGAACCTGCTGGCCCTGTCGGCGCTGCTGCGCGACGACGGCGTGGAGCTGCTGCAGGCACGTTCCGGCGCCGAGGCGCTGGAGCTGCTGCTGCAGCACGAGGTGGCGCTGGCACTGATCGACGTACAGATGCCGGAGATGGACGGTTTCGAGCTGGCCGAGCTGATGCGCGGCAGCGCCCGCACGCAGGCGGTGCCGATCATCTTCGTCACCGCCGGTGTGCACGATCAGCTGCGCATGTTCCGCGGTTACGACAGCGGTGCCGTCGATTTCCTCTACAAGCCGATCGAGCCGCGCATCCTGCGCAACAAGGCGGGCGTGTTCTTCGAGCTGTATCGGCAGCGGCAGCAGCTGGCGCAACAGCTGCAGGAGCGCACGGAGGCGCTGCGGCTCAACGAGATGTTCATGGCGGTGCTGGGTCACGACCTGCGCAATCCGCTGCATGCGATCCTGCTGTCCGGCGAGCTGCTCAAGCGCCAGGCCGAGACCGAGTCGCAGCGCAAGACCGCCGAGCGCGTGCTCAGCAGTGGCAAGCGCATGAGCCGCATGATCGAGGATCTGCTCGATCTGGCGCGGGTGCGCAACGGCGGCGGCCTGGTGCTGCGGCCCGAACCGATCGATCTGGCGCGCCTGGCACAGCGGATGGCCGAGGAGGCGGTCGGCAACAGCGGCGTGCCGCCGCTGCGGATCGAGGCGTTCGGCGATGTCCGCGGCGAGTGGGACAGCGAGCGGCTCGCGCAGGTGCTGACCAATCTGATCGGCAATGCGCTGCGTCACGGCAGCGGCGGCGAGATCGAGATCTGCGTGGACGGCACTGCCAGCACTGCCGTGGAACTGCGCATCAGCAATGCAGGCGAGATTGCCGCCGAGCTGCTGCCGCATCTGTTCGAGCCGTTCCGCGGCCGCGAGCGACGCGGCAGCCGCAGCGAGGGCCTGGGGCTGGGTCTTTATATCGCCAAGCAGATCGTGCAGGCGCATCAAGGCCTGATCGATGCACAGTCGCAGCAGGGACGTGTCAGCCTGCGCGTGCGCTTGCCGCGTTCGCCCCGCAGTCCATGAACCGCGTCGCGCCCCGTTGCGGGCGCGGCTGCCGGCGCCGTGCGGGCCTCGCGCCGCAGGTGCGCCTTGATCCTTTGCGCTTCAATCGGGTTTACTCACGTCATTGCGGTAGGCGATAGCTGACACGAGGCTTACACGCGGACGTACATGCCAGGGCATGGGTCGCCGTGTACACCGAGCCGGGCCTCGGTCGCCAATACTCTGATGCGCGTGCCTGCGAGCGCTCGCCAGAGCCTGACATTCATACAGATCATCGGACGTGACGTGCCGGAAATGATTGCGCTCATCGCACTGGTGGGCTTTGCGTTTGCGACGGCCCCAGCGGCGTTCCTGCTGGCCGCGCGCGGGTGGCTGGCGTGGACGGCGCTGGCGCCGGCGTTGCTGTTCTGCGGCTTCGTTGCGTGGATTCCGCAGGTGTTGCAGAGCGGCGCCGTGACGCAGACCTGCGCATGGATCCCGCAGCTGGGCATCGAGCTGGCGTTCCGCCTGGATGGCCTGTCGCTGCTGTTCGCGCTGCTGATCACCGGCATCGGCAGCGGCATCTTCCTCTACGCCTCGGCCTATCTGCCGCGCGATTTCCGCACGCCGCGCTTTTTCGCGACGCTGAGCGTCTTCATGGCGGCGATGCTCGGCGCAGTGCTGGCCGACGATCTCATCAGCCTGATCGTGTTCTGGGAGCTGACCAGCCTGAGCTCCTTCATGCTGATCGGCCATGACGCCGGCAGCAGCAATGCGCGCCGTTCGGCGCAGCAGGGCCTGCTGGTGACGGTGGGCGGCGGACTGGCGATGCTCAGCGGCGTGATGCTGCTCGGCAGCGCCGCCGGCAGCTATCGCATCTCCGAGATCCTGCAATGGCAGACCTCGCTATGGTCGCAGCCGCGCGGCTACGCGATCGTGCTGCTGATCGCGCTTGGCGCGTTCAGCAAATCCGCGCAGGCGCCGCTGCATATGTGGCTGCCGAACGCGATGGTGGCGCCGACCCCGGTGTCCGCCTATCTGCATTCGGCGACCATGGTGAAACTCGGCGTCTATCTGCTGGCGCGGCTCAATCCGGCACTGGCGGAATCGCCGCTGTGGACGCCGCTGCTGAGCGCGGCGGGATTGCTGACGATGCTGACCGGCAGCGTGCTGGCGCTGCGGCAGACCGACCTCAAGCGGGTGCTGGCCTATTCCACCATCGTCTCGCTGGGCACGCTGGTGCTGCTGATCGGCACCCGCCACGCGCTGGCGCCACTGGCCATGGCGAGCTTCCTGCTCGTCCACGCGCTCTACAAGGCCTGCCTGTTCATGATCGCCGGCATCGTCGATCACGAGGCCGGCAGCCGCGAGGCGCCCGAACTCGGAGCGCTGGCGCGCAAGATGCCGCTGACGGCGATCATCGCGGTGCTGGCTGCGGCGTCGATGGCGGGACTGCCGCCGCTGCTGGGTTTCATCGGCAAGGAACTGATCTACGAAGTCGGGCTGCAGGCCGGCAGTTCGATCGGACTGCTGATCGCCGTGCTGGCCAACGCCTGCATGGTGACGATCGCGGCGCTGATCGCCATTGGCTGCTTCTTCGCGCGGCGACGCGCCCACGCTGCGCCGCTGCCCCGCGAGCCACACGATCCGCCGTGGCCGATGTGGCTGGGGCCGCTGCTGCTCGCGCTGTTGGGGCTGTTCTGCGGCCTGTTGCCGCAAGCCGTGCAGCCGCTGCTGGCACAGGCGGCGGCGGCGGTCGGCAGCCGGCCGGGCGCCGACCTGGCGCTCTGGCACGGGCTCACGCCGATGCTGGGGCTGAGCGTGCTCACCGTGGCGCTGGGGCTCGGCGGCTTTGCGCTCTGGGACCGCCTGCGTCGCCGCCTCGGCAGGATCGCGGCGATCGACCGTTATGGTCCCGACGCCGCCTACGACCGGGGCTTGCATGCCTTGTTGCGGCTGGCCCGCTGGCAGACGCGTCTCATCCAGTCCGGTAGCCTGCGCCGCTACATGGCCGCCAGCATTGCGGTGATTTCTGCCGGCACCTTGCTGGTGCTGTTCCTCAACGCCGGCGCCCGGCTGCCGGCACTGCTGCCGCATGGTGCGAGCGTCGACGTGGCGCTGCCGGTGCTGCTGATCGTCGCCTCGCTGGCGGTGCTGCGCGCGCAGAGCTTCGCGAAGGGTATCGTCGCGGCGGGTACCGTCGGATTCGGCGCTGCTGTGGTGTTCCTGTTCGCCGGCGCACCGGACCTCGCGTTCACACAGTTCTCGGTCGAGGCCCTGTCGATCGTCATTCTGCTGGCGCTGATCGGCAAGATGCCGTTCCGGATCGCCGCGCCGCGGCCGCTCGCGCAGCGCCGCCGCGATGCGCTGGTCGCCAGCCTGTTCGGCCTGATGTTCGTCTGCATGATGTTCAGCGTGATCTCGCTGCCGTTCGACGAATCGCTCTCCGATTTCTTCAGGCAGGCCAGCGTGCCTCAGGCGCACGGCCGCAATCTCGTCAACGTCATCATCGTCGACTTCCGCGCCCTCGACACGCTGGGCGAGATCACGGTGCTGGCGCTGGCCGCCTTCGCCGCCACTGCCGTCTTCCGCACCCGCGCCCGCGGCACCGGCAAATCGCCGCCGCAGGGGCAGGGGCCATCGGAGCCTCGTCCGTGAGTTCGCTGATCTTTCGGGTCTGCTCCACGCTGATCCTGCCGTTCGCCCTGCTGTTGTCGCTGTATCTGCTATGGCGGGGCCACAACGAGCCGGGCGGTGGTTTCGTCGGCGGGCTGGTGGCTGCTGCCGGCTTCGCGAGCTTTGCGCTGCCGCGCGACCAGGGCGCGCTGAAGCGCCTGCTGCCGATCGATTCGCTGCAGCTGATGGCGTTGGGGCTCGCGGTGGCACTGCTGTCGGGCCTGGCCAGCCTGCTCGCCGGTGGCGCCTACCTGACGCATGTCTGGACCGAGATCGGCGGCGTCGCGATCGGTACTGCGCTGATGTTCGACATCGGCGTCTATCTGACGGTGCTGGGTTCCACCATCAGCTTCCTGCGCTTTTTCCTGGAGCACTAATGGAACCTCTTTTCATCGTGGCGACCGGTGTCATGGCGGCGGTTTCGGCCTACCTGCTGATGTCGCGCAACGTCCTGCGCATGGTTCTGGGCCTGCTGCTGCTGGGCAACGTCGCCAACCTGACGATCTTCATCGCCGGGCGCCTGCGCTCCGCCGTGCCGCCGCTGGTGGCGGCGGGCGAGACCACCATCGCGCAGAGCGCCAATCCCCTGCCGCAGGCCCTGATCCTGACCGCCATCGTGATCTCCTTCGCGCTGGCCGTCTTCGCCGTCGTTCTGCTGCAGCGTGCCTATCAGCGCCTGCACGTGATCGACACCGAGCAGATGCGGGAAGCCGAACCCCTGCCGTCCGGCGAACACGGAAGTCTTTGAGTCGCGATCCATGTCGAGTCACCTCCTGCTGACGGCGCCGATCGCCGTTCCCCTGGCCGCGCTGGTGCTCACGGCGGCGCTGTGGCGGCTGCCGCTGCTGCAGCGGCTCGTCAGCATCTGCGGCAGCCTGCTGTTGCTGGCGGTGGCGCTGGCCTTGCTCTGCGCCACCAACGGCGGCGACATCCTGGTCACGCAGCTCGGCGCCTGGCCGGCGCCGTTCGGCATCAGCTTCGTGGCCGATCGCCTGGCGGCGGCCATGGTCCTGATCACCGCGATCATGGCCGTGGTGGTGTCGCTGTATCAGCTCAGTGATCCGCACAATGATCGGCGCCCGCTGTTCCACCCGCTCTATCACGGCCTGCTGCTCGGTGTCTGCGGTGCCTTTCTGACCGGCGATATCTTCAACCTGTATGTCTGGTTCGAGATCATGCTGATCTCGTCCTTCGGCCTGCTCGTGATCGACGGCAGCAAGGAGCAGCTGGATGCCGGCGTGAAGTACGTGATGCTGAACCTGCTGATGACCACCGTGTTCCTGGTCGCCGTTGCCTTCCTCTACGGCGCTACGGGCACGCTGAACATGGCGGATCTGGCGCGCAAGCTGCCGGCGATCGACAACCAGGGGCTGGTTCGTGCGCTGGGGCTGCTGTTCTTCTTCGCCTTCGGCGCCAAGGCGGCGCTGTTTCCGCTCTTCTTCTGGCTGCCCGCCTCGTATCACACCGCCGGCGCACCGATACTGGCGATCTTTGCCGCACTGCTGACCAAGGTCGGCGTCTACGCCATCGTGCGTTGTTTCGGCCTGATCTTTCCGCTGGACGGGATGATCGTGACGGTCGCCGGGCTCGTGGCGGCACTGACGATGCTGACCGGCGTGCTGGGCGCCGCTTCGCATTTCGATGTGCGCAAGATCCTCTCGTTCCACATCATCAGTCAGATCGGCTACATGCTGGTCGGCGTGGTGATCGCGACGCCGCCGGCCCTGGCGGGCTGCGTCTTCTACATCCTTCATCACATCATCGTGAAGGCCAATCTGTTCCTGATCGGCGGCGTCATGCGCCACTACTGCGGCTCGTACGACCTCAAGCAGATGGGCGGGCTGCATCGCCACGCGCCGTTTCTGGCGGCGCTGTTCTGCGTGCCGGCGCTGTCGCTGGCCGGCCTGCCGCCGCTGTCCGGGTTCTGGGCCAAGTATCTGGTGATCAAGCCGGCGCTCGATGCGGAGTTCATCTACCTGGCGGTCACGGCCCTGCTGGTCGGCGTCCTGACGCTGTACTCGATGCTGAAAATCTGGAACGAGGCGTTCTGGAAGGATCGTCCCGACGGCGCAGCCGCCGTCGATGCGGCGGCGCTGCGCGCACCATGGGCCTGCTACCTGGCGATTGTCGGCCTGGCCGTCATCACCCTGATCATCGGCCTCAATCCGGATCCGCTGATCGATTTTTCGATGCGGGCGGCCGAGCAGCTGGTTGATCGCAGCGCCTATATAGAAGCGGTCCTGGGAGCCGGCCATGCGCGTCATTAGCGGGGTGTTCGGCTGGCTGTCGCTGCTGGCGCTGTTCGCCAAGGAACTGGCCAAGTCGGTTCGCGACGTGGTGCTGAACGTGCTGCATCCGCAGCGCATCAGCTCCAGTGCGATCGTCGCGGTGCCGCTGGACGTGCAGAGCGATTTCGCCATCACCCTGCTGGCGAACATGATCACGCTGACGCCGGGCACGACGACGCTCCACGTATCGGACGACAAGAAGATTCTCTATGTTCACGTGATGAACTACTCGGAATCGGTCGTCGACGACATCAAGCAAGGCTTCGAGCAAAAGATACTCAAGGTGCTGCGATGAATGCCGAGATGCTGTTCCCGCTGGTTCTTGAGCTGTGCAAGGGGCTGCTGTTCGCGGCGATGCTGATGGTCGGCATCCGCATCGTGCGCGGCCCGCATGTGGCGGACCGGGTCGTGGCGCTCGACATGCTCTGCCTGCTCGGCGTCGCCGTCGCGGCACTTGCGGCGATTTCCACGCGTGCGTTCGCCTTTATCGATGTGGTGCTCGGCATCGCCCTTATCGGCTTTCTGGCGACGGCGGCGTTCGCCGCCTTCATCGAGCACGGTGCGCACAAGCACTGAGGAGCCGGGCCATGTTGACGTGGATGGCGATGTTTTTTCTGTTGAGCGGCAGCCTGATGACCTTGATCGCCGCGCTCGGCGTGCTGCGGCTGCCGGACTTCTACATGCGCATGCATGCGGCAACCAAGGCCGGTGTGGTCGGGCCGGCGCTGGTGCTGATCGGTGTCGGCTGCGTCGATCCGAGCCTGTCGACCTGGATCAAGGTGATCCTGGCAATCATCTTTCTGCTGATCACGACGCCGGTGTCCAGTCATCTGCTGGGCCGCGCCGGCTTCGTCAGCGGCGTCAGCCTGTGGCACGGCACGCGGCGCAACGAGCTGGAGCCGATCCTCAATTCGAAGGCCTTCAGCGAAACTGCGCATCCGCCGCCGCCGGCCGCAGCGGCCAAGCCGGACGACGCCTAGGATGTCCGCCGCGGGAACCCGCCGCGCTTCAGGCGCGGCCTGCGGGCAGGTAAGATAGCGGCCCCGCAGACCGAAGCTTCGAGCTGGATCACATGAATCGTTGGCGTCGCCCCTTCTGAATCACGGACCGTGACCGCTGTCGCGGTCGCCGACGGGGCGCTTCACGTTGCAATCACCACGTGAAGCTATAGAAAAATCAAAGAGTAAGACGCCATGATCTTGATGATCGACAACTACGATTCGTTCACCTACAACCTCGTCCAGTACTTCGGCGAGCTGGGTGCCGAGGTCGAGGTGCACCGCAACGACCAGATCAGCGTGGCCGAAGTCGCCGCGCGCCAGCCCAGCCACATCATCCTGTCGCCGGGGCCTTGCACGCCCAACGAGGCCGGCATCTGCCTGCCGCTGATCGAGCAGCTCCAGGGGCAGTTCCCGATTTTCGGCGTATGCCTGGGCCATCAGGCGATCGGCCAGGCGTTCGGCGGCACCGTGCGCCGCGCCCGCGAGGTCATGCACGGCAAGACCAGCGCGATGCACCACCAGGGGCACGGCGTGTTTCACGGCCTGCCGTCGCCGTACCAGGCAACGCGCTACCACTCGCTGATCGTCGACAAGACCGGCCTGCCGGACTGCTTCGAAGTCACGGCGTGGACCCAGACCGCCGACGGCGGCATCGACGAGATCATGGGCCTGCGCCATCGGAGCCTGCCGATCGAGGGCGTGCAGTTCCATCCGGAATCGATTCTCACCGAGCACGGCCACCAGCTGCTGAAGAATTTCCTGGAGCACTACTGATGACGATCAGCCCGCAGGAGGCGCTGCAGCGGACCATCGAGCATCGCGAGATCTTCCATGACGAAATGGTCAGCCTGATGCGGCAGATCATGAGTGGCGAGGTCTCGCCGGTGCTGATGGCGGCGATCCTGACCGGCCTGCGCGTCAAGAAGGAAACCGTCGGCGAGATCGCCGCCGCCGCGCAGGTGATGCGCGAGTTCTCGCGCAAGGTGGTCACGCCGGCCTACGAGCACTTCCTCGACATCGTCGGCACCGGCGGTGACGGCGCGCACAGCTTCAACATCTCCACCGCCTCGATGTTCGTCGCCGCCGCGGCCGGCTGCCGCGTCGCCAAGCACGGCAACCGCAGCGTCTCGTCGAAGTCCGGCAGCGCCGACGTGCTCGAAACCTTCGGTGTCGCCATCGATCTGTCGCCCGGGCAGGTCGCCGCGTCGATCGCCGAATGCGGCATCGGCTTCATGTTCGCACCCAACCACCATCCGGCGATGAAGGCGGTGGCGCCCGTGCGCAAGGAGATGGGCGTACGGACGATCTTCAACATCCTCGGGCCGCTGACCAATCCGGCCGATGCGCCGAACATCCTGATGGGCGTGTTCCATCCGGACCTGGTCGGCATCCAGATCCGCGTGCTGCAGAAACTCGGCGCGCAGAACGCGCTGGTGGTCTGGGGCCGCGACAACATGGATGAGATCACGCTCGGTGCGGCGACGATGGTTGGCGAGTTGCGCGACGGCGCGCTGCGCGAGTACGAGATTCATCCCGAGGATTACGGTTTGGCGATGGCCGGCAGCCAGAACCTGCGCGTGGCCGATGCCGTCGAGTCGCGCGCGCGCGTGCTCGAAGTGCTCGACAACCGCCCCGGCGTGGCGCGCGATATCGTCACCCTCAACGCCGGCGCGGCGATCTACGCGGCGCGGCGCGCGGCGTCGATCGCCGAAGGCATCGAGCTGGCGCGCGAGGCGCTGGCCAGCGGCGCCGCCCGTGCCAGGCTTGATGCCTTCGTCGCCACCACGCAGCGGCTCAAGGCCGCCGGCTGAGCCCACCGGAACCGACATGGCCGACATTCTCGACACCATCCTGGCGCGCAAGCGTGAGGAAATCGCGCTGCTCAGCCAGCGCTATTCGCGCAGCGCGCTCGACGATCTGGCGCGCCGCGCCGACGCGCCGCGCGGCTTCATTCGATCGCTCGCGAACAAGCTTGCTGCGGGTGATGCAGCAGTGATCGCCGAGATCAAGCGCGCCTCGCCGAGCAAGGGCCTGATCCGCGAGGACTTCGACCCCGCCTGGCTGGCGCGCGAGTACGCGCGCGGCGGTGCCGGCTGCCTGTCGGTGCTGACCGACGAGAAATTCTTCCAGGGCCACAACGCTTTCCTGGTGCAGGCGCGCGCCGCCTGCGCGCTGCCGGTGATCCGCAAGGATTTCCTGATCGACGAGCAGCAGATCGTCGAGGCGCGCGCTATCGGCGCGGATGCGATCCTGCTGATCGCCTCGGCGCTGGAGCCAGCGCGGCTGAAGGCACTGTATGAAGTGGCGCGCAGCTGGCAGCTCGACGTGCTGGTCGAGATCCACGACGGCGCCGAGCTCGATCAGGTGCTGGGGGCGGGGCTCGGCGACGGTTGGCTGCTCGGCATCAACAACCGCAACCTGCGCACGTTCGCCACCGCACTGGAGACCACGCTGGATCTCCTGCCGCGTGTACCGGCGGGCTTGCCGGTGGTGACCGAGAGTGGCATCGGCACCGCCGCCGACGTCGCGCGGATGCGCGCGGCGGACGTCCATCACTTCCTGATCGGCGAATCGCTGATGCGCCAGCCCAGCCCCGGTGATGCGCTGCGCGCGCTGATCGGCTGAGCGCGCCAGGGTTTTTATCCGGCGGTGGGCGGCGCGATGCCGTGGATCAGGATGCTGCGCCCCTGCGTCGAGATCACGCCGTCTTCTTCCAGCTTCTTGAGCACGCGGCCCGCCATCTCGCGTGAGCAGCCGACCAGGCGCGCCAGCTCCTGGCGACTGGTGCGGATCAGCATGCCGCGCGGATTGGGCTGCGCGTCAGCTTTCTGCGCCAGGGTCAGCAGCGTACGGTCCATGCGTCCGGCGACGTCGAGGAAGGTGAGATCGACCAGGCGGCTGGTGGTATCGCGCAGCCGCCGCGCCAGCTGGCCGGCGATCTCGAACATGATGTCCGGATTGCTGCGGAAGAAGCGCATGAAGCTTTCGAAGCTCAGCTCCGCCGCCAGCGTCGGCGTGCGCGTGCGGACGATCGCCGTGCGCGCCTGCTGTTCCGGGAACAGGCACAGCTCGCCGAAGAAGTCGCCGGCACCGAGATAGGCCAGCACGATCTCGCGGCCGTCGGCGTCCTCCAGCATGATGCTAACCGAGCCTTCCAGGATCAGGTACAGCGATTGCGGCGGATCGCCGGCATGAAGAATGTTGTGTTTCGGCGGAAAGCTGCGCTTGTGCGCCTGCTGGATGAAAGCCTGTACGACGGGCTTGTTGAACATTCGGCGTCTTGCCCCCAATTGGCCGGAACTGCGGTTGCGGGCGAAAATAGCACAGCACGACGCCGCCGCGAGTGATCTGGAGCGGCGCAACCGTAGGGAATTCCGGAGATTTTTGTGAAAGCACGCGTCAAGTGGTCGGAAGCCGCCAGTTTCATCGCCGAGAGCGGCAGCGGGCATGCGATCGTCATCGATGGTCCGCCGGAGATCGGCGGCCGCAATCTCGGGCCGCGGCCGATGGAACTGCTGCTGATGGGCGTGGGCGCCTGCTCGGCGGTCGACGTGACGCTGATCCTGAAGAAGTCCCGCCAGCAGGTCGTCGACTGCTGGGTCGAGCTGGAGGCCGAGCGCGCCGACACCGATCCCAAGGTATTCACGGCGATCAGGATGAATTTCGTCGTGGTCGGCAAGGGCCTGGCGGAGAACCACGTGCGCCGCGCCGTCGAACTGTCGGCGGAGAAATACTGCTCCGCCTCGATCATGATGGGCCGCGCCGGCGTGGCCGTGACGCACGGCTACGAGATCCGCGAGGCTGTCTAGGCATCACAGCGGCGGCTGTCGCGGTAACAGGCCTCACCGGCACTCCCGGGGCGCCGCTTGCAGGATCGTTTGCGAGCCGATCAGCGGCGCGCCGCGGGTCACGCAATCGCCATGCATTTGTCGCATAATGCGCGCCCTCAAAAGGGGGGCGCGCCATTCGGCGTGTCTGGCGTTCGGGTCCCTGGGGCCCTCACGGACTGGAGACTGCATTGGCCAAAGCCAAGCCGAAGCGCACCGACAATCCCAAGCTGAAGCTGTTGGGTTTCAACAACCTGACCAAGTCGCTGTCGTTCAACATCTACGACATCTGCTATGCGCGCTCCAAGCAGCATCAGCAGGAGTACATCGAGTACATCGACGAGGCTTATAACGCCGAGCGCCTGACCGCGATCCTCACCGAGGTGGCGCGCATCATCGGCGCCAACGTCCTCAACGTCGCGCGCCAGGACTACGATCCGCAGGGCGCCTCGGTGACGATGCTGATCTCGGAAGGCCATCTCGACGGCCTGCCGACGCCGGGCAAGAAGAAGGACAAGGTCGACAAGGATTCGGTCGTCGCGCATCTGGACAAGTCGCACATCACCGTACACACCTATCCGGAAACGCACCCGGACAACGGCATCTCGACCTTCCGCGCCGACATCGACGTGTCGACCTGCGGCAAGATCTCGCCGCTGAAGGCGCTGAACTACCTGATCAAGAGCTTCGAGTCCGACATCGTGGTGATGGACTACCGCGTGCGCGGCTTCACCCGCAACGTGCGCGGCGCCAAGCACTTCATCGACCACAACGTCGAGTCGATCCAGGATTTCCTGAGCGCCGACATCCGCAACCGCTATCAGATGATCGACGTCAACGTCTATCAGGAGTTCATCTTCCACACCAAGATGCGCCTGAAGGAGCTGGATCTCGACACCTATCTGTTCGGCGAAGGCGTTACCGAGCTGCCGCCGCGCGAGGCCAAGAAGATCCGTGACAACGTCAACCACGAGATCAGCGAGATTTTCTACGGCATGAATATCTCGCGCTGAACGGCGCGTCTGTTCGTTACCGGCCCGCCGTCATCGGCGGCCGGACCACAAAAAAGCCCGCATCGCTGCGGGCTTTTTTGTCGCTGCCTGGCGCCAGGCTTTCAGAACACCAGCACCGGCTTGATGGCGTCGCCCTTCTCGGAGGCGTGCGCGGCCTCGTTGATCTGCGCGAACGGGAATTTCTTGATCAGCTTGTCGAACGGGAACTTGCC
>CBINNP010000068.1:0-14447 GCA_966252075.1 uncultured Solimonas sp.
CATGTCGATGAAGTCGATGATGATGATGCCGCCGAGGTTGCGCAGGCGCAGCTGGCGGACGATCGCCTGTGCCGCTTCCAGATTGGTCTTCAGCACCGTTTCTTCGAGATTGCGGTGGCCGATGTAGGCGCCGGTATTGACGTCGACCGTGGTCATCGCCTCGGTCTGGTCGATCACCAGATGGCCACCGGACTTGAGCTCGACGCGGCGCTCCAGCGCGCGGCTGATGTCGTCCTCGACGCCGTAGAGATCGAAGATCGGCGCGGCGCCGTCGTAGTGCTCGATCAGCGGCGCCGCCCTGGGCACGAAGCTTTCGGCGAACTGCCGCAGGCGCCGGCATTCCTCGGCGTTGTCGATGCGCACGCGCTCGACATCGGTGCCGAGCAGATCGCGCAGGATGCGCATCGACAGCGGCAGATCGCCGTGCACGAGGCTGGCGGGCTTGGCCTGCTCGGCACGCGCGCTGATCGCCTGCCAGAGGCTCAGCGAGAAACGCAGGTCCGCTTCCAGCGACTCGGCGTCGGCCCCGTCGGCGGCGGTGCGGGCGATCACGCCGTAGCCGGGCGCCAGCCGCTGCTGCAGCGCTGCGAGAATGCCGCGCAGGCGCTCGCGCTCGGCTTCGTCCTCCAGCCGCGCCGAGATGCCGACGTGCGGCTCGTGCGGCAGCAGCACCAGATAGCGCGACGGCACCGACAGCAGCGTCGACAGCCGCGCGCCCTTGCTGCCCAGCGGGTCCTTGATGATCTGCACCAGCACGCGCTGGCCTTCGTGCAGCAGCTGCGTGATCGGCGGCGGCGCCCGCTCACCCGGCGCGCCGACCACCATGTCGTTGACGTGCAGGAAAGCCGTGCGCTCCAGGCCGATCTCGATGAAGGCCGCCTGCATGCCGGGCAGCACGCGCTGCACCACGCCCTTGTAGATGTTGCCGGTCAGGCCATGCCGCGAGGCGCGCTGCAGGTGCACTTCCTGCGCAGCCCCGCCCTCGACGAGGGCGACGCGGGTCTCCTGCGGACCGATGTTGACGAGGATCTCGCTGCTCATGGCGGCGCGTCGAAAAGTTTAGATGCCGAATTGTTCCAGAAGCCGTGCCGTCTCATACAGCGGCAGGCCCACCACCCCGCTGTAGGAGCCATGGATCTCGCGCACGAAGCGCGCGCCCAGGCCCTGGATCGCATAGGCGCCGGCCTTGCCCTGGCACTCGCCGCTGGCCCAATAGGCCTCGGCCTGCGCCGGCGTGATCGGCCCGAAGCGCACCCGGGTGACCGACAGCGCCACCTGCTCGCGCGCGCCGTCGACCAGCGCCACCGACGAGTAGACCTCGTGCTCGCGGTCAGACAGCGCGGCCAGCAGCTCCAGCGCATGCGCGCGATCGCGCGGCTTGCCGAGGATGCCGCCGTCCAGCACCACATCGGTGTCGGCGCCAAGCACCGGCAGTTGCCGCGTCGAGGCTGCCCAGCCGGCACGCGCCTTCTCCAGAGCGATGCGCCGGGCGTAGTCGGCCGGTATCTCGCCCGGCTGTACCTGCTCGGCGATGTCGGCCGGCGCGACCAGGAAGCGGATGCCGAGCTGCGTCAGCAGTTCGGCGCGGCGCGGTGATGCCGAGGCCAGCAGCAGCTGCGCCGGCGCGTGCGAGGGGGAAGTGGACATGCGCGGATTCTGCTTGAACGCCAACCGGCTTGATACGGATGGCGACCCGCTGCGAGGGCTAGGCAGCCAGCCGCCTGGGCATCAGGCACAGCGCCAGCGCCGCCTGCACCGGCAGCCACAGCGCGATCCAGGGCAGGTTCTGCTGCGCGCCCGGCAGCAGCAACAGCAGCGGCGTCATGCAGGCGCCGAAGGCGATCAGGCCCGCCAGCAGCCCGCTGCGCAGGCCTGGCTGCCAGTCCGCTCGGCGCGCCGCGAACAGCGTCGGCAGCAACAGCAGGCCCAGCGGATTGAGCAGCAGCAGATTGCGGTTGGCCGTCATCACCCAGTGCTCGGTGGCGAGCCAGCCGGCCACCAGGATCAGGCCGCCGAGCGCGGCGAGCAGCGTCAGCAGCGTGGCCAGCGCGGCGAAGGCGCGACGCGCCGCCGGCTGCGCGCGGGCGCGGCGCAACAGCAACAGCAGCGCCGCACTGCCGAGGCCCAGCAGCAGCGCCTGCAGCAGCCAGCGCGGCGGCTGCGGCGGTTCCGGCCACCTCTGGCTTTCGAGCAGCCAGCCTTCTGCGGCGACCAGCGGCCGCTCGCTGCCGTCGGCATGGCGGACGCGCGCCTGCCGCACCACGTCCATCAACACCATCGGCACGAAGCTCTGCTGCCAGAGATCGAGCGGCGCGTCGGCGGCCGGCCCCATGCCCAGATCCATGCCGAGCGCCAGCGCCAGGTCGGGCGCGATCAGCCGCGTCGCCTCGAAGCGGTAGCTGCGTCCGCTCGCCCGCCCTTGCGCGACGCGACGCAGCGCGCCGCCGCTGGCGCCGTCGAGCGCGTCGCGCACGCGCGTCGAGCAGTTGGCGTTGAAATAGTCGTAGCGGTATTCGGCGTTTTCCGGCTGCGCGTTGCGCGCCAGGAAATGGGCCAGCCGGCGGCGCTGGCCGAGATCCAGATCCAGCTGCTGCCGGTAGGCCCAGCGCGCGTCCGCCTGATAGATCGCCAGCGCGTCCGGCCAGGCCTGCACGCCGAGCTGGTAGAGCATCCGCCCGCGCGCGAAGTTGAGGAAGAAGTTTTCCTGCTGGAAGTCGAAGAAACCGTAGTTGTAGAGCCGCGCGCCGAAACCGGTTTCGACCAGGATCGCGTTATGGCCGAAGCGCTCCCAGTACAGCGAGCCGGGGCCGAAGGTGATCAGGCTGATGCGCGGTCCGCGCGCCGCGCTGTCGCCGGCATCGACATCGGCCGCGGCGGACTGCGCACAGGCGGCGCCGCCGGCCAGCAGCAGGCACAGCGCCAGCCATGCGCCGCAGAGCCGGCGGAGCATGGGCATCAGGCCTGCGAGACCGTCACCATGAACTGGTAGACACGGCGACCGTCGGCACGCTGCACATTGAATGCGTAGCGGTCCACGCGCACCGTCTCGCCGCGCCGGGGCATGCGCCCGAAACGATGCAGCACGAAGCCGCCGATGGTGTCGAACTCGTCGGTCGGGAAGGCTGTGCCGAAATAGCTGTTGAACTCGGCGATCGGCGCCAGCGCGTTGACCAGATAGCGACGCTCGTCCTGCTTGAGGATGCTGGCGCCCTCGGCCTCGTCGTACTCGTCGTCGATCTCGCCGACGATCTGCTCCAGGACGTCCTCGATGGTGATCAGGCCGGCAATGCCGCCGTACTCGTCGACCACCAGCGCCATGTGGTTGCGACTGCGGCGGAACTCCTTGAGCAGCACGTTGAGGCGCTTGGACTCCGGCACAAAGCCGGCGGGCCGCAACAGCTTCTGCAACTCGAACAGCTCCGGCGCCACACCGACGGCCTGTGCGCCGAACTTGAGCAGGTCCTTGGCCAGCAGGATGCCGGTGACCTCGTCCTTGGAATCGCCGATCACCGGGAAACGCGAGTGACCGGACTCGATCACCGTCTCCAGCACGCGCTCCAGCGACCAGTCGTGCTCGATGATGACCATCTGTGCACGCGGCACCATGACATCGCGCACGTGCAGTTCACCGGTGCGCAGGATGCCCTCGAACATCTGCATCGCGTCGGCGTCGACGACCTCGGCGTCGCGCGCCTCGCGCAGCACCTCCAGCAGATCGTCGCGCGAGCGCGGACCGCCGGCGAGCCGCAGGGCGACGCGGCGCCACCAGTGGCTCAGTTGAGTCTCTTCTCGATGCTCGTCGTCGTTCATGAATAGGGGTTGTCGAAGCCCAGCGTCTTCAGTATGCGGACTTCCCGCGCTTCCATCCGCTCGGCGTCCGTCTCTTGCTCGTGATCATAGCCCTGCAGATGCAGGCAGCCGTGCACGACCATGTGCGCCCAGTGTGCCCGCAGCGGCTTGTGCTGTTCGTCAGCCTCGCGCGCGACGACCGGTGCGCAAATCACCAGATCGCCCAAGACGAGTTTCGTCGCCAGGCGACGACTACCGCCCCTCTCCCGCTCGCGGGAGAGGGGGGAACCATCGGCGGAGCCGATGGTGGGGTGAGGGCCCGCCGGCCACGCCGCATCCCAAGCCTCACCCTGAAACGACAGCACGTTGGTCGGCTTGTCCTTGCCGCGATACTGGTGGTTTAGCGTACGGCTTTCCGGTTCGTCGACGATGCGGATGGTCATTTCCAGCGCGCGCCGCGGCAGCGCCGCACGCGCGAAGTGGCGCAGGCTCTGCGGTGACGGCACCCCGAGCGCGGAGACGACGCAGCGCTGCACCGCGATAGCCGGTTCGGTGCTCAAGCCTCGCCCTTCGGCTGCGCCTGCTCGTGCTGCTCGTAGGCATGCACGATGGCCTGCACCAGCGGATGACGAACCACGTCCTCCTTGCGGAAGTGCGTGAAGCTGATGCCCTTGACGCCATCGAGCACCGTCATCGCGTGCTTGAGGCCGGACAGCTGGTGCTTGGGCAGATCGGTCTGCGTGAGGTCGCCGGTGACCACGGCGACGCTGCCGAAGCCGATGCGCGTGAGGAACATCTTCATCTGCTCGACGGTGGTGTTCTGCGCCTCGTCGAGGATCGCGAAGGATTCATTGAGCGTGCGGCCGCGCATGAAGGCCAGCGGCGCCACCTCGATCACGCTCTTCTCCACCAATCGCGCCACGCGCTCGAAGCCGAGCATCTCGTACAGCGCGTCGTACAGCGGCCGCAGGTAGGGATTGATCTTCTCGGCCATGTCGCCGGGCAAAAAGCCCAGCTTCTCGCCGGCCTCGACGGCCGGGCGCACCAGCACGATGCGGCGCACGCGATCGCGTTCCAGCGCATGCACGGCGGAAGCCACCGCCAGATAGGTCTTGCCGGTGCCGGCCGGACCGATGCCGAAGTTGAGATCGTGCGTGGCGATGCTTTTCAGATACCGCTTCTGCTGCACGCCGCGGCCACGGATCACGCCGCGCTTGCCGCGGATCACCACCTCGTCGCGCAGGCCGCCGTCGTCATCCTCGGGCTCGACGCGACCGTCGCCGATCGCCTCGGCCAGCGCCAGATGGACGTTCTCGGTGGTGACGGTGTCGTCGTTGCTGAGATTGAACAGCTGCTGGATCACGGCCTCGCCGCGCGTGACATCCGGCCGCGCGCCGACCAGCTGGAAACGGTTGCCGCGGTTGCGGATCTCGATGCCCAGGCGCAGCTCGATCTGCCGCAGGTGGGCATCGAACGGTCCGCAGAGGTTGACCAGACGCTGCGCGTCGTCCGGCTCCAGCACCAGGTCCAGACGCGCCGGCGTCGCCGGCCGCGTGCTCATGCCCGGGCCTCGAGCAGCGCCGCGTCATGAGCGAGCTCGCCGCGCAAGGCATAGGCCGTGGCTTCGGTGATCCGCACCTCGGCAAACTGGCCGATCAGCGTCTCCGGCGCATCGAAATTGACGGTGCGGTGCGTCGAGGTCTTGCCGGCCAGCTGGCCGTTGCCGCGCGCCGACGGCCGCTCGACCAGCACGGTCTGCACGCTGCCGACCAGGCGCTCGCGGAATTCCTGATCGAGCTGGTTGATGCGCGCCTGCAGGATCGCCAGCCGCTGCTGCTTGGTCGCGGCGTCGACGCCGTCGCGCAGGTTGGCCGCCGGGGTGCCGGGGCGCGGGCTGTAGACGAACGAGAACGCGCAGTCGATGCCGGCCTCGATGATCAGGTTCATCGTCATGGCGAAATCGGCGTCGGTCTCGCTGGGAAAACCGACGATGAAGTCGCTGGACAGCGAGATGTCGGGCCGCGCGGCGCGAATGCGGCGGATCTTTGCGAGGAACTGCTCGCGCGTGTAGCCGCGCTTCATCATGCCCAGGATGCGATCGGAGCCGGACTGCACCGGCAGATGCAGGAACGAGGCGAGCTTGGGTTCCTCCGCGTAAGCCTCGATCAGCGAGTCGTTGAACTCCGCCGGATGCGAGGTGGTGAAGCGGATGCGGTCGATGCCGGGGATCCTCGCGATATAGCGGATCAGCAGGCCCAGATCGCAGATTTCGCTCGTACCGCCCATCTCGCCGCGATAGGCATTGACGTTCTGGCCCAGCAGCGTGATCTCGCGGACGCCCTGCGCCGCCAGCTGCGCACATTCGGTCAGCACGCCGTCGAGCGGCCGCGAAATCTCGGCGCCGCGCGTGTAGGGCACCACGCAGAAGGTGCAGTACTTGGAACAGCCTTCCATGATCGACACGTTGGCCGCCGGGCCCTCTGCGCGCGGCTCCGGCAGGCGGTCGAACTTCTCGATCTCGGGGAAGCTGATGTCGACGCTGGGCTTGCGCGTCTGCCGCGTCTGCTCCAGCAGCTCCGGCAGGCGGTGCAGGGTCTGCGGGCCGAAGACGATGTCGATCATCGGCGCGCGACGGGTCAGCTGCTCGCCCTCCTGCGAGGCGACGCAGCCGCCGACGCCGATCACGCGGCGTGGATCGGCCTGCTTCCAGTCCTTCCAGCGGCCGAGCTCGGAGAACACTTTCTCCTGCGCCTTCTCGCGGATCGAGCAGGTGTTGAGCAGCAGCAGATCGGCTTCGTCCGGATTCTGCGTGCGCACGTAGCCGTGCGATGCGGCGAGTACGTCGGTCATCTTGGCCGAGTCGTAATCGTTCATCTGGCAACCGTAGGAGATCAGGTACAGCTTCTTCGCAGCAGCGTCGGACATTCGGGCGGCCACCGGGCCGGCGGGAAAACGGCCTCGTAGTATACGTTCTGGCCTGGACTTGGCGATGAAATCGCCGTGGCGGCAGCGTCCGGCTGGCCGCCCCAACGGCGCAGGGCTCAGCCCAGCTTCTTCAGCCAGTCGTCGACGCCGCGCTCGATGTCCGTCCACGCCGCCTCGAACGCCGCCTTCGGCAGACGGTACGGGTCGGCGACGTCGGCGTTCTCGCTCCACCGCATCAGCTTGTGGACACGGCCGCGCATCTGCGGGTACTTGGCGTTGAGCCAGTCCGAGTGGGTCTGGTCCAGCGTCAGCACCAGATCCACCGCGCCCAGCTGCGAGAGGCTGACCTGCTGGGCGCGGTGCGCGCTCAGATCCAGGCCGTGGTCGGCGGCCACCTCGACCGACAGCGGGTCGGCCGGATAACCGACCAGCGCGCCGGTGCCGGCGGAGCTCACCTGCGTGCCGCGCGCGCTGAGCTTGTGCCGCAGCAGGGCTTCGGCAAGCGGGCTGCGACAGATATTGCCGGTGCAGATGACGAGAATTCGATCGAACATGAGCGTAGGGGCAGGTCGCCGGATCGGGCGCCTGCGATTTTGGAGCCGACGATTCTACAGGCCCCACAAACGACGTGAAAACGGCGACTTGCGCATCGCCGTTGGCGCCGCCGGCACTGTCGGGGCGGGCGCCCGATCCGACATACTGTCGTCACGGACGCCATAACAACACGCTCATAAACGCTCATGCCGCCAATTCAAAGACGACCCACCCGCCGCACCCGCGCCAAGCATGGCGGCGAAAAGCCCAGCATCGAATCCGTGCTGCTCGCCGCGATGGAGCGGCTGCTGGAGCGCGGCCACACCTTCGGCGCACTGACCGTCGAACAACTGACCAAGGAAGCCGGTATCGCCCGCGGCACCTTCTACCTGCACTTCCGCGACAAGGGCGAACTGGTCGAGCGCATCATGGGCGAGTTCGCCGACGAGTGGGTGCGCAGCAACGGCGAATGGCTGCGCGAGGGCGACACCTTCTCGCCGGCCAGCGTCCACAAGGCAGTGGCCGGCACCGTCAAGACCTTCAAGAAGCATCAGGCGATCATCGCCGCCATCAACGAAACGGCGCCGCACGACGCCAAGGTCGCCGACTACTTCCAGAAAATGGTCGAGTCGATCTGCCTGCAGAGTCGCCGCTCCTTCGCCACCGTGCGCCGCAGTGGCGATGGCAAGAAGGGCGCCAACGACGAGGTCGCCGACATGCTGACCTGGATGGTGATCCTCTACACGGCGCGGATGGTCGGCCAGCGCGAGGGCGCGGCGCTGACGCGGATGGCCAAGGGCCTGGGCTATATCTGCAGCAACGCGATTTTCCTAGACGCCGAGTGAAGCGCAGGGCGCAAAAATGAAAAAGGACCGCCGCGGCGGCCCTTTTTTTGTAATGGCGATCTCGCAAGCGCCTCAGAACGGGATGTCGTCGTCCTCGAAGGGCGCATCAGCCTCATGATTCTGCTGCGGCGGCGGGGCGCCGCGTGACGGTGCCGCGGCGCGCGAGCCGCTGCCGCCATAGCTGGACCCGCCGCCGTAGCCGCCGCGCGAGTCGTCGCCCATCGGCGCGCTGCCGCTGCCACCCGGCTTGCCGTCGAGCATCTGCATGTCCTGTACGCGGACCTCGGTGGTGTAGCGGTCCTTGCCTTCCTTGTCCTGCCACTTGCGCGTGCGCAGCGAGCCTTCGACGTAGACCTTGGAACCCTTCTTCAGGTACTTGCCGGCGATCTCGCCGAGCTTTCCCGGAAACACGACGTTGTGCCACTCCGTCGCTTCCTTCTGTTCGCCGCTCTGCTTGTCCTTCCAGCTCTCGGTGGTGGCGATCGTCGCGTTGGCGATCGCATCGCCGCTCGGGAAGTAGCGGACTTCCGGATCCTTGCCGAGGTTGCCGATCAGAATGACTTTATTGATGCCGCGGGCCATAGCGTTTCCCCAATGTCGCGACCCCATCGCCGTGCCCGGCCAGGGGCCCGGGGCGCTGGGATCGCCAGACTCGTCTGAAGTGGTGCCGCCCGCCACCGCAGCGGCGCGTGTCGCGCCGGTGCCGGCCCGGACGGCAGGCCTCGCATCTTAGCGGATTGCCCTGCCGCGGAACCGGCGGGCGCCGCTCAGACCTGCCCGCAGGCCAGGTTGGCCGGTACCGCGACGTCCATCAGCCTGGGATTCGGCAGGTTCAGCTGGTTCATGATCGCCACATAGTCGGCCTCGCTCTTGCCGGCCAGGCGCGGATTGTGACGGCGCTCCTCGCCGATGCTGGACGCCGTCCAGCCCTTGTAGTCGTGGCCCGGGTAGAGCGTGACCTCATCCGGCAGCCGGAACAGCTTGTTGACGATCGAGTCCCAGGATTTGTGCGGATCACCACCTTGGAAATCGGTGCGGCCGCTGCCGCGGATCAGCAGCACGTCGCCGGTAAACACCGCCCGCGGCCGGGCAGGATCGAGCACGAAGCTGAACGATTCGTCGGTATGGCCCGGCGTGTACAGCGCCTGCAGGCGCAGGCCGTCGACATCGATGATCTCGCCCTCGCGGATGCTCTGGCTGACGCAGGCCGCGCGCGTGAACTCGCCCATCACGGTGATGCAGCCGCTGCGCTCGCGCAGATCGCCGAGCGCGGTGATGTGATCGGCGTGCGTGTGGGTGTCGATGGCGCGGACCAGCTTGAGATCCAGCTCCTCGATCAGGCGCAGGTAATCGGCCAGCTTCTCCTTGACCGGATCGATGATCAGGGCCTCGCGCCCGCGGGCGGACGCCAGCAGGTAGGTGTAGGTGCTGGAGACCGGCTCGAACAGCTGACGAAAAATCATGATGCCCTCGCAGTGCCGGCCACCGCGCCTCGCGCGGCGGCCACCGATGACGTGAAGCGGCCGGCTCAGCGTGTCGCCGCTGCTGCCGGCCGACCGGCCGCGCCGCCGCCGGCGGCGAGGCGGTCGCGCAACCACATGCCGGCCAGCATCGCCGCGACGAAGGCCAGCACTTGCGGCTTCAGGCTGACCAGGTTGGCGATGGCCGGTCCTGGACACAGTCCGGCGATGCCCCAGCCGATGCCGAACAGCACGGCGCCGCCGATCAGGGGGCGGTCCAGATCCTTCTTGGTCGGCAGGTAGAAGCGCCGGTCCAGCAACGGCTGGCTGCGGCCCTTGATGACGAACTGGAACACCGGCAGCGTCACGCAGATGGCGGCGCCCATCACGAAAGCGAGCGACGGATCCCAGGCGCCGGCGAGATCGAGAAACCCGAGGACCTTGGCCGGATCGGTCATGCCGGCGATCACCAGGCCCGCGCCGAACAGCGTGCCGGAAACCAGCGACAGCAGGGTATTGGCATTCATGAATGGACTCCGAGCAGGTGGCGCAGGACAAACACGGTGATGAAGCCGGACGCCATGAACGTCAGCGTGGCGGCAATGGACCGCGCCGACAGGCGGCCGATGCCGCAGACGCCGTGGCCAGACGTGCAGCCGCTGCCCATGCGGGTGCCGAAGCCGACGATCAGGCCTGCGGCGATCATGCCGCCCCAGCCGACCTGCAGCGTACCGGCGGCCAGCTCCGGCCGCAGCAGGCCGACCAGCAGCGCGCCCAGCATCAGGCCGGCAATGAACATGACGCGCCACGGCGCGTCCGCCGGCTTGCGTTCCAGCAGCAGGCCGCCGAGGACCCCGCTGACGCCGGCAATGCGGCCGTTGAAGATGACCATCAGCGCAGCGGCCAGTCCGATCAGGCCGCCGCCGATGGCGGCGCGTATCCAGGACTGCACATCGATCACGATCTCCACACATTTCTCCTTGGGCTCCGAGGCCCTGCTGCGGGCCGGTCGGCCGCCCCGCTTGATCGAGTGGCACAACGGCGCGTGCTCGATGGCTCGTATACTATACGGGGTATACAGAAAGTAAAGCCCGACGTCGGCGCGGCGACAGCAAGGCCCGCAATGCTAGGATTCCCGGCCATGGCTCAATCCCCTGCTTCCGTCCCCCGTCCGCATCAGCGCGAGGTCATGCTGCGGCTGCGCCGCGTCGAAGGTCAGATCCGCGGCATCCTGCAGATGATGGAACAGGATCAGCCCTGCGACGCGATCGCCCAGCAGCTGGCGGCGGCGCGCAAGGCACTGGATCGCGCGTTCTTCGAGATGATGGCGTGCAGCCTGGAAACGGAAGTCGGCGGACAGTCCAGCGATGCCGAGTTGTGCCGGCGCATCGCCGAGAAAGCGCGGCTGCTCGCCAAATACGCCTGAGGCGCCGCAGCGCGCCGGGCAGCGCCGATAGCCGCCGCGGCCGCTGCCCGCGACAGGACGACGGGCACAGCACCGCGGTCATCGCCTCAGGGCAAGACGCTCAATGACGCGGGCCGGACTCCAGCGGCGAGCCCGGCAGCGGCTGCAGCGAGACCGCGAAGCTCAGCCACAGCAGCGACAGCAGGCCGGCCGCCGCGAAGGCGCCGCCGATACCCCAGTGGCCGAGCGCGAAACCGCCGAGCGTGCCGCCGGCGAAGCCGCCGAGGAACTGGCTGCTGGCGTAGACGCCCAGCGCCGCGCCTTTCTGATCGGGCGGCGCACGCCGCGAGATCATCGACGGCAGCGAGCCTTCCAGGTAGTTGAAACCGACGAAAAACACCAGCAGCGCGATGCACAGGCCGGCGGCATGATCGTGGACGGCGGACGCCGCCAGCAGCGCCGCGCCGATCAGCGCGATGGCGCCGATGAACGCCGGCTTGAGCAGGCCCCGCGACTCGATGCGGCGGATCAGCGCGAACACCGGCACGATCGATAGCAGCAGCACCGGCAGGTAGACCTCCCAGTGTCGCGGGCTCGGCAAGGCCAGGGTCTGCTCGATGGCCTGCGGCGCGGCGATGAACAGCGCCGTCATCATCGCGTGCAGCAGGAAGATGCCGCCGTCGAGGCGCAGCAATTGCGGATCCGCCAGCGCGCGGCGCACGCCGCCACTGCCGCCGGCCAGACGAGGGGCGCCGGGCACCAGGAACACCACCCCACCGATCGCCGCCAGCGCCAGCACGCCGGTGAGATCGAAAATGCCGTCGACGCCGATCGAGCCGCTCAGCACCGGGCCGAGCACCAGCGCGACGATGAAGGACACGCCCATGCCGATGCCCATCAGCGCCATCGCCTGGGTGCGCACCTGCGGCCGCGTGACGTCGGCCAGCAGGGCCGACAGGGCGCCGGAAATGGCACCGGCGCCCTGCACTGCACGGCCGAACAGGATCCAGTGGATCTCCTGGGCATGGCCGGCGATGAAGCTGCCGGCGGCGAACAGCAGCAGGCCGGCGACGATCACCGGCTTGCGGCCGATGCGGTCGGACAACATGCCGAACGGGATCTGCAGCGCCGCCTGCACCAGGCCGTAGATGCCGATCGCCAGACCGATCTGCAGCGCCGTCGCGCCGTCGGGCAGATCGCGGGCATAGATCGCGAACACCGGCAGGATCATGAACATGCCGAGCATGCGCAGCGCCTGCAACAGAGAGAGCGCGGCAGTGGCGCGCCATTCGAAACGGTTCATGAGGACTAATCAGTCGGACCACAACGGCGGAGCACGTTCTGCGCCAGCGCGGCGCCCATGGCAGCCGGCGGCGGCGATGCACGGGATCCCTTCGTCGGGATCGGCTCCGGTGTCATATGGTAACGCTTCGCCCGTCATGCGCGGCGTCACTGCGGCGGCCGGCAGACCGCGGCAGGCGTCGCCGGCTCCGGACGCAGCCACAGCCAGATCGCCACCGCCGCCATGCAGGCGGTGGCCAGCTCCGCGATCCACAGGCGCTGTACGGTGCCGAACAGGATCAGCGCGCTCAGACTCATCACCAGCGTCGCACTCCATTTGGCGCGGCGGCTGACGGCGCCGTTGTCACGCCAGTTGCGGATGATCGGCCCGAAACGGGGGTGCGCGTCCAGCCAGGCGGCAAAACGCGGCGAGCTGCGCGCCGCCGCCCAGGCCGAGATCAGCACGAACACCGTCGTCGGCAAGCCCGGCACGAAGATGCCGATGATGCCCAGGCCCAGACTCATGGCCGCCAGTGCGATCAGAAAGTAACGCATGCCGCAGATTCTATGCGGACGGCGGTGCGCAGACGCTGCCGATCGGCGCGTTCCGGCTTTAACGCCTGCCCGCCCGCCCCTATATAGTTGTGCGTTCCCCTCTTCCGGTCCGTGCCGTTTCCCTGATGGACAGCATCCGTATCCGCGGCGCCCGCACGCACAATCTCAAGAACGTCTCGCTGGACCTGCCGCGCGACAAGCTCACGGTGATCACCGGCCTGTCCGGCTCCGGCAAATCCTCGCTGGCCTTCGACACGCTGTACGCCGAAGGCCAGCGCCGCTATGTCGAATCGCTGTCGGCCTATGCGCGGCAGTTTCTCGGCCAGATGGACAAGCCGGACGTCGACTCGATCGAAGGCCTGTCGCCGGCGATCTCGATCGAGCAGAAATCGACCAGCCACAACCCGCGCTCGACGGTCGGCACCGTCACCGAGATCTACGACTACCTGCGCCTGCTCTACGCCCGTGTCGGCACCGCCCGCTGCCCGGACCACGGCGTGACGCTGGAGGCCCAGTCGGTGTCGCAGATGGTCGACCAGGTGCTGGCATTGCCGGCCGATTCGGCCTGGCTGCTGCTGGCGCCGGTGGTGCGCGGCCGCAAGGGCGAGCATGCGGAATGGTTCGAGCAGGCGCGTGCGCAGGGCTTCGTGCGTATGCGCGTCGACGGCCGCGTCTACGAGCTGGAGGAGATCCCGCCGCTCAACCGCAAGCTCAAGCACGACATCGAGATCGTCGTCGACCGCTTCAAGGTGCGGCCTGAGCTGCAGCAGCGGCTCGCGGAATCCTTCGAGACCGCGCTGCGCCTGTCCGAGGGCACCGCCTACGTGGTGCCGCACAGCGGCCAGGGCGAGGAGCTGACGTTCTCCGCCAAGATGTCCTGCCCGCATTGCGGCTATTCGCTCGAAGAACTGGAGCCGCGGCTGTTCTCGTTCAATGCGCCGCACGGCGCCTGCGCCACGTGCGACGGCCTGGGCCAGATGCAGGTGTTCGACGCCGAGCGCGTCGTCGCCAGCCCGGAGCTGAGCCTGGCCGCCGGCGCGATCCGCTCCTGGGACAAGCGCAATCCCTACTACTGGCATTTCGTCTCCTCGCTCGCCAAGCATTACCGCTTCGATCCGGAGAAGCCGTTCGTCAAGCTCAGCGAGAAGGCCCGCAACATCCTGCTGTACGGCAGCGGCGACGAAAAACTGCCGTTCGAATATCCGGACGAGCGCGGCCGCCTGCAGACGCGCACGCACAAATTCGAAGGCATCATTCCGAATCTGGAGCGCCGCTACCGCGAAACCGAATCGGACGCGGTGCGCGAGGAACTGGCCAAGTACCTCAGCAACAAGCCCTGCCCGGACTGCAACGGCGAGCGCCTCAACCGCGCGGCACGTCATGTATTCGTCGCCGACACCAATCTGCCGGCGATCACCAATCTGTCGGTGCGCGAGGCCGAAGCACACTTCAACGCGCTGGCGCTGCCCGGCCACAAGGCCGAGATCGCCGACAAGATCGTCAAGGAGATCTGCGCGCGGCTGGGCTTTCTCAACAACGTCGGCCTCGACTACCTGACGCTGGCGCGCAGCGCCGAAACGCTGTCCGGCGGCGAGGCGCAGCGCATCCGCCTGGCCTCGCAGATCGGCGCCGGCCTGGTCGGCGTGATGTACG
>CBINNP010000069.1:0-14199 GCA_966252075.1 uncultured Solimonas sp.
CTCGACGATCGGCTGATGCCAGCTCGACAGCGGCGCGCCGGGCTGCGCGTCCATGTCCATCAGATCGAGATAGCCGCGCAGCACGGTCAGCGGCGTGCGCAGCTCATGAGAGGCATTGGCGACGAAATCGCGGCGCGCCGCTTCCAGCTGGCGACGCTCGGAGATGTCGCGGACGATCAGCAGCTTCTGCTCGTTGCCGTACGGGATGATGCGCAGCGACAGCAGGCGGCTGCGATTGATCGGCGACGGCGCCTCGGTTTCACTCTCGAACACGCCGCGCTCGAAGAACGAGGTAAAGCTCGGGTGACGGATCAGGTTGGGGATGCGGATACCCAGATCCTGTGGCGCGCGCAGACCGAGCAGCTGTTGCGCGGCGCTGTTGAACCAGGAGATCTCGCCGCGCTCCGCCAGCACCACCGCGCCGTCCGGCAGCGCCGCCGTCGACGCCTGGAATTCCGCCAGCATCAGCGCCAGCTTCTTCTTGCGCTTGCGGTTCTTGCGCTGCAGGTCCAGCAGACGGTCGAACACCTCGCCCCACAGACCGCCGGCGTCCGGCAACGCGTAGCGCTTGGGGCGTTCCAGCCAGGCGCGCAGGCTGACCAGCTGGCGGAACTGCAGGGCCAGCGCCAGGGCCAGCGCTGCCACCGCGCCGAAAGGCGCCAGGCCGAACACCGCGGCGACGCCGGTGCCCACCAGCACCAGCGCCGCGAGCTTGCCGACGGCACGCCACCACAGGGGACCGGCGGGAAAGCGGACGCGCGCCGGCCGGGCCAACCGGGCGTCGCCGGGGCGTGGCGCCGGCTCTTGATCCATTTTTTAGATCTTCTCGGAGAAGCGATATCCGGAGCCGCGTACCGTCTGGATCATCTCGTGGTAGCCGAAGGGTTCCAGCGCCTTGCGCAGGCGGCGAATGTGCACGTCGACGGTCCGTTCCTCGACATAGACGTTCTGGCCCCAGACACGATCGAGCACCTGCTCGCGCGTGTAGACGCGCTCGGGGTGGCTGACAAAGAAATGCAGCAGCCGGTATTCGGTCGGCCCCAGCCGCACCGGCTCGCCGCGCGCGGTGACGCGCTGGCTGGCGGCATCGACTTCCAGGCCATTGAAGGCAACGCGCTCGTCCTCGCCGCCCGGCATCGCGCGACGCAACACCGCCTGGATACGCGCGATCAGTTCGGGATAGGAGAACGGCTTCGAGACATAGTCGTCGCTGCCGATGTTGAGACCGCGAATCTTGTCTTCTTCTTCGGAGCGGGCGGTGACCATGATCACCGGGATGTCGCGCGTGGTGGTCTGCATCTTCAGCTCGCGCGTCAGTTCGACGCCGGAGATTCCGGGCATCATCCAGTCCATCAGGATCAGATCAGGACGCGCATCGGCGATCCGCAGCCTCGCTTCCTGCGCGCTGCCGGCTTCGGCGATGCGGAAATCCGCGCGTGACAGTGCAAAGCGCAGCATCTCCCGAATCGGCGCCTCGTCATCGACGACCAATATCAATTTTCCCTGCATCGACATGTTTCCCATTAGAAATCAGGGGAAGCATATGAACAAGTGATGACGGATCCGTGACATCGACCCCAGGCTGTCAAGCCTGCGCATGACACAAAGAAGGCTGACGGCCCCGGCTGCCGTCAGCCCCGGCGACGCCAGGCTTACGCGGCCTTGGCCACCTGCGGCGCGCTGCTGCGGATCAGGTGATCGAAGGCGCTTAGCGCAGCCTTGGAGCCCTCGCCCATGGCGATGACGATCTGCTTGTACGGCACGGTCGTGACGTCACCGGCGGCAAATACGCCGGGCACCGACGTCTGGCCGCGAGCATCGACTTCGATCTCGCCGCGCGGCGACAACTTGACCGTTTCCTTCAGCCACTCGCTGTTCGGCAGCAGGCCAATCTGCACGAAGATGCCTTCGAGTTCCACCGTGTGGTTGTCGCCCGACACCCGCTCCTTGTAGACCAGGCCGCTGACTTTCTGGCCATCGCCCAGCACTTCGGTGGTCTGCGCCGAGGTGATGACGCGGACATTGGGCAGGCTGCGCAGCTTGCGCTGCAGCACCTCGTCGGCGCGCAGCTGCGCGTCGAACTCCAGCAGCGTCACGTGCTGGACGATGCCGGCCAGATCGATCGCCGCCTCGACGCCGGAGTTGCCGCCGCCGATCACCGCGACGCGCTTGCCCTTGAACAGCGGACCGTCGCAGTGCGGGCAGTAGGCCACGCCCTTGTTGCGGTACTCGGCTTCGCCCGGCACGTTCATCTGCCTCCAGCGTGCACCGGTGGAAATCACCACGGTCCTGGCCTTCAGCGCCGCACCGCTGGCCAGCTGGATCTCGATCAGTCCGTCAGCGCCGGCCGGGATCAGCTTCTCGGCACGCTGCAGGTTCATGACGTCAACCTCGTACTGCTTGACGTGCTGCTCCAGCGCCGCGGCCAGCTTGGGCCCTTCGGTCTCCTGCACCGAGATGAAGTTCTCGATGCTCATGGTATCGAGCACCTGGCCGCCGAAGCGCTCGGCGGCAACGCCCGTGCGAATGCCCTTGCGCGCCGCGTAGATCGCCGCGGCCGCACCGGCCGGACCGCCGCCGACGACCAGCACGTCGAAAGCCGGCTTGGCGTTGAGCCTGGCCGCGTCGCGTGCAGCCGCGCCGGTGTCGATCTTGGCAAGAATCTCCTCGACCTCCATGCGGCCGGAGCCGAACACTTCGCCGTTGAGGAAGATCTTCGGCACCGACATCACCTGGCGCCGCTCGACCTCGTCCTGGAACGAGGCGCCGTCGATCGCCACGTGGCGAATCTTCGGGTTGAGCACCGCCATCAGGTTGAGCGCCTGCACGACGTCCGGGCAGTTCTGGCAGGACTGCGAGAAGTAGGTCTCGAACTGGAATTCGCCGTCGACATTCCGGATCTGCTCGATCACCTCCTGCGCCAGCTTGGAGGGGTGGCCGCCGACCTGCAGCAACGCCAGCACCAGCGAGGTGAACTCGTGGCCAAGCGGGATGCCGGCGAAGCGCAGGGAGATGTCCTGCCCCGGCGTGCCGATCGCGAACGAAGGCTTGCGTGCGTCGTCGCCCGACAGATCGACGTGGATCTGCGCCGAGCAGGCGCGCAGATCGTCGAGCAGCGCGCGCAACTCCTGCGAGCCCTCGCCGTCGTCGACGCTGGCGAGGATATGGATCGGACGCGTGACGCGGGTGAGATAAGCCTGCAACTGTTCCTTGAGACTGGCGTCGAGCATGGCGCGCTCCAGATGATTCGGTGTGTTCAGCAGCGTGAATAAAAGTGGGTATTGCGGTTTGCTTCGGGCAAAACAATCCCGTCATGTCCGCGGCTGCGGACATCCAGTCCAGCGGCGGGGACGATACGTCCCCGCGGATGTTTCTGGATTCCCGCTGGCGCGGGAATGACGGGCGTCAAACCGGTACGGCTACAGATCCGCGTTAGATCTTGCCGACCAGTTCCAGCGACGGCGCGATGGTCTTGGCGCCTTCCTTCCACTTCGCCGGACAGACCTGGCCGGGGTTGGCGGCCGTGTACTGGGCGGCCTTGAGCTTGCGCAGAGTCTCCGACACGTCGCGGGCGATCTCGTTGGAGTGGATTTCCGCGGTCTTGATCACGCCTTCCGGGTTGATGATGAAGGTGCCGCGCAGCGCCAGCCCTTCCTCGTCGATATGCACGTCGAAGGCGCGCGTCAGCTGGTGCGTCGGATCGCCGACCAGCGGGAACTGCGCCTTGCCGACCGCCGGCGAGGTCTCGTGCCAGACCTTGTGCGAGAAGTGGGTATCGGTGGTGACGATATAGACCTCCGCACCGGCCTTCTGGAACTCGGCATAGTTGGCGGCCGCGTCCTCGACTTCGGTCGGGCAGTTAAACGTGAACGCCGCCGGCATGAAGATGAGCACCGACCACTTGCCCTTCAGGGTGGCGTCGCTGACCTCCACAAACTTGCCGTTGTGGAAAGCCTGCGTCTTGAATTCCTTGATCTGCGTATTGATGAGCGACATCGGTCAGCCTCGTGTGAGTGAGTGGGTTGATGAGCGGATGCGCAGGTTAGCGAAGCCGCGGCGATACAGGAAGTTGATTTATTGAATGACAACGATTGGTGATGACTATGAGCAGTCCAGCCATGCCGGCTTTTGACCATCGCCATCCGCACTCTTAGCATTCCGCCTCTCGCGCGGTTCGCAAGGCCCTTGCCCGACCCGCCTCGCGCCCCCATCTGAACCGATCTCCTTCAGCTACTGAGCACGCCATGAGCACCCAGCATCACCGCCTGATCATTCTCGGCTCCGGCCCGGCCGGCTACACCGCGGCGGTGTATGCGGCGCGCGCCAACCTCCAGCCGGTGATCATCACCGGCCTGGAAGTCGGCGGCCAGCTGATGACCACCACGGAAGTCGATAACTGGCCCGGCGATGTCGAAGGCCTGCTCGGCCCCGACCTGATGGCGCGGATGCAGAAGCATGCCGAGCGCTTCGACACGCAGTTCATCTACGACCACATCCACGCCGTCGATGTGCAGAACCGGCCGTTCAAGCTGCGCGGCGACCAGGGCGAATACAGCTGCGACGCGCTGATCATCGCCACCGGCGCCAGCGCCAAGTACCTGGGCCTGGACAGCGAGCAGGCGTTCCGCGGCAAGGGCGTGTCGGCCTGCGCGACCTGCGACGGCTTCTTCTACAAGAACCAGGAAGTCGCGGTGATCGGCGGCGGCAACACTGCCGTCGAGGAAGCCCTGTACCTGGCCAACATCGCCGCCAAGGTCACCGTCGTGCATCGCCGCGACAAGTTCAAGGGCGAGAAGATCCTGCACGACAAGCTCTACAAGAAAGTCGCCGAAGGCAAGGTCGAGCTGGTGCTCGACTCCACGCTCGATGAGGTGCTCGGCGACGCCACCGGCGTCACCGGCATGCGCGTCAAGAACCTCAAGGACGGCAGCAGCCGCGAGATCCCGCTCAAGGGCGTGTTCATCGCCATCGGCCATTCGCCGAACACGGCGATCTTCGAGGGCCAGCTGAAGATGAATGGCGGTTACATCACCGTGCACTCCGGCTCCAACGGCGACGCCACCGCCACCAGTGTGCCCGGCGTGTTCGCCGCCGGCGACGTGATGGACCATGTCTACCGCCAGGCCATCACCTCGGCCGGCACCGGCTGCCAGGCGGCGCTCGACGCCGAACGCTACCTCGACAAGCTGGCGCTGGGCTGAGTCGCGCAGGAGCCTGCGCCCGGACCCCGCACGCGCTGACGCGCGGGGTTTTTCATGCGCCGCGAGTGCCGGCGCTGATGCGATAATCGCCCGCAATGACCGACCCCGTTCCCACCATGCGGCTGTACCACAGCGCCGTCTCGCCCTACTCGCGGCGCGTGCGCGTCGTTGCCGAAGAATTGGGCCTGAGCGAACAGATCGAAGTGATCGAGATCGATCCCTTCAATCCGCCCGCCGACTTTCTCGTACTCAATCCGTTGTCAAAAGTGCCGGTGCTGGTGACCGAGCTCGGTGAAGCCCTGCCCGACTCCAACCTGATCATCAGCTACCTGTTCACCCGCGGGCATGGCCTGGCCGCACTGCCGCGCGCCGCCGGCCGCTGGAAGGCGCTGCGCCGACAGTACCTGGCCGAGGGCATCATCGACGCGGTCGCCGCGTCCGTGCATGAGAAGCGCCGGCCGGAAGGCATCATCTACCAGGTCTTTCTCGACCGGCAGGTGCTGGCGATCCAGCGCGCGATCGCGCGACTCAACGAGGAAGTCGACGAGCTGCGTAGCGGCCGGCCCACCACGGTCGAGATCACCATAGGCTGCGCACTCGCCGACCTGGATCTGCGCATGCCCTACGTCGAATGGCGGCGCCAGTTCGAGGCGCTGTCGGGCTGGCAGACGCGCTTTGCCGAGCGCGCGTCGATGCAGAAGACCGCGCCTTCGACTTGATGGCTGCGGCGGCGTGGCAAGCGACCTTGCGCGCCGGCCTGCTGGCCGGACTGGCGCTGCTGGCGGCCTGCAGCGGCCTGGCGCCCGATCCGGAAAATGCCGAGAAGCGACGCGATCTGGTGCTCGAAGCGCTGGGCCAGGTCGGCCGGCCGTATCGCTATGGTGGCACCACGCCTGAAGGCTTCGATTGCAGTGGCCTGACGCAGTACGTCTACCGCCAGATCGGCATCCAGCTGCCGCGCAGCTCGCGTGATCAGCACGGCGTCGGCCGCACGATCAAGCTGTCGCAGGCCGAGCCCGGCGACCTGCTGTTCTACAGCTTCAGCGGCCGCGGCATCGACCATGTGGCGATCTACCTCGGCGACGACCAGGCCGTGCACGCACCGGCCAGCGGCCGCGCCGTCATCGTCGCCAGCGTCCAGCTGCCGTACTGGCAGGAGCGTTTCGTCGATGCGGTACGGGTCTTCCGCTGAGACTTACCCGCTCTTCATCCACGCCGCGCGCAGCTTGCGGCCGCAGGCCGCGGATTCCACGTACGCCTTCTTCGCCAGCTTTTGCCGCGCCAGCAGACCGTAGGTGGTCTTGTCGGCGGAGATCCACGGGTAGAAACCCATCAGCCCGGGACTGCTGAACGCGCCGTCGCCCTGCGCGTCATCCTCGATCCAGTGATTGAGGCTGTAGTGCCAGGCGCGATCGGCGGGACTGCTGCGCGCCTGCGCGCATTGCGTGCAGACCGGCTGGAAGCCGAGGAAGCTCTTCATTCGCAACTGCCCGGAGACGATCTTGCGCAGGAACTTGCCGTATGCGGCCGGCGTCGCCTCCATGCCCCCGGCGGGCTGCGGGTTGGAATAGCTGATCTCCAGATCCTGGCCGATCTGCCGACGCAGCTCCTGCGTCATCTGCGCGGCATTGAGGCGGCCCAGGCCGAGCAGTTGCGCGAGCCTTTGATCGTGACCGCCGCTGTACGAGAAGTAGCCGACGTCGCCGCTGACGCGCTCGGCATTGGAACGCGCGCTCGCACACGCATCGACGGTTTTCGAGAACAGGCAGGCCAGCGGGTTGAAGCGCGTGTAACCGGAGCGCATTTGCAGCAGCGCAATCTGCTCGGCGCTGGGCTGCTGCCCGGGGCCGATCTTCTCCAGCACGTAGCTGCCCCAGACCAGCTTCGACGCCGACGCCAGCTTGATCGAGGTATTCGCCGCGTAATCGGTGCCGATCGCCCCGCTGCCGAGCACGCCGCTGGCGTCGCCGATCTCCCAGTAGAAGTCGCCCAGCTTGCGGCATTCGGAATCCGATTGGGCGACCGCCGATACCGCACGTGCCCGCGTCGTCGCGTCTGCCGCCGCCACGGAGCAGGTAACGCCGCTGCACAGCAAGGCCACAGCCAGACGTCCGATCATTCGCCGCATGCCGACTCCCTCGTGATGCAGGCGCATCGCCCGCTGCTGCCGACTCTATCAGCGTGCGGCTTCGGCCCGCACTGCGCGCAGGGCCGCGATCAGCGCGCCGTCGCGCTCGTAGATGTCATCGCGGAACGACGCGCGACCCTGCGGGTCGGCTTCCATCGTCCAGTACGCGATCAGCACCGGCACCGGCCGCTGCAGATTCACTTCGCGCGTCGCCGGCTCGCGCATCGCCGCGTCGAGCGCCGCGCGGTTCCATTGCTGCGGATCGTCGAGCAGGAGCTCGACCAGTTCGCGGGCACGCTCGACGCGGATGCAGCCGGAACTGAAGGTGCGTTGCTCGATATCGAACTGCGCCTGATGCGGCGTGTCATGCATGTAGACGTTGTACGAATTGTCGAAACGGATCACCGCGCGACCCAGCGAGTTGTCGTCGCCGGGGTCCTGCCGCCAGGTATAGGCTGCGGCCTTGCTCCAGTCGATCTTCGCCCGCGGCACTTCACGCCCTCGCCCGTCGAGCACGCGGATGTTCTGCCCGGCCAGATATTCCGGATCGCGCCGCGCCTTGGGCACGATGTCTTCCCGCAGGATCGTCGGCGGAATGGTCCAGTTCGGATTGAGCGTGATGCGGTCGATCCTGGAGTTGAAGATCGGCGTCTTGCGGTAAGGCTTGCCCACCTGCACGCGGGATTGCCAGATCTGCTGCGAATCCCGGTACAGGGACACACGGTAGCCGGCCACGTCGACCAGCACGAAGTCGCCCTGAGCGTGCCGCAGCAACCAGCGGCCCCGCTCGAGATTGGCGCGGGCCTGCTCGATGCGCGTGGCGACCGGCACGTTCATCTGCGCAATCGTGCGATTGCCGATCACGGCATCGACGTTGAGCGCCTGCGCACTCTGGAAACGCAATACCGCCCATTGCAGTTCCGAATCGTAGAGGCGGCTGTCTGGCGCCGCGGTCGCCTTCGGCAGATCGCCGCTGATCACCAGCCGCTGGCGGATCTGCGGCACCCGCGCGTCCTCGGCGCCGGGCTGGATCGGCTCGCCATCGGCAATCTGCGGCCAGCCGCCCCGCGCCGCGATGGCGTGGAGCTTGGCGAGCGCCAGCTGCATGTTGCGGTACATCCATTGCGAAGGCCGCGCGCGCTTGAACAGCCCGGCAGTGTCGCCGCGCGCCACTGCGTCGGCCACCGCGGCCACGCCCAGGTCCGCATCTTCGGCGGGCAGGCCGAAACCACTGCGCGGCTCGAGGCTGTCGCGGTCGAGGACCCCGCGGTGCAGATCGCCGAGTGCGCGCAGCAACTGCCGTGTCGTCGCCAGCTCGACCGCGGCGGCCCGGGCATCGGATGGCAGGCTGTAGCGCGCGGGACCGAGTCCGTCGTTCTCCAGTTTGGCGAGTTCGATCGCCAGTGCCTTGCGCAGCGAAGGCGTCCATACCGGCTGCAGGGCGCGACCTTCGTAGAAACGGGCGACGGCTTCGTCGATACCGATCTGGCTGCCGTTGCGCGCGGCACCGCGCTGGCGCACCGATTCGACGAAATCACGGATCTGCTGCGAAGGCGCAGCTTCGGCCGCTGCAACGAGGCCTGAATGACTCCCCACCGACAGACTGGCCAGCAACATGCAGAATGCCCGCAATCGAAAACGCATCAGCCCTCCTGGCTCGACGACGGTGGGAGTTCGGCCGCACGGCCCGACCAGCGGTCTTGGCGCACCGCGATGCGCATCGCTACGATGCGAACTGTCCGGCCTGTCCATCTCCGCGTCATCTTCGCGATGGACCCGATACCGCTCCTGAATGCGCTGCCTGGCGCAAGGACTCTCGTAACCGATGTCGCTTCGTCTGCCCGGCCGCGCGGCGCTCGCGCTCTGTGCCTTGCTCGTGTCTTCCCTGTCGGACGCCGACCCGCTCCTGCGGGCGCCGGACAGCCTCGACACCGGCCTCTATGCCGCACTGCGCCAGACCGCGCCGGACATCGCACCGGAGGTCCTGCAGGCCTCGCTCGATGCGCTGGACTGCGCGCGCGCCGCCGGCGACCTTGGCCGCGCGACACGACTGGCGGTGATCGATTACTCGCTGCCGTCGACAACGCCGCGACTGTGGATCTTCGATCTGCGCGCACGCCGCCTGCTGTTCCACGAACTGGTTGCGCACGGCAAGAACACCGGCGAGGCACAGGCGCGGCGCTTCTCCAACCGTGACGGCAGCCTGCAGTCCAGCCTGGGCCTGTTCCGCACCGCCGGCAGCTACGACGGCAGCAATGGCTATTCCTTGCGCATGGAAGGCCTGGAGCCCGGCTTCAACGACCGCGCGATGGACCGCGCGCTGGTCATTCACGGCGCGCCGTACGTGAATGCCGCGCTTGGCCGCAAGCAGGGCCGCATCGGCCGCAGCTGGGGCTGCCCGGCGGTGCGCGCCGGCATCGCGCGGCCGCTGATCGACGCGATGAAGAACGGCCAGCTGCTGTTCTCGTACTACCCGGAGCAGCGCTGGCTGGCGCAGTCGCGCTATCTCAACTGCGCAGCGCTGCGCGAGCGGCGCGACACCCTGGCCAGCGCCGGCGCGCCGGTATCCGCGCTCAGCCCCTTAAGACGGTAGGCGCAGCTCAGGGCCGGCGGTCCAGCGCGGCGATCAACGCCGGATCGCGGTCGTAGATATCCGGCTTGAATGCCGGACGGCCGGCCTCGTCGACATCGACTGTCCAGTACGCCAGCAGGATCGGCACCGGGCGCGCCAGCGCGATGTTCTGCGTCCTGGCCGTCGCCACGGCGGCGTCGATCGCTGCGCGGTTCCATTTCCGCGGATCGTCGAACAGCAGTTCCACCAGCTCCAGTGCGCGCTCCACGCGGATGCAGCCCGAACTGAAGGCGCGTTGGCTCTGCGCGAACAGCGCCTGGTGCGGCGTGTCGTGCAGATAGACCGCGTAGGCATTGGGAAAGCGCAGCGCCGCGCTGCCGAGCGCATTGCCGGGGCCGGCATCCTGGCGCAGCGTGATGCCGCGCGGCCGGTTCCAGTCGATGTCGTCGGCCGCCAGTTCGCGGCCGGCGGCGTCGAGTGCGCGAATGCGGTTGCGCTTCAGGTAGCCGCTGTCCTTGCGGATCTTCGGCAACACGTCCTTGCTGAGCACCGTCGGCGGCACCGTCCAGGTCGGATTGAGAGTGATGGTGTTGATCACCGATTCGAAGATCGGCGTGCTGCGATACGGCTGGCCGACCTGCACGCGCGAGTTCCACACCGGCTTGCCATCGCGGTACAGCGCGATCTTGTAACCGGCCACGTCGACCAGCACGAAATCGCCGCCGCTGCGATGCAGCTGCCAGCGGCCGCGTTCGAGGTTGGCGCGCAGCTGCGCGATCCGCGCGGCCACCGGCACATTCAGCACCGCCAGCGTGCGCGCACCGATGACGCCGTCGGCATCGAGATACTGCGCGGCCTGATAACGCTTGACCGCCGATTCGAGTTCGCTGTCGTAGAGCAGGCTGTCGGGCGCCGCGGTCAGGGACTCGCCCTGGGCCGCGAGGCGCGCCCGCAGCAGCGGGACGCGCGCGTCCTCCATGCCGGGCTTGAGCGCCGCTCCGGCGGCAATCTGCGGCCAGCCAGCCGCCACCTCGATGGCATGCAGACGCGTCAGCGCCGCGCGCAGGCGTGCATACAGCCAGTGACTGGGCCGCGCACGCGTATAGAGGGGCGCGAACTCGCCCTGCTCGACCGCCGCCGCAAAGGCTTCCAGGCCGCGGCGCGGATCCAGCGCGCGCGGCTGGAAGTTCCAGTGCGTATCCAGCGTCGCCGGCTCGACCTTGCCTCGGTACAAATGCAGCAGCGCCAGCATCGCGCTGTGGGTGATCAGCCAGTCGTAGTCGGCCAGCGCCTGCGGCGGGCCCTGTGGCGGGCCGGCGGCGATTTCGGCGACGTGATAGTGCTCGGGCGTCAAGCCATCGTCATAGACGGACTGCATGGCTTCGAGCAGCGCCGCACGGCGCCGCGGCTCGGTCCACGCCGGCCGGTCGCCGCGGGCGCCGTAGAACAGGGCGACGGCCTCATCGAACCCCAGCGCCGCCGGGCCGCCGGGCACGGTATCCAGCTTGCCGGCGGCGCTGGCGCGCAGCGGCGCCGCCCGCGCGGCGATGATCGGCTCGACGCCGGTCTGCGCGGCCAGCGGCGGCGCAAAGCCGCCGCACAGCAAGATGCAGCTGAAAACAAAGCACCGCACGCATCCGAGCCTGTCGTGCATTCCGAGTCCTTGGCCGTACCAGAGCCGAAACCTACGGCAAAAGCCCGCTGCCGATCCATGCGCGGATCGGCAGCGGGCCTTGTACACCAGCGCTGCGGGCGGCTCAGCCGATGATGATGCGGCTGGAACCTTCGCCCGACGTGCTTGGGCCGCCGAGCAGCAGCTTGTTGAGGCGGCGCACGAAGCCGGCCGGGTCGTCGAGCTGGCCGCCTTCGGCGAGCACCGCCTGACCGTAGACCAGCTCGCCGAGGTCACTGAAGGCCTCGTCGCTGCCGGCGTCGCGCAGCTTTTCGACCAGCGGATGCTTGGCGTTGATCTCCAGGATCGGCCGCGCGCCCGGCGCGGCTTCGCCGGCACGGCGCAGCAGTTCCTCCATGCGCCGCGACATCGCGTGTTCGCCGGCGACCAGGCATGACGGCGACTCGGTAAGCCGCGATGACAGGCGCACGGATTCGACGCGATCGCCGAGCGCCGCCTGCAGCCGCTCCAGCAGCTCCTTGAACTCGCCTTCGAGCTGCGCCTTCTCCGGCGTCTCGATCGCCGATTCCAGATCCTTGGAAGCGCGCGCCACCGATTCCAGTGTCTTGCCGCCATACTCGCGCAGATGGCCGACGACCCACTCGTCGATGCGGTCGGTCAGCAGCAGCACTTCGAAGCCGCGCGCCTTGAAACCTTCCAGGTGCGGGCTGGAACGCGCCGTCGCCAGCGTATCGGCGGTGATGTAGTAGATCGCCTTCTGCTCGGCCGGCATGCGCTCGATGTAGGCGTCGAGCGTGGCGTCCTGCTTGTCGGTGCTGAGGGTTGACGCGAAACGGCAGAGCTTGGCGATGCGCTCGCGATTGGCGTGATCCTCGACCAGGCCTTCCTTGAGCACGTTGCCGAAGGTCTGCCAGAACGTCGCATAGTCATCCGGCTTGTTCTTTGCCAGATCATCGAGCAAGTCCAGCACGCGCTTGACCAGCGCCGCCTTGATCTTGTCGACGGTGCGGTTGCCCTGCAGGATCTCGCGCGAAACATTCAGCGGCAGATCCGGCGTGTCGACGATGCCTCGCACGAAGCGCAGGTAAGCCGGCAGCAGCTCCGCCGCCTTGTCCATGATGAAGACACGCTTGACGTACAGCTGCACGCCACGGCTCTGCTCGCGGTCCCAGAGATCGAAGAGTGCGCGCTTCGGAATGTAGAGCAGCGAGGTGTATTCGAGCGTGCCTTCGACCTTGTGGTGCGCCCAGGCCAGCGGCGGCTCGAAGTCATGCGCGAGGTGTTCGTAGAACTGCGCGTAGTCCTCGTCCTTGAGCTCGGACTTGGGCCGCGTCCAGAACGCGCGCGCCTGGTTGAGCGTGTCCAGCTCGCCCTGCTCGTTGCGCAGCTTGATCGGCAGGCCAATGTGGTCGGAATAGCGGCGCACCAGACCGGAGATGCGCATCGGTTCGAGAAATTCCCTGGCATCCTCGCGCAGGTGCAGGATCACCTCGGTGCCGCGATCGAGCTTGAATGAGGGCTCGAGCGTGAACTCGCCCTGCCCGTCGGACTCCCAGCGCACCGCCTCCTCGACGTCGGCGCGCCTGGACAGCACGCTGACCTTGTCGGCGACGATGAAGGCCGAATAGAAGCCGACGCCGAACTGGCCGATCAGCTGCGAATCCTTCTTCTGGTCGCCGGACAGCGTATCGAGGAACTTGCGGGTGCCGGAACGGGCGATGGTGCCGAGATTGGCAGCCGCCTCGTCGCGCGACATGCCGATGCCGTTGTCCTTGATCGTCAGCGTGCCCGCGGCCTTGTCGATCGACAGTTCGACGGCCAGTTCGTCGCCACCGAGCAGCTCCGGCTTGTCGATGGCCTCGAAGCGCAGCTTGTCGCAGGCATCGGAGGCATTGGAGATCAGCTCGCGCAGGAAGATCTCCTGGTTGGAATACAGCGAGTGGATCATCAGGTGCAGCAGGTCGCGCACCTCGGTCTGGAACTCACGTTTCTCGGCACGCTGCTCGGCGCTCATGGGTTCTCGCCATCCTTTTGTTTTCAATCGGGGAGCCGGCCTTTTAGGGCCATGGCGCGCGGTTTTCAAGAGCCACCTGGCGGATGACTCAATCCAGCGTACGCCGATAGAAGCGCAAGGCCACGCCCATGACGACGGCGGTGAACAGCAGCATCGGCCAGATCTGCGGCCACAGTTCCACCCAGCCGCTGCCCTTGAGGACGATGCCGCGGATCAGCCGGTTGAAATGGGTCAGCGGCAGCAGCTCGCCCAGGGCCCGCGCCCAGACCGGCATGCCGGCGAACGGGAACATGAAACCGGACAGCAGGATGTTCGGCAGGAAGTAGAACATCGTCAGCTGCATCGCCTGCAGCTGGTTTTGCGCCAGCGACGACAGCGTGATGCCGACCGTGAGATTGGCCGCGATGAACAGCAGCGCGCCGAGATAGACCGCCAGCACGCTGCCGGCGAACGGCACGCCAAACACGAAATGCGCGGCGAGCAGGATGATGCTGGCCTGCACCAGACCGATCGCGATGTACGGCACGATCTTGCCGCTCATCACCTCCAGCGGCCGCACCGGCATCGCCAGCAGGTTTTCCATGGTGCCGCGTTCGCGCTCGCGGGTGATTGCCAGGCCCGTCATCATCACCAGCGTCATCGTCAGGATCA
>CBINNP010000070.1:0-14183 GCA_966252075.1 uncultured Solimonas sp.
TCGCAGGACGAACAAGCACCGGCGGTCGCCGGCTTGCCGCGCCGCAGGGCCGGCAGCAGGCGCTGCGCGATCTTCCACAGGCTGAACGCCACAGCGGCACCGACGATGGTGATTTCCAGCAAGTGGTAAGCGCTCATGACAAAGCCTCCGCGATCTGGAAAGTGGCCAGCGACGCCAGGTACGCCAGCGCGAACAAATAGGCGGCCGCCAGGCCCGCCATGCGCCACGATGCGGTCTCGCGGCGGATCACCGCCAGCGTCGACAGGCATTGCGGCGCAAACACGTACCAGGCGAGCAGGGACAGGGCAGTGGCCATCGACCACTGGTTCGCAATCAGGGTGCCCAGCTGCTCGGTGACGGCATCCTCGCCGCCGGACATCGCGTAGACCGTGCCGAGCGCGGCGACGGCGACTTCGCGCGCGGCCAGGCCCGGAATCAGCGCGATGCAGATCTCCCAGCCGAAGCCGATCGGCGCGAAGATCGGCTGCATCCAGTGGCCGATCATGCCGGCCAGGCTGTAATCGATCGGCGGCAGCGTCGCATCCGCCGGCGGCGCGGGAAAGCTGGCGAGGAACCACAGCAGCACGGTCAGTGCCAGGATCACACCGCCGACGCGCTTGAGGAAGATCATCGCGCGTTCCTTCAGGCCGATCAGCACATCGCGCGGATTCGGCAGCCGGTACGAGGGCAGCTCCATCAGCAGCGCGTGCTCGCTCTTGTCACGGCGCAGCCACTGCATCACCCAGGCCACGGCCAGCGCGCTGAAGATGCCGGCGAAATACAAGGCGAACAGGACGATGCCCTGCAGATTGAACAGGCTCCAGACCTCACGCTGCGGAATGAACGCGGCGATCAGCAGCGCGTACACCGGCAGCCGCGCCGAGCAGGTCATCAGCGGTGCGACGAGGATCGTGGTGAGGCGATCGCGCGGGTCCTGGATGCTGCGCGTCGCCATGATGCCGGGGATCGCGCAGGCAAAGCTCGACAGCAGCGGGATGAAGGCGCGGCCGGTGAGGCCGGCGCTGAACATCAGGCGGTCGAGCAGGAAGGCGGCGCGCGGCAGGTAGCCGGATTCTTCGAGAATCAGGATGAACAGGAACAGGATCAGGATCTGCGGCAGGAACACCAGCACGCCGCCGAGGCCGGCGAAGATGCCGTCGACCAGCAGGCTCTTGAGCACGCCCTCCGGCAGGGCGCCCGTGACCGCCTCCGACAGCAGGCCGACGCCGGCCTCGATGCCGTCCATCAGCGGTGCGGCCCACGAGAACACCGCCTGGAAGATCAGGAACATCAGCAGCGCCAGGATCGCCAGGCCGCCGACCGGGTGCAGCGCCACCGCGTCGAGGGCGTCGTCGATCTGCGCGGTGCGGCGCGGCACGGTGACGGCGGCGGCCAGCAGTTCGCGCACTTCGGCGTGCAGATCGGCGTCGACGGCGACGGCGGCCGGCGGCGCGGGGAGAGCATGCGTGTCGAGCCGCGCGATCAGCTCGGCGGCGCCATTGCGGCGGACCGCAACGGTTTCGACCACCTCGATGCCGAGTCCGGCCGACAGCCTGGCGACGTCGATGTGGATGCCGCGGCGGCGCGCCGCGTCCATCATGTTCAGCGTCAGCACCATCGGCAGGCCGAGCCGGCGGACCTCCAGCGCGAAGCGCAGGTGCAGGCGCAGGTTGGTGGCGTCGACCACGCAGACCAGCAGGTCGGGACGCGCCTCGCCCGGGTAGCGTCCATAGCAGACGTCGCGCGTGACCATCTCGTCCGGACTGGTGGCGTCGAGGCTGTACGTGCCGGGCAGGTCGAGCACCTGCAGCACGCGGCCGGACGGCGTGGTGAGGCGGCCTTCCTTGCGCTCGACGGTGACGCCGGCGTAGTTGGCCACCTTCTGCCGCGAACCGGTCAGCAGGTTGAACAGGGCGGTCTTGCCGCAATTGGGGTTGCCGACCAGGGCAACGCGCAGCGCGGCGGTGCTCATGCCGGCTCCGTCAGCTGGACGCTGACGCGCTGCGCCTCGGCGCGGCGCAGGGCAAAGCGCGTGTAGCCGATCTGCACCAGCAGCGGCTCGCCGCCGACCGGGCCGCGGGTGACCATACGGATGGACTCGCCGTTGACGAAGCCGAGGTCGCGCAGGCGCCGGGCGATGGAGTCGCCGGGCTGTGCATCCTCCACCGCGAGGACGATGGCGGATTGATTGCGGGACAGCTCGGGCAGACGCATCGGGGTGATCGGCAAAGATGAGAATCGTTATCGTATCACGCAGACGTTTGAGGTCCGCGCGATCCGCAACGGCGCCGGCGAAGGGCGCTACGCCGCGAAGCCGCTGAGCACCAGCTTGCCGTGCGTGTGGCCGCTTTCGATCTGCGCATGCGCGGCCAGCAGATTGCGTGCGTCGATGACACCGAGTTCGGCGTTCAGCGTCGTGCGCAGCTTGCCGGCATCGAGCAGCTGCGCGACCTCTTCGAGGATCTCGTGCTGGCGCGCCATGTCCGGCGTCTCGTACATGCTGCGCGTGAACATTGATTCCCAGTGGATCGACACGCTCTTGCGCTTGGCCAGACGGAAATCGAACAGCTCGGGATCGTCGATCAGCGCGACGCGGCCCTGCGGCGCCATCGCCTCGATGATCGCCGGCCAGTGCTGGTGCGTCTGCGTGGTGCTGAGCACGTGCGTGACGGCGTCGATGCCGGCGGCGCGCAGTTGCGCGTCGAGCGGCTGGCGGTGATCGAGCACGGCGTGCGCGCCGAGCTGCAGGCTCCAGGCGCGGCTTTCGTCGCGCGAGGCGGTGGTGATCACCTGTGCCCGCGTCAGCTGCCGTGCGAGCTGCGTCGCCAGCGAGCCGACACCGCCGCCGCCGCCGATGATCAGCAGGCGCACGGACGCGTCGTCGCGCGGCAGCTGCAGGCGGTCGAACAGCAATTCCCACGAGGTCACTGCGGTCAGCGGCACCGCGGCGGCCTGCGCGAAGCCCAGCGTCGTCGGCATGTGGCCGACGATGCGCTCGTCGACGCACTGGTACTCGGCATTGGAGCCGGGCCGCTGGATCGCGCCGGCGTAGAAAACGCGATCGCCCGGCTTGAAGTGGCGGACCTGGCTGCCGACCGCATCGACGACGCCGGCGGCGTCGAAGCCGAGTACGCGCGTCGTGCCGGCCGGCGGCGCGATGTTGCGGCGCTGCTTGGTGTCGATCGGGTTGACCGACACCGCCGCGACCTTCACGCGCAGGTCGCGCGCGCCGGGCTCGGGAATGGGCAGCGTGAAATCGACGAGCGCATCGGCGGCGTCCACGGGACCGTTCTTCGTGTAACCCACCGCGCGCATCGTCGCCATCGTGTCGCTCAGCCCTTGTCGAAACCCAGCTTGTCAAAACTCAGAGCGCCATTCTTCACATCAACCTGCACGCTGTCACCGGCAGCGAAATGGCCGTCGAGAATCAGCCGCGCCAGCGGGTTCTCGACCAGAGCCTGGATCGAGCGCTTCAGCGGCCGCGCGCCGTAGATCGGGTCGAAGCCGGCTTCGGCCAGGCGGTCGAGCGCGGCGTCGCTGAAGCCCAGCGTGATGCTGCGCTCCGCCAGCCGCTGCACGACATGCTGCGTCTGGATCTTGGCAATCGAGCGGATCTGCGCCGAGCCGAGCGGGTGGAACACCACGGCCTCGTCGATGCGGTTGATGAATTCCGGCCGGAAGTGCTGGCCGACCACGCCCATCACCGCTTCCTTGATGGCGTCGTAATCGCCACGCACCGCGCTGTCCTTGCTCATCATCTCCTGGATCAGCGAGCTGCCCAGGTTGGAAGTCATCACCACCACGGTATTGCGGAAGTCGACGGTGCGGCCCTGGCCATCGGTCAGGCGGCCGTCGTCGAGCACCTGCAGCAGGATGTTGAAGACTTCCGGGTGCGCCTTCTCGACCTCGTCCATCAGGATCACCGAGTACGGACGGCGACGCACGGCCTCGGTCAGATAGCCGCCTTCGTCATAGCCGACATAGCCCGGCGGCGCACCGATCAGGCGGCTCACCGAGTGGCGCTCCATGAACTCGCTCATGTCGATGCGCACCATGGCGTCGGTGCTGTCGAACAGGAAGTTCGCCAGCGCCTTGCACAGCTCGGTCTTGCCGACGCCGGTGGGGCCGAGGAACAGGAACGAGCCGATCGGCCGGTTGGGGTCGGACAGGCCGGCGCGCGAGCGGCGGATCGCGTTGGAGACGGCGCTGATCGCCTCATCCTGCGAGATCACGCGCTCGTGCAGCGCGTCTTCCATGCGCAGCAGTTTCTCGCGCTCGCCTTCGAGCAGCTTGGACACCGGGATGCCGGTCCAGCGCGCGACGATCTCGGCGATCTCGTCCTCGCCGACGCTGGTACGCAGCAGCTCGAACTTCTGCGGCGTGGCGCTGCTGGTCGGCGCCTGCGCGAGGCGCTTCTCCAGCTCGGGAATCTTGCCGTACTGCAGCTCGGCCATGCGCGCCAGATCGCCGCCGCGGCGCGCGCCTTCCAGCTCGATACGCGCGCGATCGAGTTCTTCCTTGATGCCGGCACTGCCTTCGACCGAGGCCTTTTCCGCCTTCCACTTTTCTTCGAGGTCGGCGTACTCGCGTTCGAGCTTGTTGATCTCGTCTTCCAGCGCGGCGAGCGACTTCTTGGCGCCTTCGTCGTCTTCCTTCTTCAGCGCCTCGCGCTCGATCTTCAGCTGGATCAGCCGGCGGTGCAGGCGGTCCAGCGCCTCCGGCTTGGAGTCGATCTCGATACTGATCCGCGACGCGGCCTCATCGACCAGATCGATCGCCTTGTCCGGCAGATTGCGGTCGGTGATGTAGCGGTGGCTGAGCTTGGCGGCGGCGATCAGCGCGCTGTCGGTGATGTCGACCTTGTGATGCAGCTCGTAGCGCTCCTTGAGGCCGCGCAGGATCGCGATGGTGTCCTCGACGCTCGGCTCGCCGACCAGCACCTTCTGGAAACGCCGCTCCAGCGCCGCGTCCTTCTCGATGTACTTGCGGTACTCGTCGAGCGTGGTCGCGCCGACACAATGCAGCTCGCCGCGCGCCAGCGCCGGCTTGAGCATGTTGCCGGCGTCCATCGCGCCCTCGGCCTTGCCGGCGCCGACCAGGGTGTGGATCTCGTCGATGAACAGGATGATGTTGCCTTCGTGCTTGGCCAGATCGGTCAGCACGGCCTTCAGCCGTTCCTCGAACTCGCCGCGGAACTTGGCGCCGGCGATCAGGCTGCCGAGGTCCAGCGACAGCAGCCGCTTGTTCTTCAGCGATTCCGGCACCTCGCCGTTGACGATGCGCTGCGCCAGACCTTCGGCGATCGCCGTCTTGCCGACGCCCGGCTCGCCGATCAGCGCCGGATTGTTTTTGGTGCGGCGGCTCAGCACCTGGATCACGCGGCGGATTTCCTCGTCGCGGCCGATCACGGGGTCCAGCTTGCCGGAGCGCGCCCGCTCGGTGAGGTCGATCGTGTACTTCTCCAGCGCCTGACGGTTTTCCTCGGCATTGGCGGAGTCCACCTTGGCACCGCCGCGGATCGCCTCGATCGCCTTTTCCAGTAGCTCCTTGCGGCCTCCGGCGGCGCGCAGCGCCTCGCCGGTGGCGCCCTTGTCGTCAATCGCCGCCAGCACGAACAGCTCGGTGGAGATGAACTGATCCTTGCGCTGCTGCGCCAGCTTGTCGCTGAGGTTGAGCAGCCGGGCCAGCTCCTGCGAGATATTGACCTCGCCGGTGGCCTGCTTGAGCCGGGGCAGCCGCTCGACGGCCTGCGCCAGCTTGCTGCGCAGCAGGTCGGTGTTGACGCCGGCGTTCTGCAATAGCGGCAGTGTCGAGCCGCCATCCTGGTCGAGCAGCGCTTGCAGCAGGTGCTGCGGCTCGATCGCCGTATGGTCTCGGCCTACGGCCAGCGATTGCGCATCGGCCAGGGCCTGCTGGAAACGGCTCGTCAACTTGTCCATTCGCATCGGTTCGATCCTCGGTCAGGAGGCAGTCTTGGGATGCCTTCCCACATGCGGGCGGTACGCCGCCGTTCAAGCATCGACGGAGTTGCCAGGGGCTCGCCTTGACCACCGTCAGGCGTCCGCCCGCGCAGCTGGCGCGCCTTGCACGAACGCAGGGTGCGGGCTATGTTCCTGTTGCTGTCATGTTTTTCGTGTTGGATGTCAAGGCCTGCGTGCAACGCGGCGATCGGATACGAAATTTATGGTGATGGACAACATCCCGGCCATCCTCAAAGTGGACTCCGGCGGTATACCGGTTTCCTGGATTCACTGGCACGTAGCGGTAACCCTCTACGCGCGCGGGCGCGTGCGCTGGGAAGCCGGGGATGAGCGCTTCCTGATCCGCGGCGGCATCAATGCCACCACCGGCCAGCAGTCGCGTTTCGAGATCGGCTCGATCATCGCCGTCGCCGACCGCTCCCGGCGCCACGTGCGCGGGATCCCGCTGCTGACCAATCGCACGCTGTTCCAGCGAGATCGCAATCTGTGCCTGTACTGCGGCGAGCAGTTTCCGCAGCATCTGCTGACGCGTGATCACGTGATGCCGGCCTCGCGCGGCGGGGCCTCGGCCTGGGAGAACTGCGTGACCGCCTGCCGGCACTGCAACCAGCGCAAGGACGACCGCACGCCTGAGGAGGCCAATATGCGCCTGCTGGCGGTGCCGTACACGCCGAATCTGGCCGAGTACCTGATCCTGTCCAATCGCCGCATTCTTGCCGACCAGATGGAATTCCTGCTCGCGCATGCGGGCCGTCGCCGGCGCGTGTAAACGGACAATAAAGTCGGTCCCCGGACAATAAAGTCAGTCCCTGACCCGGACAATAAAGTGCGTCCCCGAAAAGCCGGGGGAGCCCGATCAGGAGGATGACTAGTCGATTTGCTCGCTACGGTTGGTCAGAGAGCGGAACGCAAGATAGAAGTGGGTTATAGAAGCGGGCACGAGTCGCTCTTCGGCGTGACGATCGTCGCGTGGTTGATTGCTCGGGTCACTGCAACCCTAAGTGCCAGCGTAGCCTGCGAGACTTCATTGGCGGTCGCATTGGCTCGAACTATTCGATCTCCATAAATTCCCTCATAAACAATAACTTCCGAGAACTCTTTTCCCTTCGATTTATGGATTGTCATGACATGGATGCCACGCCAATCTTTCACGCTTGCGGAGAAGTGTTCCTGTAGCAGCGCATCACGCACGGCATTCGAGGCGCCCAGATAGCTCCCATGCCGCCTCCAGATTTCGCTTAATCGTGATCGCAGCGTGGCGCCTCTATGTAGTAGACGAAGGTACCTCGCGTCTTCGGCGATCTGTTGGTACTCATCAACTCCCGATTCGGCTAGGAGGCGCCTCACTGTTGACCAATCGACTTCAGGACTACCAGTGAGCATTAATGCTTCTCGAGCCGCTGCGATGCCCGTCGCGCCTGAAACAATTCGTTGGCGTCTAGCGCCACGTACAGATCCGGATTGCAGATAGGTATCCAATGCCCCTACGAGTGTCAGATCTCCCTGTGGCGTGGGCGCACTACCTCGACGCCCACGAATGTGCTGGCACAGATTGCTGATTAATCGAGGAGATAAGTCGGCAACGGTGCCGCCCTCGAGCAGCAAGGCAATGAATCCGGCTGCAAGCGCTGGAGCCTCAGCATCGAGCGCTACGTCATGCCCCAGCGGCGGCAACCCATCTATGCTGGCACTTAAGTACTCAGAGGCCTGAAGCATCAGTCTCTTGGTAGGCACCAGAACGGCCAACGACCAATCATCGCCATCTGCTTTGATCGCTGCTCTCATGCGACTCAAAACTGTTGTCTTTAATGCATAAAGCGGATGCCGATTTCGGTAGAAACCGTAGGTCGATACGGTCACATCGGTATAAGATTTTCCTTTATTTTTGCCACGGATAAGGTCATTGCCAAAGATGACAATATCCTTGCCATCACTTCGGTGGTTCTCCTCGGCGAAATCGAACACTTGATGTCTATACGCATCGGCAAACTCTCCGATTCGCTTCGGGTCTGCGCCACGAAATTCATAAATACGCTGATCGTCATCGGCCAGGGCGATCAAACGACTGCTCGATCCGAGTGCTTTGATGAAAGCCCACTCAGATGCATTGGTATCCTGAAATTCATCCAAAATAATTAGTGGGTAGGCGTCACCCACGATGCGCTGCAAGGCTGCGCTTCGCGTCAACAATTGCGCCGCGATCTCAGCGAAAAGATCAAAGTGCAGGACACCGTCTTCGTTAAACAATCGACGTTTCTCGAACTCCCTTGCTGCTTTCTCTGTAAAACCGGCAAGGTGAGCCGCAGCTTGTGGGGGCGGCATTAGCTCGATCATCCCGCGGTCGCAAAGGAGGTACCCGTGGCTCCGGAGGAGATTCCATGTGAACCCGTGATACGTGTTTATCTCGAGATGCTCCTTGGCATCCTTGCCGATGAGCTTATCGGCATGCTGTGCCACTCGAGTTATCGTGGCTCTCGCGAAGCTCAGGAACAGAATTTTTTGACCAAGCAGCATTCCTCCTTTTGCCGTCTCCGCCGCAGCCTTCAACAGGGCAATCGTCGTCTTTCCTGAACCCGGGCCACCGAGGACAAGCAGGTTGCCGTCGGCTGCAAGGAGGTCCTTGCGCTTTTGTGATAGCTCTTTTACTTCAGCCACGGCAGCCGTCGATTTATAACGCTAACGGGCGTACAACCTCTGCAGCTGGCTGCAGAGGTGGAGGTTCGCAGATGGCGTTGATTGCAGCTAACGTATCGACAACGTAACGTGGCATTTCATCACGCGTGCACCCCATTAGCAGATCTGCAGCCGCACCCGTGCCTTTTGCCCATTTTAGATAAGGCAACATCTGTGGGATGAGCACCGGCGGTACTGCTCTGGTGATCGGAGGCGCAATGTGACTCGGCCATTCATGGCTTTGAAGCAAATCTTCAGCAAAGCGAAGCAAGACATTAGAAGCAACGCCCTGTAGCAGCGTTGTCTCAAACCCGTGTCCTGGCCCTTCGTACCGATGGTCGATGGCAGCCTCGATTTGCGATCTTTGAGGCTCTACTTGGTGGTCATAAATGGCGAAGACAGTCTTACCTAACGCGCGGAAGTAGTTGCCGAGTATTGCGATCTGTGAATCAGTCTCAGCATTGATCACGGCGATGCCTAACGAGTCGAGTGACCGAAACTCGTTCGGATGCAGATCTCGAAGCCGCTTGGCTGCCGCGGGAAAGGCGTCGTACTCTGTTTTTCCCTCGACGATCAACACCCGACGCGCCAATAGGGTTTCACAGAATCTGCGCCGAAACTCTTCTTTGTATCGTTTCGGCTTTACAGGCGACAATGCTGGGATTGCGTTGATCACTCCTCCATCACGCTGCAGTACGATGACCTGATGGGGCGGGAACTCTTCCAGTACATATGGAGAGTGAGATGTGAAGATGGCCTGGGCCGATTTAGCTTGGACACTCTCAATGATTCGCTTCTGCGCATGAGGCGGAATCGCGATTTCGGGCTCTTCCATTGCAAAAATAACATTGCTTTTTAGCTCAGCAATCATCGAAAGCAGCGACAAGACTAAGGTGTTAATCGTCCCGGTTCCTTGGTGCTGGAAGGGGGCGGCATACTCGACCCCATCTGCCTGCCGGCTGCCTGTACCCATAAAAACTGTCAACGACTTGCGTAGCGCTTCACGGGTCAGATCTGAGACGCGCATGTGGGGGTTGTTGGCCCATTCGGCCGGCACGAACTCACGAACGGCATCTTGCACAGCCGATAAGATGCCTTTAATGCCAAGCTCCTCGTTTTCTGCTACCGGAAGCACGCGCAGTTCCGCCAGCACACTTTCCCACATCCGTAATTGCTTGTCCTGCAGCTTCAGGATTATGTCGAGCAGAGAGCCTTTCTCAAGGCTGAGTGCTCGACTGCCGGTTCTCAAGGTTCGCAGATAAAGGAAGCCGCAAAGGCGCTTATCGGGCGTTCTAAAGACGTCGCGGCTCCCGTCTTCTTTCTTGGGCGAGGCGAAATAGGTGGCGCCGGCAAAGTCATCCTCTTCTTTGTCGTAATGGCCCTCGAATACCACTCGCAGAGCGGGCACGACATTTGGCGCGTCAGTCTCTTCCGGTGGTGGTGTTGAGATCAGCTGATTCTCATCGAGCTTCCACCACTCCAAGTGATCTCGAAAGTGGCGTAGCTGGTCGGCACTCAGATTGACTATGACCACTTCGCTTTCGATGCCGACCGGATTGCCATCGGCGTCTACATATAGCCCGGCATGAAAATCATGTTCATCAATCGGTGGTCGTCGGTTAAGGCGTTCTGGGCCTAGTACGAGATCAATCGCCTCAAGGATGGTCGATTTCCCGATGTTGTTGTCCCCAACCAGAACGGCATGAGCTGGCAGCAATATCTGCCCGGCCAGGACGCCTCGGAAATTCTTGATTGAAACCCGCGCAATCTGCACAGTGCCTCCAAGTCCAGTTACTAGGTTGGGAGTGTCAACGTTCAGCACTCCGGAATGTCAGCGTTATGATTGCGATTGTCGATGGAGAGGCCCCCTCTATCCAGACGATGGGAATTATAGGGGGCGACAATCGGAGTCTTGATGGAGATTCAACTGTGATGTAAGTCACATCGGCGGAAGTGGATGGCCGATCACCGGCTTCTGGGGGCTGCGGTCAGTCCATCTCTCGCCAAATGTGCTCGATACCGTGGCAGTGGCTCTCAAGCCAGTTGAATCTAAACATGCAATAGTCTGATACCCAAATGGGGGTGGGGGCCCCTGCACTATGGCAATTGACTATGCGCCGCAGATTTTTGCGATGTCGGATGCTGAACTCGAAGTGTTTGTCAATCGCTGGCTGGATAAAAAGAAGACCGTGTATGTAAGTGCCGAGCATTTTTCAGGTGCTGGAGACATGGGTCGCGACGTAGTCGGCTATTGCACTCCGCAGAAGCTAGACGGCGAGTGGCATAACTATCAGTGCAAGCAGTTCCGATCCGAAGTGCTGCGTGTGCCGGGAATTCTTAAGGAGCTGGGCAAGGTTCTCTATTACAGTTCCCAAGGAAATTTCGAACTTCCAGAACGCTTTTATTTTGTGGCGCCGCGCGGGATTGATCGCGCAGCGCAGAATCTTCTGGCGACCCCGTCCAAGCTCAAAGCGAGATTGATCGCCGACTGGAATAAATCGTGCTCTAAGACGATTCAAGTTAATGAGGTGCCGTTTGATCAACTGATTGAAGCCAAGGTCGAACAGTTTAAATTTGAATACGTCGATGCAATAGACGTTCGTAAACTGTTGCTGGATCCACACATCAAACCTGCACTAGTAGAGTGCTTTGGTATTGATCCTGGCCCGCCACCGGTGGCCGATTCTGGAAAGCCACCTGATTGGGCAAAGGACAACGTGAAATTTGCCCATCAACTGGTTTCATTATATGGAGCCAAGGATGCAACCGTTACAGATCGCTTCGCGGCCAATGCGCACCCAAAATTTGGACGACATCTACGCGATCAGTTTGTGAGGTACTTTGAGGCAGACTCATTCAAACGGCACTATCGCGATAATACGCCGACCGGATATGTTGAGCGGTTTGAGCAAGACGTCCTCAGTGGTGTCCAGAATGCATTCGACAGGGCGACGCCGGACTCGTTGGAGCGTGTTGACGAAGTAACGGAGAAAGCCGGGCTTCTACCAATGTCGGACGTCTTGGGTAAGCATGCTGGAGTTAGGGCGAAACAAGGCGTTTGTCATCACCTCGTGAATACGGATGAACTGACATGGAAGAGCTAATGAATCACGCTCGGCCGCGGATCTTCAACAGCATACTAGAGACGGGAATTCGCCAACTCATCATCCTGGATGCGTTGCATCCACGGCAATGCGATATCAAGGAACTAACGTGCTTTGACCATCTGGTAGTGCACAGTGCCGATGTTGGGGGGCCTGAAAGCCTACACCCTGCCATTGCGGCGCGCGGCGGAGAACTGGCCGTACGGCGAGAGACGATCCATCAAAGCCTTGGCCTGATGCAACGGGCTCATCTGATCGAGCAGGTTAGCACTGATCAAGGATTGAGCTATGTCGCAACCGATGATGCACCAATCTTTGTCGATGCATTGGCGTCGGAATACAGTGCCGGGCTGAAAGCGCGCGCGCAGTGGCTCAAGGAGACATTCGCCATCATGGCACCTCGCGAGATAGAACTCTTTGTCGAGGCTCACATCGGCTACCGCGCTGAGTTCGTCGCCAGCGAGCAACCAGGTCAACGGCCATGATTCGCCGTATCGTTCTTCGTCACTTGGCATTCGCAGGAAAAGGCATTGAGCCTGCTGTTCTGAAGCTCGAAGATGGAGTGAATGTTGTCTATGGCGCCTCGAATACCGGGAAGTCATTCACCGTCGATGCAATCGACTTCATGCTTGGCGCTGGTGATCCACTTTCGAAAGACATAGAGCAGCTTGCGAGCTATGAAGATGTAATGCTGGGGATGACGTTGCCTGGTCTCGGGGATGTCACACTGAGCCGTGGTGTCGCTGGCGGAAATCTTCAGCTCTTCACGGGGCTGCACTTTGCGAAGCCAAGCGACGTGCAACCACGCAAGTTGGCTGCCAAGCACAGTGGCAAGAATCGAGAGGCAAATCTCTCTGCACTCCTTCTCGATCTTCTCGGATTTGAAGCTCTCGAAGTGGTAAAGAAGAGCACAACTGGTGAGAAGAACTCATTCACGTTCCGCAGCGTCGCTCCGTTTGCCCTTGTTAAAGAAGGGGCGATGTTGTCGACGGACGGCCCAGCTTTCAGCAATAACCGTCGCGAGGCATCAGAGCGCAGTATTTTCAAAGCATTTCTGACTGGAGTTGATGATTCGGCGATTGTCGCGATGGTCGATCCAAAGATCAGCAAAGCTCGAGTGAGTGGCAAGGTTGAATTCGTTGACGAGATGCTGGCTCGGATCGAGGAAAGTCTAGGCGCCGAGGGACCTGGGTTGGAACAGCTCGCCGGACAGTTGGAGAATCTCGACAACGAGTTGGAGGATCTTGAGGAGCAAATGAAGGAGCGGCAAGCCGAAGTCGACAGACTTACGGCGGTACGTAGGGCGACACGAGATGCGATTGACGCCGAGACACGAGAGGTCGGTGAACTACATCTCTCCATTGCCCGATTTACTGAACTGAGTCAGGTGTATCAGACCGATCTCATGCGTTTGGCTTTGATCGAAGAAGGCGGTGTGGTTCTTTTGGCGATGACTTCGCGACCATGCCCCTTGTGCGGAGCCATGCCAGAGCATCAGCACCACGATCATGGTGTAGCCGAAGCTCAGGCAACCTACGATGCCGCAAAGCTGGAGATTGCGAAGATCACGCGTGATCAGACTCTTCTAGCCTCAACTAGTGAATCGCTTCAAGCTGAGGTCAGGGGGAAGGCCGCTCATCGAGAAGAGTTGCTGATCGAACTGCGAAGAGTTGAACAGCAACTGGATTTGGTGCGCCCTCAAGAGGCTTCGATGCGGAGCGCCTACGAATCACTGAGTATCCGTCGCCGAGAAGTATCTGGCCGAATTGATCTGATGCAAGATAAGTCGCGGTGGGTTGCCCGAAAGCAAACGTTGCTTACCGAAAGTGCGTCGGCACCGAAGTCGCTCAAACTGATGCTGGGGCCAAGCGGTCCGGCTGGTCATGACTTAGCACAAGCCATTCAAGGGGTGCTGAGCGACTGGGGCTACCCTGGTAATGTCGCGGTTTCGTTCGATTTGGAAGCATTGGATATCCGTCTCAACGGAAAAATTCGTACAGCCAATGGCAAAGGTGTGCGCGCGCTGCTTCATGCCGCATTTAATGTCGGCTTATTGATCCACTGTAGGGAAAAGGGTCTTCCGCACCCCGGCTTCCTCGTTCTCGATACACCTTTGCTTACGTATCGAGAACCTGAAAAGAACGCGAAATTTGAACCGATTGAAGACGAGGAGAAGGCACTAAGAGCTTCTGGGCTGCGGCACAAATTTTTTGAACATCTGCATAGCCTCAAGGACGTTCAATTCCTGATCCTCGAAAACGTTGACCCCCCGTCTGATGTTGCGGTTTCTACAACGTTCTTTAGCGGCGAACTGGGGAACGGCCGTTTCGGCCTGTTTCCTCCTGTCAGAGCTTAACCTTCGAAGCATCCCGTGATTAGGATCACTCACGCTTACTGCGAGGAACTCGGCAAGACAGTGACAATC
>CBINNP010000071.1:0-14148 GCA_966252075.1 uncultured Solimonas sp.
CAGGTCCTGAAGGCCGCGCTGAACTCCGCGGACTGGGGCGATGGGAAGACCCCGGGCGCGGACGCCGCCAACGAACCGGACTTCGACGAGGACGGCGACGAGATCGAAGCGGACGACGATTAGCCGTCGTCAGCCCGTCGCCGCGGAAGTCGGCCTTGATTCTCGGAACACCGGCGGGCATAACGCCGCCGCTTTCCGGAGTACCCGTAACAACAGCAGCAGCAGTGCCGGACCGCGCTGCGAAAAATCGAAGTGAGAGAGCATCTGCATCGTAAATCTCGTCGGTGAGCGGCCCGGCGCCGTGGCGCCGGGCCGCTGCGCCTCAGTTGCCGCCGCGCGTCACGTCGGCGCTGCGCGAGATCGAGCCGCCGTTGGGGCCGCTCTTGTCGAGTTGCCGCGTCGCGGTGCCGGTGGCCGGGTCATAGCTGCCGCTGGCCTGCGTCGTCGCCGTGCCGGCCGGGCCGCTGACGCTGCGCGAGCGGCTGTAGCTGCCGTCGCCGTAGCTGCCCTGCGCGCTGCTGCTGTAGCTCTGGCCGTTGAAGCCGGTGGCGCTGCCGCTGTGCTGATAGGCGCCGTCGCCCCAGCTGGTGCTGCCGCTGCGCGTCTGCGTCTGGCCGGACGGTGCGGTGGTCGTCACCTCGTGATAAGCCTGGCCGGTCTCGCGGTCGTAGCCGCGCTCGACGCTGCGCGAGCCGCCATTGGGCCCTTGCACATCGCGCGTCGCCGCGCGCTGGCCGTTGCCGGCCTGTACGTGCACGTCGCGTGTCGCCGTTTTCCCTTGCGGACCGCTGACATGGGCTGAACGCGTGCGCTCGCGCGCCTCCGAGGCCAGCGGTGCGACGAGCAGCGTCAGACCGAGGGCAGCGAGCATGAGCGTGGCGGAGCGACGAAACGAAGGATGCTTGGACTGATTCATGGTGATACTCCTGCAAGAAAGTGAAAAACGGCCAAAGGCGGCCAATACCAATACCGATGCTTCAGCGCTGGCGCCGGCTCATCAGCTGCGCGCGCAGTTCCGCGCGCGTCAGCTTGCCGTCGCCATCGCCGTCGGCGGTGTTGAAGCGGGCGACGCGCGACTCGACAAACTCGGCCTCGCTGATCTGCCCGTCGTGGTTGCGGTCCAGCTGCGCGAACTGCTGCTGCGCCGCGGCGCGCGCCTCGGCCTGGCTGATGGCGCCGTCACCGTCGCCATCGGCCAGCCGCAGCAGTTCGGGACCGTCCTGCGCCGCAGCCGGCAGCGCGACCGCGCAGCCGAGCAGCAGCGCCAGCGCGGTGTAGCGGCTGAGGGGCTTGATGCGGGGTTTCATGAAAGTCTCCTGTGCGATCGGCACCCGATGTGCCGGTGTGCACAGCCTCCTCCGTACAGCTTGCAGCGCCTTGTCCCTGCGGTATCGCGGTGTGACGGCTTGTAACCGCCAGCGCACGGCGGACGGCGCGGCGATAAGCTCGGCAGCGCCGATGAACCACAGCCCGCCCCCCGCCAGCCGCATCGTGATCGTCGAGGACGACCGCGAGATCGGCCCCCTGCTGCAGAGCTTCCTGCAGCGCGAAGGCTATGCCGCACACTGGGTGCGCAGCGGCGGCGAGCTCGACGCGCAGCTGCAACGCGAGGCAGCCGATCTGCTGATCCTCGACCTGATGCTGCCCGGCGAGGACGGCCTGTCGATCTGCCGCCGCCTGCGCGCGCGCAGCGCCATGCCGATCCTCATGCTCACCGCCAAGACCGAGGACATCGACCGCATCATCGGCCTGGAGCTCGGCGCCGACGACTATCTGGGCAAGCCCTTCAACCCGCGCGAACTGCTGGCGCGGATTCGCGCGGTGCAGCGTCGCTGCGCAGTCACCGTCGCCGAAGCCGGCGCCGCACGCGAGCTGCTGGCCTTCGCCGGCTTTCGTTTCGATCTGCAGGCGCGCCGGCTGCTGCGCGACGACGGCAGCGAGATCGAGCTGTCGGCCGGCGACTTCGATCTGCTCGCGGTATTCGTCCGCCACCCGCAGCGCGTGCTGTCGCGCGACCAGCTGATGGACCTCACCAAGGGCCGCAGCTGGGAAGCTTTCGACCGCTCGATCGATGTCGCCGCCTCGCGGCTGCGCCGCAAGATCGAGCCGGACCCGCAGCATCCGGTGCTGATCAAGACGGTCCGCAACGGCGGCTACCTGTTCACCGCGGCGGTCGAGCGGCTCTGATGCCGCGTCTCGGCCTGGCGCTGCGGCTCAGCGCGCTGATGGCGCTGGCGCTGGCGCTGATCGTTGCGACTTTCGGCGGTGCGCTCTATCTGCAACGGCTCGCCGACAGCGGTGAGGGCTGGCGACCACCGTTCCCGGCGCAGCTGACGGCGATCGTCGAACTGATCGAGACCACTGCGCCCGCCGAGTTGCCGCGGTTGCAGCAGGCGCTCGACACACCCGGCCTGCGGCTGCGCGTGACACCCGGCCCCTGGCAGGATCGCGAGCCTGGCGTCGCGCTGCCACGGCTGGCCGCGATCACGCAGCGATACCTCGATGCGCTCGGCGGGCGGCGCTTGCGGATGGAGATCGGCGGTCCCGGCAAGGGCCGGCTGGCGGCGCTGCTCGGCGCCGACGGCCTGCGCCCCGGCCGTCCACTGGAGGTGCAGGTGGAACTGCGCGACGGTCGCGTGCTCGAACTCGAACTGCGCGCGCCGCTGCTCGGCCGGCTGATCGCGCGGCCGCTGGCACTGCTGGTGATGCTGCTGCTGGTGCTGATCGGCCTGATCTCGCTGTGGGGCCTGTGGCGGCAGATCCGCCCGCTGCAGGAGCTCGCCCGCGCCGTCGAGCGCTTCGGCAGCGGCGACGAGGCCCCGCTGCGCGAGACCGGCGCCGCCGAGGTCCGGCAGCTGATCGCCGCGTTCAACCGGCTTCGCGGCCGCATCGACGAGCTGCTGCAGGGACGCACGCGCATGCTGGCGGCGATCAGCCACGATCTCGGCACCTATCTGACGCGCCTGCGCCTGCGCGTCGAGCAGATCGGCGACGAGGTGCAGCGCCAGCGCGCCGAGCAGGACATCGAGGCGATGCACCGGCTGCTGCGCGACACCCTGGCACTGGCGCGCACCGACAGCCCGGCCGTGACACTGCAGCCCGTCGATCTCGCCGCCCTCGCCGCCCGCGAGGTGCGCGCCTTTGCCGAGGCCGGCGCCAAGGCGGTGTTCACCGCCGCGCCGCCGCTGTGGATCGACGCCGATGCCACCGCACTGACGCGCGTGCTGAGCAACCTGATCGCCAACGCCCTGCGTTACGGCGGCCGCGCCGAGGTCTGGCTGGATCGCGAGCCCGGCTGGGCGCAGCTGTGCGTAGCGGATCGCGGCCCCGGCATTCCGGCCGGCGAACGCGCCGCCGTGTTCGAGCCCTTCTATCGCCGCGACCGTTCGCGCAATCTCGACGACGGCGGTTGCGGCCTGGGCCTGGCGATCGTCGCCAGCATCGTCCGCGGACACCGCGGCGAAGTCCTGCTCGAAGATCGTGTAGGCGGCGGACTGTGCGTCCGTGTCCGCCTGCCGCTGTCAGCGCCGCCAAGGCCAGCGGGCGCCGGCGCGGCCTAGACTGGCGCGGAGTCCTACGCCATTGCCACACCGTTTCCACACGATTCCGACCCAGGAGCGCAAGGTGAGCCAGCCACTGATCGGCACGAGCCGGCACGGACATCTGCTGCAGGTGCAGATGAACCGTGCCGACAAGCTCAATGCCTTGAACCGCGAGATGTACCAGGGGCTGGCCGACGCGCTCGACGCGGCCGCCGCCGATCCGCAGGTCCGCACCGTGCTGCTCAGCGGCGCTGACAGGGCGTTCTGCAGCGGCAATGACATCGCCGACTTCGTGAAGGGCGAGCCGGTGAGCCCGGAGCATCCGCTGCCGCGCTTCATGTATGGCATCGCCAACTTCCCCAAGCCGATCGTCGCCGCCGTGCGCGGTCCGGCGATCGGCATCGGCGTGACGATGCTGCTGCACTGCGACCTGATCTACGCCGCGGAATCGGCGCGCTTCCAGCTTCCGTTCGTCAACATCGGCATCTGCCCGGAGCTGGGCTCGACGCTGATGCTGCCGGCGATGCTCGGACACCCCCGCGCCGCGGAGCTGCTGTTGCTCGGTGAAAGCTTTACTGCCGCGCAGGCGCGCGAAGCCGGCATCGTCAACGCCGTGCTGCCGGACGGCGAGTTGCTGGCCCACGCCGAAGCGCAGGCCAACAAGCTTGCCGCTCAGCCGCCCCACGCGCTGCGCACCAGCAAGGCGCTGCTCAAGCGCTGGACGCGCGAGCAGCTGCAGGGCGTGATCGCCGCCGAGATCAACAGCTTTGTGCCGCTGCTGAAGATGCCGGAAGCGGTCGAGGCGCTGGAAGCCTTCATGCAGAAGCGCAAGCCGGACTTCTCGAAGTTCAGCTGAAGTCTGCGCGGGTCTCCGGCGACGACGCGCCCCTCACCCCAACCCTCTCCCCGCAGGCGGGGAGAGGGAGGTTAGCGCCGCCGCTGTGTCAGGCGGAATCAAATCAAGGCTTCAGACTCCCTCTCCCCCGCGGGGCGGGGAGAGGGTTGGGGTGAGGGGCCCGCGCCCGCTCAATCCCGACCGCGCTTCAGATCCGGCAGCAGCGCCGTCAGCAGGCCCAGCAGCGGCAGGTACGCGCACAGCTGGTAGACGTATTCCACACCCCTGGCATCCGCCACCTGCCCCAGCGCGGCGGCGCCGATGCCGGCGATGCCGAACGCGAAGCCGAAGAACAAGCCGGACACCGCGCCGACCTTGCCCGGCACCAGCTCCTGCGCAAACACCAGGATCGCCGAGAATGCCGAGGCCAGCACGAAGCCGATCACGAACAGCAGCACCGCGGTCCACGCCAGATTGACGTGCGGCAGCAGCAGCGTGAACGGCGCGACGCCGAGGATCGACGCCCAGATCACGCGGCGGCGGCCGATGCGATCGCCGATCGGCCCGCCGAGCACCGTGCCGGCGGCCACCGCGAACAGGAAAGCGAACAGATGCAGCTGCGCCTGCTGCACGCCGACACCGAACTTGCTGATCAGATAGAACGTGTAGTAGCTGGTGATGCTGGTCATGTAGACGTACTTCGAAATCAGCAGCGCCACCAGCACCGCCATCGCCTGCATCACCTTGGCGCGCGGCAGCGGCGCGGCCTGCGGCGCACGCGGCCTGGCCCCGGCGGCGAGCTGCTGGCGCTGGAACCAGCCGCCGATCTGCCACAGCACGACGATCGCCACCAGCGCGGCAATGGTGAACCAGGCCACGCTGCGCTGGCCGTGCGGCAGGATGATCAGCGCCGCCAGCAGCGGGCCGGCGGCGCTGCCGGCATTGCCGCCGACCTGGAACAGCGACTGCGCCAGACCGTGCTGGCCGCCGGAGGCCATCCGCGCGATCCGCGACGATTCCGGATGAAAGATCGACGAACCGGTGCCGACCAGCGCCGCCGCCACCAGCAGCAGGCTGAAGCTGGGCGCGTAGGCCAGCAGCACCAGCCCCACCAGCGTGAAGCCCATGCCCACCGGCAGCGAGCGCGGCTGCGGGCGGCGGTCCGTGTAGAGACCGATCAGCGGCTGCAGCAGCGAGGCGGTGAGCTGGTAGACCAGCGTGATCAGGCCGATCTGCGCAAAGCTGAGCGCGAACGAGGCTTTCAGCAGCGGATAGATCGCCAGGATCAGCGACTGGATCATGTCGTTGAGGAAGTGCGAGAAGCTCAGCGCGCCGATGACGTCGTAGCGCGTGGTCTCGCGCAGGGCCGGCGCTGGCGCGCTCGTCGTGGGGTTCAGAGTGGACGTGGGGCTGGACATGGGAAGCAGGCATCGGCGCCACCGGAACTGGCGGGCCTCGTCTTGATGCGGCGCGCAGCGTAGTGGCTCAGGCGCTGACCGTCCTGCGAGAATGCGGCGCAATGCTTCGCAAAACTGACAAACTGCAGGACAAAGCCTTCGCCGGCCCCGCGACTGCCGACCCGCAGTCGCCGCACCACGCCTATGACCGCAGCGAGCTGCCGGTGATGGTGATGGATTGCAGCTACCCGTCCGGCCACATCACCGGCCTGCACGACCACCCCAACGCGCAGCTGCTGCACGCCGAAGCCGGCGTGATGGTGATCAGCACGCATGACGGCCTGTGGGTGGTGCCGCCGACGCGCGGCCTCTGGCTGCCGGCCGGCGTCGAGCATTCCGTGCGCATGGTCGGCCCGGTGCAGATGCTGACCGCCTTCATCCGCGCCGACGCCGCGCGCGAACTGCCGGAGCGCTGCGCCGTGCTCGGCGTCACGCCGCTGCTGCGCGAGCTGCTGCGCTCAGGCCTGGACGTGCGCCAGCCGTACAGCGCCAACAGCCGCGAAGGTCGGCTGATGGCGCTGCTGATCGACGAACTGCGCACCGTGCGCAGCCTGCCGCTGCACCTGCCGCAGCCGAGCGATCCACTGCTGCGCCCGATCTGCGCCGCGCTGAGCGAAACGCCGGACGATCCGCGCACCGCCGCACAGTGGGCGCAGGCGATCGGCATCGACGTCCGCACCCTGCACCGCCGTTTCCTGCGCGCCACCACCATGAGCTTCGCCCAATGGCGTCAGCAGGCGCGCCTGCTCGCCGCTCTCGAACAACTCGCCGGCGGCGCCCGCGTGCTCGACGTGGCCTTGGCCGCCGGCTACGCCAGCCCGACTGCGTTCGCGACGATGTTCAAGCGGCAGTTCGGCATCAGCCCGAGCAGCTTCTTCGATTGATCCCGCTGCTGCGCGTACCGATGGCCTGCGGCAAAGCGGCGGCGGTTGTTACCATCGGCCGATGAATCACCCCTTGAAGGTGCACCTGCGCGGCCGGCGTCGCCTGCTGCGCGCCTGGCGGACGCGCGCCGTGTTCTGGTGCGGCGCCGTGCTCGTCGGCCTCGCCGCGGTGGGCTTCGCCAAGGCCTGCGAATGGGCGATCACCCTGCATGCCGGCATCGCGCAGCGGTGGCCGTACCTGGTGCCCCTGTTGACGCCAGTCGCCCTGGTGCTGGTAGTCGGGCTCACCCGGCGTTTCGCGCCTGCGGCGCGCGGCAGCGGCATCCCGCAGGCCATCGCCGCACTCGAATCCGACGATGCAGAACATCGCAGTGCCTTGCTGTCGCTGCGTGTCGCCGCCGCCAAGATGGTGCTGACGGTCATCGGCCTGCTGGGCGGCGCATCCGTCGGCCGCGAGGGCCCGACGGTGCACATCGGTGCCGCGCTGATGCACATGCTGGGCCGCTTCGTTGCGCTGCCGCACGCCTATCTGCGCCGTGGCCTGGTCCTGGCCGGCAGCGCAGCAGGCCTGGCGGCCGCCTTCAATACGCCGATCGCCGGCATCGTCTTCGCCATCGAGGAACTGGCGCGCTCGTTCGAGGAGCGCAGCACCGGCACGCTGATCACCGCCGTGATCCTCGCCGGCGTGGTCGCTGTCGGTCTGCAGGGCGATCACGCCTACTTCGGCGTCGCCAACGCGCAGTTGCCGGACTGGCGCGCCTGGCTGGCCGTGCCGGTCTGCGGGATCGTCGCAGGGCTGGCCGGCGGCCTGTTCGCGACGCTGCTGATCGCCGCCGGGCAATGGCTGAGCCCGCTGTTGGGCGATCGCCCCCTGCGGACGGCGCTCGCGCTCGGCAGCGGCGTGGCCCTGATCGGCCTGCTGTCCGGCGGCGCCAGCTACGGCACCGGCTACGAGCAGGTACAGGCCCTGTTCGCCGGCGACGCGCCGGCGCAGCCGCTGTTCCCGCTGTTCAAGGCGCTCGCGACCCTGGGTTCATACCTGAGCGGCATGCCGGGCGGGGTCTTCTCGCCGTCGCTCGCCACCGGCGCCGGCATCGGCGCCGATCTGGCACCGATGCTGCCGCAGGTGCCGGCCGCCGCGATGATCGTGCTGGGCATGGTCGCCTACTTCACGGGCGTCACGCAGTCGCCCCTGACCGGCGCGGTGATCGTGATGGAGATGGTGGACGACCACGCCCTGATCCTGGCGCTGCTGGCCACTGCCTTCATCGCCGGCGGCAGTTCGCGCCTGGTCTGCCGCGAGCCGATCTACCGCGCCATGGCGGCAAACTTTCTTCCGCGGGGCCGCCCGTGAGGCTGCCGCTCGATCGCGGCCGGCGGCAGGCGCCGACAGCGCGCGGCGCGGTGCGGACCTCGCGCATCTTCGCCCGCGCCAGCGCCTCGCCGGAGCGCATCCTGCTCAAGCGCCTGGCGTTCCTCACGCTGCTGATCGCCGCCGTGGTGCTGGCGCTGTGGCTCGATCGCGCCGGACTGCGCGACGCGGTCGACGGCGAGATCAGCTTCGCAGACGTGGTGTACTTCACCGCCGTCACGGTCACCACGGTCGGCTACGGCGACATCGTTCCGGTCACCGACCGCGCGCGCGCCATCGACGCGATTCTGCTGACGCCGGCACGCCTGATGATCTGGCTGATCTTCCTGGGCACGGCTTACGAACTGGTGTTGCACCGCTGGCTGGAGAACCGACGCATGCAGAGACTGCAGCAATCCATGCAACAGCATCTGGTGATTTGCGGCTATGGCCACAGCGGCCAGAGTGCCGCGCTGGAGGCTGTAGCGCGCGGCACCCCGCCGGCGCAGATCCTGGTGCTGGATCGTGACGAGTCGCGCCTGCGGCAGGCGGCCGACGACGGCTTCGTGGGTTTCCGCGGCGACGCCACCCGCGAGCAAGATCTGCGCGACGCCGGCATCGATGATGCGCAGGCGGTACTGATCTGCCTGGGCAACGATGCCGCCGCCGTGCTGGCAGTCCTCACGGTCAGGCAGGTGCACACCAGCATCCGCGTCATCTGTAATGTCAGCGAGGCCGAGAACATCAAGCTGATCCGTCAGGCGGGCGCCAATGCCATCGTCACGCCGTCCATCGTCGGCGGCTATCTGATGGCTGATTCGCTGCAGTCCTCCAACATCGTCGACTACCTCTCCGATCTCATGCGCGCCGATGGCCGCGTTCGCCTCAGCGAGCGCGCGCCGCATGCGCACGAACTGGGGCTGGATCTGCGCGAGCTGCGCCCGGGTCTGGGCCTGCGCCTGTATCGCGACGGCCAGCCGGTCGGCCCCTGGCAGGGCGAAGACTCGCGCATCCGCGCCGGCGATGTGCTGTTGATCGTCGAGGCCAATGGGGTGCCGGACTGAGCGCCGCCGCCGACCACGGCCACGTCGCCCTGGACCGGCAGCGGCCTGGCCTCCTAGGGGCTGTCAACGCGATGGCCGCCGAGGAATTGCTCCAGCGCGGCAAGCAGCAGCTCGGGGTGGGAGTGATGCGGCGCATGGCCGGCGCCCTCGATCAGCCTGAGCTGCGCCTGCGGGATGACCGGCAACAGGCGGCGTCCGTGATTCCAGAACGGCACCAGCTGGTCATCCGTCCCATGGATGATGAGCAGCGGCAGACGGATCTGGTCATAGCGCGGGCTGAGGCTCTGCATGTACGCATTGAGGCGTGTCATGTCCTCGGCATTGCGTGTGAACGTGCGCGGCCGCAGCGCCAGCGGCGCGGCGATCTCCTGCACGTGAGCCGCCGGCATCGGCATCGGACTCAGCACCGGGGCGACCGCCTTCTCCAGCAGCAGCTGGCCGGCCGGCATCAGCGCCGTCCACGCAAACAGGGGGCCCAGCAGCGGCGTGCCGCCGAGGTCGTAGGTCCAGCCGACGGAGCCCGCCCAGTGTCCCGCCACCCCGGACAGCAGCACGCCGCTGTGGACACGCTGCGGCATGTGCACCAGCGCCGACATCACCACCGAACCCGCCCAGGAATGTCCGACGATCGCCGGCTTGTCGATGCCCAGCTGCCGGCAGGCGTCCAGCAGCAGCGCGGCGACGGCGGCGGGATCGCGCCAGGGGCCGCGCGGATGCTCGCTGTGGCCATAGCCCGGGCGATCGAAGGCGATCACGCGGTGATGCCGCGCCAGCAGCGGCAGGATGGTGGAAGTGAACTCGCGCAGATTGGAGCTGGCGCCATGCACGAGCAGCACGGCCGGCCCCGGCCCCTGCCCGGCGACGACATAATGCAGGCGCAGGCCGTCGACCTCGATGAAAGCGCCCGATGGCGGGTAGCGTCGCTCGATCCACAGACTCGCCAGCCAGGAATAGAGCGACAGCAGGGTCATCAACAGCAAAGTCGCCACCACCAGCCGATGCATGCTCGAGCCTCGTCGCGATCAGGTTTCTTCAATACGCCAAGACGGCATGCTTGGTTGCAGGTGCAGGCGACAGATCGCTGCCAGGCGACGCCCGCCGCTCGCCCGCGGCCGGCGCCAATGCAAAGGGCCAAACAGGCGCTGCTGCAGCCGATCTGCGCAGCGCTGAGCGAAACGCCGGAGCATCCCCGCACCGCCGTGCAATGGGCGCAGACCATCGGCATCGACGTCCGCACTTTGCACCGCCGCTTTATCCGCGCCACCACCATGAGCTTCGCCCAATGGCGCCAGCAGGCCCGCCTGCTCACCGCCCTGGAACAACTCGCCGGCGGCGCCCGCGTACTCGACGTGGCGCTGGCCGCCGGCTACGCCAGCGCGACTGCGTTGACGACGATGTTCAAGCGGCAGTTTGGGATGAGTCCGATCGGGTTCTTTGATTGAGTTTTCGCGTGGCAGCCCCGCTGATAAAAGCTGCCACGGAGATGGTCGCCCTTCGCTTTCAATCAACCGCTCTTTCGCTGAGCTAAAAAGCTGCTTTGTGCCAAAAGCGGAAGTTCGGTAATGGCAGCTTTGCAGAAGCCAGTTGTCCCGCAATGACGTTCGGCCGAGGGCCCTCAGTCCTTGTCCGTCGGCAAGTCGGTGATGGCGCTAGGTTCCGGCAGAAGCGCTCGCTCGATCTTCTAGGTGACGCCGAAGGTAAACCGCAGTGCGGCTGTTGTCCGACTGCGCAACTTCCCTTGGGGTCCCCGTCGCGACGATGGTGCCGCCCGCGTCACCCGCACCCGGCCCGACATCAATGACCCAGTCGGCGCGCGCGATGACGCGCAGGTCGTGCTCGACCACGACGACGGTGTTGCCGCTCTCGACCAGCGCGTCGAGCTGGGCGATCAGCCGGTCGGCGTCGACCGGATGCAGGCCGGTGGTGGGTTCGTCGAGCACGTAGAGCGCGTCGCCACGCTGCACGCGCTGCAGCTCCGTGGCGAGCTTGATGCGCTGCGCTTCGCCGCCTGAAAACTCCGTGGCCGGCTGCCCGAGGCGCAGGTAACCCAGTCCCAGATCGCGCAGGACCGCCAGCGGCTTGCACACGGCCGGCTCGTCGGCGAACACACAAAGCGCTTCGTCGACGGTCAGACGCAGCACGTCGGCAATGGAGCGATCGCGCCATCGCACGGCCAGCGTGGCCTCGTTGTAGCGCGCGCCCTTGCAGCTGGGACAGGGCGCGAAGACGCTGGGCATGAACATCATCTCCACGCTCACGAAGCCCTCGCCCTCGCAGGTCGCGCAACGTCCCTTGCCGACGTTGAACGAGAACCGCCCGGCGTCGAAGCACTTGGCGCGCGCCGCAGGTGTGGCCGCGAACAGGCGCCGCACCGGATCGAGCAGGCCGGTATACGTCGCCAGGTTCGACCGCGGGGTGCGGCCGATCGGCTTCTGGTCGACCACGACGAGTCGACGGATCCGATCGACATCGCCGTCCAGGCGTCCGCGCGTGCGCTGCACCGCCGTCACGGGACCCGCGTCCGGCTCCGCGTCCGCCGGGACGTCCTCGTGACCCAGGTGATCGCGCACGAGGTCCACGAGCGCGTGGCTGATCAGGCTCGACTTGCCGGAGCCCGACAGGCCGGTGACCACCGTGAAGGCGCCGAGCGGAAACTGCACGTTGACATCGTGCAAGTTGTGGATGGATACGCCGTGTAGTCCGAGGTGATGGGTCGCGCGACGCCGCCGGCCCGCCACGGCCGGTTGCGCATCGAACAGCACGCGCGCGGTCTGCGAGTCGGGAACGGCCCGCAGTCCTGCGGGCGGCCCGCTGTAGAGCACGCGGCCGCCCTGTTCGCCGGCGCCCGGCCCGACGTCGACGATCCAGTCGGCGCGGCGCATCGTCTCGAGGTCGTGCTCAACCACGAAGACGGAGTTGCCCCGTTTCCGCAACTGCTGCAGCGCCTCGATGAGCGCCTCGCCGTCGGCGGGATGCAGGCCCGCAAACGGCTCATCGAGCACGTAGACGACGCCGAACAGCTGCGACTGAATCTGCGTGGCCAGACGCAGGCGCTGCAGTTCCCCGGCAGACAGGCTGGGCGTGGATCGATCCATGGAAAGGTAGCCGAGCCCGAGGCGCTCGAGCACGGCAACGCGGTCGACGACATTGCGTGAGAGGCGCTGTGCCGCGACCCGCTTCTCCTCGGAAAGCGTGGGCGTGCGATTGGAATCGAACGCTTCGGCGTGCGCGGCGTGCCCGCCGGCCGCGCGACGGTCGCGATCCCGGTCGGTGGCGGCGCGATCGACTTGGGAGCGACGGCCGCGCGCAGCGTCCTCGAAGTGGCCCTCGGCTGCGGGCGCCAGCAGTGTCGCGATCTCGTGCAGCGAACGCTGGCTCAGGTCCCCGATATCGAGGCCACCGAAGAGGACCGACAGCGCCTCGGGCTTGAGGCGCTTGCCTTGGCAGGACATGCAGCGCGCGCCGCGCAGGAAGCGGGCGACCCGTCGCTTCATCAGCACACTCTGCGTGGTCGCGAAGGTGTGGAGCACATAAGCCCGCGCGCCGGTGAACGTGCCCTGGTAGCTGGGCTCGGTCCTTCGGCGGCGCGCGGCGGCGACCTCGGCGAGCGTGAAGCCCGCCCACACCGGCACGGTTGGCTGCTCATCGGTGTACAGAATCCACTCGCGCGTCTTCTTCGGCAGGCGATGCCACGGCAGCTCGATATCGACGCCCCGCGAGGTGAGGATGTCGCGCAGATTCCCACCGTGCCAGCCGGGCGGCCACGCGGCGACCGCGCCGTCCTTGATCGAGCGCGACGGGTCCGGGACCAACAGCGCCTCGGTGGTTTCGTAGACATGGCCGAGGCCGTGGCACGCCGGGCATGCACCCTGGGGCGTGTTGGGCGAGAAATCTTCCGCGTACAGCATCGGCTGGTACGGCGGGTACGTCCCGGCGCGGGAATAAAGCATGCGGATCAGGGTCGACAGGGTCGTCACGCTGCCCACCGAGGAGCGCACGCTCGGCGTGCCGCGCTGCTGCTGAAGCGCAACCGCAGGCGGAAGCCCCGTGATCGAATCGACGTCGGGGACGCCGACCTGATGGATCAGGCGACGCGCGTAGGGCGAGACCGAGTCAAAGTAGCGGCGCTGGGCTTCCGCGTAAATCGTCGAGAAGGCCAACGAGGATTTTCCCGAACCCGAGACGCCGGAAAACACCACGAGCGCGTTCCGCGGGATGTCCACATCAACATCGCGCAGATTGTGCTCGCGCGCGCCGCGTACCCGCACGAGACCGTCGGTGACGTCGTCGCCCTCCGGTCCCGCGGACATCAGCCCAGGATCCTCGCTGGCCACCCCGTCAAAACGCCGCCGCGCCAGCCAGGGCGACGGTCTGGTCCTGCTCGCCCGAACCGCCGCTGACGCCGACGGCGCCGACCACGTGGCCGTTCTTCTTCAGCGGTATGCCGCCGGCGAAAATCATGATGCGGCCGTGATTCGAACCGTGAATGCCGAAGAACTGCTGGCCCGGCTGCGAGTTGTCGGCCAGATCCTTGGTCGCGATGTTGAAGGCGCGCGCGGTGAACGCCTTGTTGATCGAGATATCGACGCTGCCAATCCACGCCCCGTCCATGCGCTCGTGTGCGACGAGATTGCCGCCGGCATCGACGACGGCGATGTTCATCGGCTGGCCGATTTCAACGGCGCGTTTCTCGGCGGCGGCCAAGATGTTCTTGGCATCGGTGAGGGTGACTAGAGAGATTTCCATGAGCGATGACTCCGTATTGTCGTAGTGAGATTCAGCCGGGCAGCTTGGAGGCGAGCACGTCGATCTTCTCGATGCTCGGCGGCTGCGAGAACAACTCGGCCGCCTGTGCCATCAGCGCGGCGGCGACTTTTCCCGACAGATGCGCCTCGCGGCCGGCTTCGTTGGGAAAGACATCGAAGATGGCGTAGCTAGAAGGTCCGAGCTTGACCCCGAACCAGGCGATGGTCGCTGGCTCTTCCATCACGAGGGGACGGCCCCCGAGCAGAAAC
>CBINNP010000072.1:0-14097 GCA_966252075.1 uncultured Solimonas sp.
TCATGGTGTCCTGGGTCCGCGTCGTGGGGCTCAGGTGAGGACGACGTGCTTGCCCGCGTGGAGCGCAGCGTGCGTCGCGCGGGAGAGGGGCTCGTTCTCCCTTCTCCCGGTTGCGGGAGACGGTGGCGCGCAGCGCCGGATGCGGGCCGGGGACTCATGGGCCACCAACTGACCATCGAGCCGCTGGGCCAGACCGTCGAGGTCGAGGACGGCCAGACCCTGCTCGACGCCTGCCTGCGCGCCGGCGTCTGGCTGCCGCACGCCTGCTGCCACGGCCTGTGCGCGACCTGCAAGGTGCAGGTCGTCGACGGCGAGGTCGATCACGGCGAAGCCTCGCCGTTCGCGCTGATGGACTTCGAGCGCGACGAGGGCAAGACGCTGGCCTGCTGCGCGACGATCGAAGCGGACACGGTGATCGAGGCGGATATCGACGAAGAGCCGGACGCGCAGCTGATTCCGGTCCGCGACTTCGCCGGCACGGTCACCCACATCGAGACGCTGACGCCGACGATCCGCGGCATCTTCATCGAGCTGGATACGCCGATCACGTTCCAGGCCGGCCAGTACGTCAACCTGCAGATCGACAGCGAAGCCGGGCCGCTGCGCCGCGCGTTCTCGCTGGCGACGCCACCGTCGGCGGCAACGCGGATCGAGCTGAACGTGCGTCTGGTCCCCGGCGGCGCCGGCACCGCGCATCTGCACACGCGGCTCCAGCCGGGTGACCGCGTGCAGCTGTCCGGCCCGTACGGCCGCTTCTTCGTGCGCAAGTCGGCGGGCAAGCCGATGCTGTTCATGGCCGGCGGCTCCGGCCTGTCGAGCCCGCGCAGCATGATTCTCGATCTGCTGGAAAGCCGGGCCGGCACGCCGATCACGCTGATCTACGGCCAGCGCTCGCGCGCGGAGCTGTACTACCACGACGAGTTCGAGGCGCTGGCGCGCGAGTATCCGCAGTTCCGCTACGTGCCGGCGCTGTCGCACGAGCCCGAGCACAGCGACTGGAAAGGCTTCCGCGGCTTCGTCCACGAGGCGGCCAGGGCGCATTTCGACAACGACTTCCGCGGCCACAAGGCCTATCTCTGCGGGCCACCGCTGATGATCGACGCCTGCATCAGCACGCTGATGCAGGGCCGCCTGTTCGAGAACGACATCTACCACGAGAAGTTCATCTCGGCCGCGGATGCGCAACAGGCCAAGAGCCCGCTGTTCCGGAAAATTTAATGACCCAGACGATGATTCACTCGATCGCCATCCACGGCCAGAGCTTCCGCTGCCGCAGCGGCCATAGCGTGCTGCAGGCGATGAGCGACGCCGGCAAGGCGCTGCTGCGCATCGGCTGCCGCAGCGGCGGCTGCGGCATCTGCCGCGTGCGCGTGCTGTCCGGCCGTTTTCATACCGGCGTGATGAGCGCCGCGCAGGTCAGTGCAAGCGAACGCCGCGACGGTTACGCCCTCGCCTGCAGGCTTTATCCGGACAGCGACCTGCAGCTGGCACCTGCCCGCCGCATCGCCGGAGCCATGTCATGAGCCATCGGCAACCCGAGATCGCCGTCATCGTCGGTGCGACCGGCGCGATGGGCCAGGTGATCGCCGCGCGCCTCGTCCGCCGCGGCCTGCGCGTCATCGCCGTCGCCCGCTCCGCGGCCGCCGTCGAGACACTGGTGTCGTCGCTGGACGGCGCGCGTGCCTGCGTCTGCGACATCAGCCAGGACAGCGCGATCGCTGCGATCGCCGCGGCCATCGACGCACCGGTGCGCGCGATCGTCCACGGCCCCGGCGTGCAGGTCGTCGGCGGCGTGCTCGACGCGCCGACCGCGGCGATGGTCGACGCCGTCAACATCAAGGTCGGCGGCATGATGCGGCTGGTGCGCGCGGTCGACGCGCATCTGCAGCGTGGCTCGCGGCTGATCGCTGTCGGCGGCCACTACGGGCTGGAACCGTCCGCCTACGCGGCGACCGCCGGCATCGGCAACGCCGCGCTGCTCAATCTGGTCCGCCAGTACTCCTGGGCCTACGGTCCGCGCGGCATCACCGCACACCTGATCGCACCGGGTCCGGTCGACAGCGAGCGTCTGCGCCGCGTGATCGACGCACGCGCCGCGCGCGACGGCATCAGCGCCGCAGCGGTGTTCGAGCAGATGCGCGGCGAATCCGCGATCGGCGCGTTCACCACGCCGGAACAGATCGCCTGGGCGGTCGACACGCTGCTGGATCCGGAAGCCGACGCGCTGGCCGGCAGCACGCTGTTCATGGACGCCGGCCGGCGTCGCGGACTGCCATAGGAACGCCCATGCCCGTCCTCGAATTCCATCTCGCCGAAGGCCACTGCGACGACGCGCAGTGCGAGCGCCTGCTGATCGAATCCAGCCGCCTCTACGCCGAAGTGCTTAAAAGCCCGATCGAACGCGTGCGCGTGTTCATCCAGCTGTACAAGCCGACGCTGATGGCCAGCGGCGGCGTACCGCTGAGCCGTGGCGGTGCGGCAGCACCATTGTTCTATTTCTTGGCGATGCAGGGCCGGCCGATCGAAGAACGCCAGCGCCTGCTCGCCGGCTTCACCGATCTGCTGGTCGAGATCACCGGCGCCGAACGCGCGCAGGTGCGCGGCGGCTGCTGGCTGATTCCGCCGGAGGACTGGGGCATCGGCGGCAAACCGGCCAGCCAACTGCGCGCCGACGAAATCCGCGCGCGCGCCGCGGCCGCCGCCAATACCTGATCAGGACAATCGAGAGCGATGATGGAAACCCGCGAGTTCAAGCACTTCATCGACGGCGCCTTCGTCGGCAGCGCCAAGACCTTCAGCAAGCGCCGGCCGATCGACGACGCCGTGATCGGCCGCGTGCACGAAGGCGGCCGCAGCGAGATCGACGCTGCGGTGAACGCCGCGCGCACCGCGCTGAAAGGCCCCTGGGGCAAGATGAGCATCGAGCAGCGCGCCGCCCTGCTGTACAAGGTCGCCGACGAGATCACGCGCCGCTTCGAGGACTTCGTGCAGGCCGAGATGGCCGATACCGGCCAGCCGCGCTCGGTGATGGAACACGCCTTCATCCCGCGCGGCGCTGCCAACTTCAAGATCTTTGCCGACGTGGTGAAGAACGTCGCCACCGAGAGCTTCACCACGCCGACGCCGGACGGCCGCGGCGCGCTGAACTACGCGCTGCGCGTGCCCAAGGGCGTGATCGGCGTGATCTGCCCGTGGAACGCGCCGCTGCTGCTGATGACCTGGAAAGTCGCGCCGGCGCTGGCCTGCGGCAATACGGTGATCGTCAAGCCGTCCGAGGAAACGCCCGGTACCGCGACCCTGCTCGCCGAGGTCATGGACGCGGTGGGCATCCCCAAGGGCGTCTACAACGTCGTGCATGGTTTCGGCCCCGATTCCGCCGGCGAGGCGCTGACGCGGCACGACGGCGTCGCCGCGATCACCTTCACCGGCGAGACGCGCACCGGCGCGGCGATCATGAAGTCCGCCGCCGACGGCATCCGCGATGTCTCGTTCGAACTCGGCGGCAAGAACGCCGGCCTGATCTTCGCCGACTGCGACTTCGACGCCGCGGTCGACAGCGCCGTGCGCTCGGTCTTCCTCAACTGCGGACAGGTCTGCCTGGGCACCGAGCGGCTGCTGGTCGAGCGGCCGATATTCGACAGGTTCGTCGCCGCACTGAAAACGAGAGCGGAGGCGCTCAAGCCCGGCGAGCCGGACGCCAAGGGCACCAGCCTGGGCCCGCTGATCAGCCAGGAGCATCGCCGCAAGGTGCTCGGCTACTACGAGAAGGCGCGCGCCGAGGGCGCCACCGTCGTCACCGGCGGCGGCGTTCCGGAGATGCCCGGCGCGCTTGCCAACGGCGCCTGGGTGCAGCCGACGATCTGGACCGGCCTGCCCGATACCGCAGCGATCGTGCGCGAGGAAATCTTCGGACCGTGCTGCCACATCGCGCCGTTCGATAGCGAGGACGAGGCCATCGCGCGCGCCAACGACACCGCCTACGGCCTGTCGACGACGATCTGGACCAAGGACCTGGCGCGCGCGCACCGCGTCGCCGCGCAGATCGAGGTCGGCATCACCTGGATCAACAGCTGGTTCCTGCGCGATCTGCGCACGCCGTTCGGCGGCAGCAAGCAATCCGGCATCGGCCGTGAAGGCGGCGTGCACTCGCTGGAGTTCTACACCGAGCTGCGCAACGTCTGCGTGAAGCTGTGAACGCCCTCATCCGCCCTTCGGGCACCTTCTCCCGCAAGCGGGAGAAGGCAAAAACCAACCCCTCTCCCGCTTGCGGGAGAGGGGCCGGGGTGAGGGTCCTCCTGTCCGCGCAGAACTCAAAATCATGACCCCGCAACAGATCCGCCACTACGGCGACGAGCTCCATGCCGCGCTCGCCGCGCGCAGCACCGTCGCGCCGCTGACCGAGCGCGAGCCGGACATCACGATCGACGACGCCTACCGCATCCAGCTGCGCATGCTCGAATGCCGGCTCGCCGGCGGCGAAAAAATCGTCGGCAAGAAGATCGGCGTGACCAGCAAGGCGGTGCAGGACATGGTCGGCGTCACGCAGCCGGACTTCGGCCAGCTGACGTCGGGCATGGCTTATCTGGAAGGCGAGGAGATTCCGCTGGGCACGCTGATCCAGCCCAAGGCCGAGGCCGAGATCGCCTTCGTGCTCAAGCGCGATCTCAAGGGCCCCGGCATCACCGCCACCGACGTGATCCGCGCCACCGATTACGTGGTGCCCTGCTTCGAGATCGTCGACAGCCGCATCCGCGACTGGAAGATCCGCATCCAGGACACCATCGCCGACAACGCCTCCTGCGGCGTCTATCTGCTCGGCAAGGCGAAATCGCATCCGACCCAGGTCGATCTGAACCTGGCCGGCATGGTCGTCGAGAAGAACGGCGCGCTGTTCGGCACCGCCGCCGGCGCCGCCGTGCAGGGCGGCCCGGTCAATGCGGTGGTCTGGCTCGCCAACACCCTGGGCCGGCTCGGCATTCCGTTTCTCGCCGGCGAGGTGATTCTGTCCGGCTCGCAGTCGGCGCTGGTGCCAGTGGTCGCCGGCGACCGCATGCGCTGCAGCGTCGGCGGCATCGGCAGCTGCGAAGTGGTGTTCAGCGGAGCCACGTCATGAGCCTGCCCGATTCCACCATTCGCGCCATCGCACAGCATCTGCTCGCCGCGCAGGACGAGGCGCGCACCGTCGCCAAACTCACCGAGCAGCATCCGGCGATGAGTGTCGCCGACGGCTACGCCGTGCAGGACGAACTGGCGCGGCTGTGGGCCGCGCGCGGCGAGCGCCTGCTCGGCTACAAGGCCGGCCTGACCTCGAAGGCGAAGATGCAGCAGATGGGGATCGATGTGCCCAGCTTCGGCCTGCTCAGCAGCGCGATGGCCTGCGCGGAAAACAGCGCGATCCAGATCGGGCAGCTGATCCACCCGCGCGTCGAGGCCGAGATCGCCTTCGTGATGAAGGACGAGCTGCACGGCGAGGTCAGCGTCGAACAGGTGCTGGCAGCCACCGATTACGTGATTGCCGCAGTCGAGGTGATCGACTCGCGCTTCGAGAAGTTCAAGTTCGATCTGCCCAGCGTGATCGCCGACAACTCCAGCAGCGCGCGCTACGTCGCCGGTGGCTGGCCGCGCGATCCGCGCGATCTGGATCTGCGCACGCTGGGCGTGGTGATCGAGAAGAACGGCGAGATCGTCGCACTCGGAGCCGGCGCCGCAGTGCTGGGCCATCCGTCCGAGGCGGTGGCGATGCTGGCCGCCCACCTCGCCTCGCGCGACCTCTCGCTGCCGGCCGGCAGCTTCGTGATGACCGGCGGCATCACCGAGGCGATCCCGGTCGCGCGCGGAGACAACGTCTGCGCGCGCTTCCAGGACCTGGGCAGCGTGTCGTTCCGCTTCGTCTAGGACATGCGATGAATTCACGGATCGATACGCATGAGTTCCCTCTCCCCGTTCACGGGGGGAGGGCCAGGGTGAGGGGCGCTCGGCGCGAGATGAAGCAGCCCCTCACCCCAACCCTCTCCCCGCAAGCGGGGCGAGGGAGATAAGCAGGAGAAGCCTGATGCCAATCATTCAAGTCAGCATGCTGGAAGGCCGTACCGTGGAACAGAAGCGCGCGATGATCGCCGCGATCACCGATGCCGTCGCAGGCTCGCTGGGAGCGCCGCCGGACTCGGTGCGCGTGATCATCAACGAGCTGCATCCTGAGCATTACGGCGTCGGCGGCCGCAGCGCCGGCGCGGGCGCGCTCAAGCACCGCAAGCTCAGCGGGGAGGACGGCGCGTGAGCACGTCCGGACGGAAAATCCGCTGTGCGGTGATCGGCCCCGGCAACATCGGCACCGATCTCATCTACAAGCTCAAGCGCAGCGCGCTGCTGGAGCCGGTGTGGCTGGTCGGCATCGATCCGAGTTCGGAGGGTCTGGAGCGCGCCCGGGCGATGGGCCTGAAGACCACGCACGAGGGTGTCGATGGCCTGCTGCCGCACGTCGAGGCGGACGGCATCCAGATCGCCTTCGACGCGACCTCGGCCTATGTGCATCCGGACAACTCGCGCAAGCTCAACGCGCTCGGCGTGCTGATGATCGACCTGACGCCGGCGGCGATCGGTCCCTACTGCTGCCCGCCGGTCAATCTGGACAAAGTCGTCGCGCAGGGCGCGATGAACGTCAACATGATCAGCTGCGGCGGCCAGGCGACGATTCCGATCGTCCACGCCGTCTCGCGCGTGCAGGCGCTCGACTATGCCGAGATCGTCGCCACCACCGCGTCGAAGTCGATCGGCCCCGGCACCCGCGCCAACCTCGACGAGTTCACCTACACCACGTCCACCGCCGTCGCCGAAGTCGGCGGCTCGGCGCGCGGCAAGGCGCTGGTGATCGTCAACCCGGCTGAGCCGCCGATCATGATGCGCGACACCATCTACTGCCTGACGAAGGAAGAACCCAGGCGCGCCGAGATCGAGGCCTCCGTGCAGGCGATGATCGCCGAAGTGCAGAAGTACGTGCCCGGCTACACGCTGGTCAACGGCCCGGTCTACGACGGCAACAAGGTCTCGGTCTACGTCAAGGTCGAAGGCCTCGGCGACTACCTGCCGAAGTACGCCGGCAACCTCGACATCATGACCGCTGCGGCGACGCGCACCGCGGAGCTGTTCGCCGAACGGCTGCAGTCCGGAACGCTGCGCCTTCATCCCACTCCCGTTACGGAAGCCGCCTGATGAAATCGCATCTCGAAGGCCGCAAGGTCCTGCTGCACGACATGTGCCTGCGCGACGGCATGCATGCCAAGCGCGAGCAGATTTCCGTCGAACAGATGGTCAAGGTGGCCACCGCGCTCGACGACGCCGGCGTGCCGCTGATCCAGGTCACGCATGGTGCGGGCCTCGGCGGCAATTCGCTGCAGCACGGCTTCGCGATGGCCAGCAACGAGGACTATCTGCGTGCCGTGGTGCCCAGGCTCAAGCAGGCCAAGGTATCCGTGCTGCTGATTCCCGGCATGGGCACGATGAAGGAGCTGCAGAGTGCCTACGAGGCCGGCGCGCGCAGCGTGCACGTCGCCACGCACTGCACGGAAGCCGATACCTCGCCGCAGCACATCGCCTGTGCGCGCAAGCTCGGCATGGACACCACGGGCTTCCTGATGATGGCGCACCTCAACAGCGTCGAGGGCATCGTCGCGCAGGCCAGGCTGATGGAGTCCTACGGCGCGCAGACGATCTACATCACCGACTCGGCGGGCTACATGCTGCCGGCCGACGTGAAGGCCCAGGTCGGCGCACTGCGGCAGGCGCTCAGGCCGGAGACCGAGATCGGCTTCCACGGCCATCACAACCTCGGCATGGGCATCGCCAACTCGATCGTCGCGATCGAGGAAGGCGCCAGCCGCATCGACGCCTCCGTGGCGGGCCTCGGCGCCGGCGCCGGCAACACGCCGCTGGAAGTGCTGGCCGCGGTCTGCGAGCGCATGGGCATCGAGACCGGCTGCAACTTGTTCAAGCTGATGGATGTCGCCGAGGACGTGATCCTGCCGATGATGGATCACCCGGTCCGCATCGACCGTGCCTCGCTGACGATCGGCTTCGCCGGCGTCTATTCCACTTTCCTGCTGCACGCCAAGCGCGCCGCCGAGCGCCACGGCGTGCCGGCGCGCGACATCCTCGTCGAGCTCGGCCGCAAGAAGATGATCGGCGGCCAGGAAGACATGATCGAAGACACCGCGCTGACCATGGCGCGCGAACGCGGCATCCATACCAAGGCGGCGTGAAGACCGGCCCGACCCACATATGTGAGGAGAAACAGCAATGGCATTACGAGGCTTGCTTCGAGTAGGAGAAGTACAGTTCCGCGTCACCGACATCGCCGCCGCGCGGCACCACTACGGCCAGCGTCTGGGCCTGCACGAAGTGCTGGAAGACAGCGAAGGCCGCGTCTACTACAAGGCCTGGGACGAGCACGATCATCACAGCATCGTGCTGCGCCCGGCCGACCGGCCGGGCATCGACCACTTCGCGTTCAAGGTCTATGACGATGCGACGCTGACGCGGCTGGCACCGCAGATCGAGGCGTTCGGCCTGAAAGTCCGCGAGATCGCCGCCGGCGTGTTTCCCAAGAGCGGCCGGCGCCTGGCGTTCGAACTGCCGAGCGGTCACACGATGCACCTCTACGCAGAGAAGGAGCGCCTGGGCAACACGCTTGGTTACCACAATCCGGGCGTGACGCCGGACGAGGGCGTGATCCGCGGCCTGCGCATCAACCGCCTCGACCATTGCCTGCTCGGCGGCCCGAACATCGACGACAACGTGCGGCTGTTCCGCGAAGTCTTCGACTTCGACCTCTCCGAGAAGATCGTCGAGGCCGAATCGCAGATGTCGCTCGCGGTGTTCCTGAGCGCTTCGACCAAGCCTCACGACATCGCCTTCGTGCTGCAGCCGGAACCGAACAAGTTCCACCACTGCTCGTTCCTTCTGGAATCCGCGCACGACGTCTTCAAGGCCGCCGATCTGATCGGCAAGCACCGCATCCCGGTCGACGCCGGCCCCAACCGCCACGGCGTCACGCGCGGCGCGACGATCTACTTCTTCGATCCGTCCGGCAACCGCAACGAGGTGTTCGCCGAAGGTTACGTGCACTACCCGGACACGCCGACGCTGGTCTGGGACACCAACGACCTCGGTCACGCCTCGTGGTCGCAAGACAACGTCGTGCGGCAGAGCTTCTTCGATGTGCTGACCTGAGCACGGAGAGTCCGCGATGAGCACGAGCAATCAAACCCTGCCCGCCGGCTTCCGGGAGCTGCAGCCCTTCGTCGGCTACTGGGTGCGTGACAGCAACGAAGAACGCCGCGCCGCGCGTTCGACGGCACAGATGGGCGACATCCGCGATTTCTACGACGCAGTCACCGCCCGCGCCGAAGAGGCCATCAGCTATCTCGAACAGTTTCCGCTGAAGCAGATGCCCGCCGATGCCGAACGGCTGTTCAAGCTGTTGCTGGCAATGAACCACGCGGCGATCGCGGTTGAAATGCATGGCCAGCCGCGCGCCCGCGACACCGGCTGGCCCAGCGCCGTGCACATCACGCGCGGCCCCACGCCGCACGGCAACGGCATCTGAGAAGGAGAGGAACATGAGTGCAGTCATGGACAAGCCGGCGACGCCGCGCCATGTCATTCCCGAGCACAGTTTCACCAAGGCCGCAGGTCTCGACACCGGACCGGTTCCGGTGGAGCCGTACCGCTCGGCAGAATACTTCGAGCTGGAGCGCGAGCGGATCTTCAGGCGCGCGTGGCTGTGCGTGGGGCGTGTCGAGCTTCTGCCGGAGACCCACAGCTACTTCGTCAAGCAACTCGACATCGTCAAGTCATCGGCGCTGGTGACGCGTGGCAAGGACGGCAGGATCCGCGCGTTCCACAACGTCTGCAGCCATCGCGGCAACCTGGTCGTCAACAACAGCTGCGGCAAGGCGGAGCGGCTGGTCTGCAGCTATCACAACTGGACCTACCGCAACGACGGCGAGCTGGTCGGCGTGCCGGACCAGAAGCACTTCTTCGACTTCGACAAGAAAACCTGCGGCCTGACGCCGATCGCCTGCGATGTCTGGGAAGGCTTCATCTTCCTCAACTTCCAGAAGACGCCTGAAGTCTCGCTGCAGGATTTTCTGGGGCCGTTCGGCAAGACCTACGCCGGCGTGCCCTACTTCAATCTCGAAGAGACCATCGTGATCCAGGCGGATTTCAACGCCAACTGGAAGCTGATCTGCGATGCCTTCGCCGAGCCCTATCACGTGCCGGCGCTGCATCCGGCGACGCTGGCACCGGGCTTTGCGCATCCGGAGGAGAACAAGTACGCGCGGCCGCTGAGCGCGCTGACGCACGGCATCCATCGCCACTTCTCGGCCTATGGCAATCCGCTGTACGTGCCGCCGCCGACGTCGAAAGTGGAGCGCATGGTCTACACGCAGGACACCGGCAGCGTGCTCGGCGGCGATTCGGCCGAGAACGCCGCGGCGCTGTCCGCGCATCCGGCGATCAATCCGTCCAAGAACCCCAACTGGTCGGCCGACGTCACCTGGATCTTCCCCAACTTCAACATCGATTACTCGCCCGGCGGCTTCTGGCATCACGAATTCTGGCCGGTGGCCTACAACCGCACCAAGTGGACGCTGACGATCTATATCCCCAAGACGATGTCGATCCGCCACCGCCTGCAGCTGGAGCACTACGCCTGCCGCTGGGCCGAGGTCGTGCAGGAAGACGTGACCAACTGCGAGCGCATCCAGCAGGGACTGGAGTCCGGCGCCAAGGATCACATGATCCTGCAGGACTCGGAGATGCTGATCCGCCACAACATGCAGGTGCTGGACCGCTGGATCCATGCCGATCGCGTCGCCGACGCGATCGCCTGAGGCACAGCCGTCGCGGTGCCCCCGGCACCGCGACGGACACTACAAGCATCGGCGTCTGACCGGTGCGGCGAGGAGGAGCAGATGGAATCGCACGACGACGAGCCGGGCGCGGACAGCGATGCGTCGCTGTCGCGGCGGCGGCGTGGACTGCTGAAATCGCTGTTGGCCGTGCCTGCGATGGCCGTCGCCGCGCCTGCAGCCGCGACGACGGCGGCGGCGGCCTGGACGCAGACGCACGACGTGATCGTCGTCGGCAGCGGTGCGGCCGGCTCGGCGGCGGCGATCGCCGCGGCGCGCGGCGGTGCACGTGTGCTGGTGCTCGACAAGATGCCGTTCGCCGGCGGCACCACCGCCAAGTCCGACGGCATCTTCTGGATTCCGAACAATCCGCTGCTGCGCGCGCAGGGCATCGACGATGCGCGCGGCGACGCCCTGCGCTACATGGCGCGGCTGGCCTATCCGGTGCGCTATGCGCCGGAGCATCCGACGCTGGGGCTGGGCGACAACGAGTACGCGCTGATCGCCGCGTTCTATGACCACGGCAGCCGCGCGATCGAGCAGCTGCGTGCCGCCGGTGCGCTGCAGTTCGCGCAATGGAAGGACTGGAACGGCGAGAACTTCACCGACTATCACGCGCATCTGCCGGAGAACAAGGTTCCGCAAGGCCGCAGCCTGCTCGCCGCAGTGCCGAACCCGGGCTTCTCCGGCGGCGGCAACGGCGCCGAGCTGTTGCGGCAGTTGCAGGCGGTGTTTCCGGCACTGCGGATCGAGCTCAAGCTCGAACACCGCGTGCAGCGCCTGCTGCTCGATGCCGACGGCGGCGTCAGCGGCGTCGAGGTCGAGTGCGAGGACGGCATCGTCCGCCTGCGGGCGCGCAAGGGCGTGATCTTCTGCAGCGGCGGTTTCACGCACAACGCGGAGCTGTGCGAGCGCTTCCTGCGCGGCCATGTCTGGGGCGGCGGCGCGGCACCAGGCAGCAGCGGCGATTTCATCGGCATCGCCACTGCCGCCGGCGCCGCGCTCGGCAACATGAGCAATGCCTGGTGGGGCCAGGTGCCGGTCGAGGTTGCGCTGCAGACGCGCAGCGTGCCGGCCAATGTCTGGGTGGTGCCCGGCGACAGCGCGATCCAGGTCAACCGCTTCGGCCTGCGCTTCGCCAACGAAAAGGCGCTGTACAACGAGCGCACGCAGGCGCACTTCGGCTGGGATGCCGGCCGCGACGAATACCCCAACCTGCTCGGCCTGATGCTCTGGGACGCACGCAACGCGCGGCTGTTCGGCGGCATCTCGCCGATCCCGGCGCCGGGCAGCACGGCGGCGCACGTGATCGAGGGCGACACGCTCGACGAGCTGGCGCGCCGCATCGACGAACGCCTGGGCCGGCTGGCGGCGCACACCGGCGGCGCGCGGCTGGACGCGGACTTCACCGCCACGCTGAAGGCGACGGTGACGCGCTACAACGGCTTCGCCCGCCAGGGCGTCGATGCCGATTTCGGCCGTGGCGCGACGCCGGCGCAACTGGGCTTCCATCTGTACGGCCGCAAGAAGGACCCGAGCCTCAATCCCTACCCGAACCCGACGATGCATCCGCTGGCCGAGCGCGGCCCCTATTACGCCGCGCTGATCGGTGCCGGCACGCTCGATACCAAGGGCGGGCCGATCGTCAACGCGCAGGCGCAGGTGCTCGACGTGCGCGGCCGGGTCATCGCCGGCCTTTATGGCGCCGGCAACTGCATCGCCAGCCCCGCCGGTCAGGCGTACTGGGCCGGCGGCGGCACGATCGGCCCGGCGTTGACTTTCGGCTATCTGGCCGGCGAACACGCGGCGGCGCGCGCAGCCGCTGGCGCAAAGGCCTGATCGCCCCTGTCTTGCAGCAGCGATAAACGAAGCACACAAGAAATGAAATCTGGAGAGAGAACGTGAAAGACGCAGACATCTCAAGCAATGACGAAAGCCGGCTGACGAACCGCCGCGACGTCCTCAAGGGCCTGGCCGCCGGCTCCGCCGCTGCGGCCGGCGCGCTGCTGCCGACGGTGACGCTGGCCGCCAGTGACAAGAAGACCCGGTGGGCGCGCGAGGTCGACGTCATCGTCGTCGGCAGCGGTGCGGCGGGCTCGGCGGCAGCGATCGCCGCGGCCAAGGCCGGCGCCTCGGTCGTGGTGCTGGAGAAGATGCCGTTCCACGGCGGCACCTGCGCCAAATCCGGCGGCGTGCACTGGATTCCGAACAATCCGTACCTGAAGAGCCAGGGCATCGCCGACGAGCGCATCGATGCGCTGCGCTACATGGTGCGGCTCGCGCATCCGACGCGCTACAACCCGGACGACGCGCTGCTCGGCATCACGCAGCCCGAGTTCGACCTGCTGGCGACGTTCTACGACCACGGCAGCCGCGTGCTCGAAGAACTGATGGCGGCGACCGGCATGAAGGTGATTCCCTGGTACACCTGGGAGGACAAGCCCTATCCGGACTACTACGCCGACATCCCGGAGAACAAGGTGCGCCGCGGCCGCTCGCTGGTGCCGGATCTCAGCGGCCATCCCGAGCACGTGATCTGGGGCCGCGGCGGCGGCAGCGGTGCCGGCCTGATCTGGCAGCTGCAGCAGGGCTTCGCCAAGCTCAAGATCGAGCTGCTGCTCGAACATCGCGTCACCAACCTGACGCGCAGCGCCGATGGTGAGATCACCGGCGTGGTGGTCGACGACGGCGAGAACGCACCGTTCAACATGCGCGCCAGGAAAGGCGTGGTGTTCTGCTCCGGCGGCTTCACGCACAACGTCGGCATGGCGCGCAATTATCTGAAAGGCGCGATCTGGGGCGGCTGCGCCTCGCCGAGCAGCACCGGCGACTTCGTCAACATCGCCATCGGCGCCGGCGCCGCGCTCGGCAACATGAACAACGCCTGGTGGGGGCAGATCCCGGTCGAGCTGGCGCTGAAGACGCCGAGCGTGCCGGCCGACGTCTGGTCGACGCCGGGCGACAGCATGATCCAGGTCAACCGCTACGGCCGCCGCTTCGGCAACGAGAAGATCCAGTACAACGAGCGCACGCAGCTGCACTTCGTCTGGGACCCGGTGCGCGGCGAGTACACCAACCTGCTGAGCTTCATGATCTGGGACGCGCGCACCGCCAAGCACTACGCCGGCTTCGACCCGATCCCGGCCGCAAATTCCAGCAGCGCGCAGGTGATCGAAGGCGCCACACT
>CBINNP010000073.1:0-14074 GCA_966252075.1 uncultured Solimonas sp.
CAATCGTGCCCACGTTCACGTGCGGCTTCGTGCGTTCAAACTTACCCTTTGCCATCGCGCAGTCTCCGTGTATCAACGTCTGAACAGGGCCGATTACGGCCTCGAAAGAAAACAAAAACGGTCGCCCCAGCTTCAGCTGTGGCAACCGCACTTCAATCTGGTGCCCACGAATGGAATCGAACCAGCGGGACTCGCTGCGCTCGTTCCCGCTGCCGCGGGGCTTGTCTGGGAGGCCAATGGTTCGATTCCTCGAACCTTCACATCCCGAAATCTGGTGCCCACGAATGGAATCGAACCATCGACCTCACCCTTACCAAGGGTGTGCTCTACCGACTGAGCTACGTGGGCCTTGTACGGCCTGAAACACGACTTACTGACGGCGCTTGCTGGAGCGGGTGAAGGGAATCGAACCCTCATAGGAAGCTTGGAAGGCTTCTGCTCTACCATTGAGCTACACCCGCCTCACCCACAACCTCGGCAAATCTGTCAGCAACTTCAAAACATTAACCGCAAGACCATGATGGTGGAGGGAGGTGGATTCGAACCACCGTAGACGTTAGTCAGCAGATTTACAGTCTGCCCTCGTTGGCCGCTTGAGTATCCCTCCGCCAAGCCCCAGGAGCCGCTAGGCCCTTACGGGGTCGCGTATTTTCTTCGCGGCGCCCCGGGTCGTCAAGGAATTCCGCGGATTTATTTTTTCTCGCCGTCTTCGCGCGCGATCGCGCGATAGCCGATGTCGCGGCGGAACTGCGCGCCTTGCCAGGCGATCGCGTCGACGGCGCGATAGGCCAGTTCCTGCGCCGCGCGGACGCTGGCGCCGCGCGCAACGACGCACAGCACGCGCCCGCCGCTGGTCACAACATCGCTCCCGCGCTCGCCGGTGCCGGCATGGAAAACCTTGGCCCCCTCGGGCTCGCACCCAAGGCCGGAGATCACATCGCCCTTGCGCACCGTACCGGGATAGCCTCCGGCCGCCATGACCACGCCCAGCGTCGGCTGTGGATTCCATTGCGGCTGCACGGCGTCGAGGCGGCCATCGACCGCGGCTTCCAGCAGGTCCAGCAGATCGGAATCCAGGCGGAACAGGATGGGCTGCGTTTCCGGATCGCCCATGCGCACGTTGAACTCGAGCACGCGAGGCTCGCCACGAGCGTTGATCATCAGCCCGGCGTAGAGGAAGCCGGTGAACGGTGCACCTTCGTCCTTCATCCCCTGCAAGGTGGGCTCGATCACCTCGCGGCAGGCTCGCGCATGCACCTCGTCGGTGACCACGGGCGCCGGCGAGTAGGCACCCATGCCGCCGGTATTCGGGCCGGTGTCGCCATCGCCGATGCGCTTGTGGTCCTGCGAACTGGCCATCACCACGTACTGCGTGCCACTGGCCACGACGATGAAGCTCGCCTCCTCGCCGTCGAGGAAATCCTCGACCACCACGCGTGCGCCGGCCTGGCCCAGCAGGCTGCCACCGAGCATGTCGCGCACTGCGCCTTGCGCCTCCTCGACGCTGCCCGCCACCACCACACCCTTGCCGGCGGCCAGGCCATCGGCCTTGACCACGATCGGCGCACCACGCTCGGCGATATAGGCCAGCGCCGGTTCGATCTCGGTGAACACGCGGTACTGCGCGGTCGGGATGCGATGCCGTTCGAGAAAATCCTTGGTGAAAGCTTTTGATGCTTCCAGCTGGGCGGCGTTGCGGCGCGGCCCGAAGATGCGCAGGCCGGCGGCCTGGAAGGCATCGACGACGCCCAGCGCCAGCGGCGCTTCCGGGCCCACCACGGTGAAATCCACGCCCTGTGCCTGCGCCAGCGCCAGCAGGCCGGCGACATCGTCGACCGCGACAGCGGCGTTGCGGCACTTGGCCTCGCGTGCGGTGCCGGCATTGCCGGGCGCGACGATCACCTCGGCGACGCGCGCCGAGGCCGCCAGCTTCCAGGCCAGCGCATGCTCGCGTCCGCCACTGCCAATCACCAGAACCTTGAGCGCGCGCGCCATCGTCGACACCAGTCAGCTTTGAAAAAGGGGCGCTAGTTTAGTGGCCTTGGGCCGCGCCCAACAAAAAAACCGCGGCGGTCCGGTGGGACCGCCGCGGCTTGTCGACATCCGGATTCAGCGCGGCAGGATCGCGTTGCCGTCGAGGCGCACCGGCGTGCCCACCGTCAGATCGTTGATCTCCGGCACGTTGATGACGCGCGTGCCGCCCGCCTCCATCGTGATCGTGACGTCATAGGTCGAGGTCGAACGGACGTTCTTTTCGATCATATGCCCGGCCACCGCACCGGCGATGGCGCCCAGCGCCGTTGCCGCATCCTTGCCGCGGCCATTGCCGAACTGGTGTCCGGCGACACCGCCGGCGACACCGCCGGCCACCGCACCGGCGCCCGAGCCGGAGCCCTGTACCTTGACCTTGTTGATGTTGCTGATCACGCCGCAGTCATAGCAGACCGGCGGCGGAGGCGGCTGCGCCGGGGCCTGCGCGACCGGAGCCGCGGGCTTCGGCTTGGGTTTCGGCTTCGGCGCCGGCGCCGGTTCTGGCTCGGGAGCCGGTGCCGGCTCGGCCGGTTCCGGCATCTCGGTCGGTGCCGGCTGCTGCGCCGGATCGGTGATCGGTGCGGGCTCTTCCTGCGGCTTGTTGCAGGCGGCAAGGCCGACGAACAGCGCGAGCGCGCTGCACGTCAATGTACGTTTCAAGATCGAGTTCATAGGAAAAGCCCCCTTCCGGTCAGATGTGGCGCGCAATCTAGATCGAAGTGCTGAGCTGACGCTGAACAAGCGTCGCATACGATCGATCAAGGACCCCGCGATCATATCGCATCGGATTCACCCTGCCGGCGCTGCGGCTGCGGCTCGGTTCCTAGTGACTGATCATCCACGGCCTCTTGTTGGCAAAGCCTTTCACCGGCGCCGCGGCGGATGCGGATTTTCCGCAGCCGCAGCCCGCGCCATGACGATGCGGCTGGCGCCCGCGGCGCGGCTCGTGCGCGCTGCGTTCATTGGCTGCATGCGCCCGACGCTGCGCCGTCGACAGGCTTGCCAGCTGCGGCGCACTCAGCGCGCGCTGCGCCGGACGCCTGCACTGCGGGCAGGCGGCGGGCTGCTCGCGCTCGTCGACGCTGCGCAGCTCCGCGAACATGCCGCAGCCGCCACATTCGTACTCGTAGATCGGCATCGCTCGCTCCTTAGCGGTCGGGCGCGATCGGCATGTCGATGCCGCCCGGGATGAATTTCGTCGGGCCGGCGGCGCCGGGCATGATGTCGAACTCGAAGATCTCGGTGGGCAGATACAGCGTCGCGCAGGCATTGGGAATGTCGACGATGCCGCTGATGTGCCCTTCGACCGGCGCGGTGCCGAGGATCGAATAGGCCTGCGCGCGCGAGTAGCCGAACTTGCTCAGGTATTCGATCGCGTTGAGGCAGGCCTGCTGGTAGGCGACGTGGACATCGAGGTAGTGCTGCTTGCCGGCATCGTCGACCGAAATGCCCTCGAAGATGAGGAAATCCTGGTAGTTGGGCTTGATCGGGCTGGGCCGGAAGATCGGGTTCTTGATGCCGTACTTGGCGACGCCGCCCTTGATCAGGTCGACCTTGAGATGCAGCCAGCCGGCCATCTCGATGGCTCCACAGAAAGTGATCTCGCCATCGCCCTGCGAGAAGTGCAGGTCGCCCATCGACAGGCCCGCGCCCTCCACATAGACCGGGAAGTAGATCTTGGAGCCGCGCGACAGATCCTTGATGTCGCAGTTGCCGCCGTGCTCGCGCGGCGGCACGGTGCGCGCGCCCTCCGCGGCGGCCTTGTCGCGCGCCGCTCCCTTGAGGCGGCCCATGTGCGCGGTAGGCGCGAACGGCACGGTGCCCAGCGGCGGCACGCGCTCGGGATCGGTGGCGATCAGTGCGCCTTCACGCGCGTTCCACTTGTCGAGCAGCGCCTGGTCCGGCAGGCAGCCGATCAGCCCTGGATGGATCAGCCCAGCGAAGCGCACGCCGGGAATGTGGCGCGAATGCGTGAACATGCCGGAAATATCCCAGACCGATTTCTGCGCGAGCGGAAAGTGATCGGTGAGGAAGCCGCCGCCGTTCTGCTTGGAGAAAAACGCGTTGAAGCCCCAGAGGCTGTCCGGCTTGGCGCCGATGTCGAGCAGGTCGACGACCAGCAGATCGCCGGGCTCGGCGCCTTCGACGCCGATCGGACCGCTGAGAAAATGCACTTGCGAGAGATCGACATCGCGGATGTCCTCGGCGCTGTCATCGTTCTTGATCTGGCCTCCGGTCCAGTCGTAGGTCTCGATGATGAAATCGTCGCCGGGTTTGACCCAGGACACGATCGGCACGTCCGGATGCCAGCGGTTGTGGATCATGTCGTTGTCGTAAGGCGAGGCCGTCAGGTCGACTTCAATCAGCTTCTTGGGCATGGAACGCTCCTTCTTCTGGACGTGGCGTAAAAATTCGCGGGGACGAGCGCCGTCACACCGCGAGAAACCGGGAGATCGCCGCTTCGTCGACAGCCTCGCGCGTGGCGCTGTGGACGATGCGGCCGTTTTCGATGACCAGGATGCGATCGGCGACGTCGAGCACGAAGCTCAGCACCTGCTCGCTGACGACGATGCAGAGCCGGCGCATGTCGCGGATGTGGCGCAGCGCGCGCGCGACGTCCTTGATGACCGACGGCTGGATGCCTTCGGTCGGCTCATCGAGCAACAGCACTTTCGGATCGCTGGCCAGGGCACGGGCGATCGCCAGCTGCTGCTGCTGACCGCCGGAAAGGTTGCCGCCGCGGCGCTTCTCGAATTCCTTGAGCACCGGGAACAGCTCGAACAGCTCCGGCGGGATCGCACTGCGGCCAGTCGATACCAGGCCGGTCTGGATGTTCTCGCGCACCGTCATCGCGCCGAAGATCTGCCGACCCTGGGGCACGTAACCGATGCCGCCGCGCACGCGCGCATGGCTCGGCAAGCGGGTCATGTCGGCGCCGCCGACGCTGATGCAGCCGCCGGACACCGGCAGCACGCCGATCAGCGATTTCATCAGCGTCGACTTGCCCATGCCGTTGCGGCCGACGATGGCGACGATCTCGCCGGGCGCGACCGCGAAGTCGAGGCCGTGCAGCACCTCGCTCTGGCCGTAGCTGACCCGCAGTTCCTTGACGTCGAGCATGATGATTCCTGGGAGGTCGTGCGACTGGAGGGTCAGTGGCCGAGATAGACCTCGCGCACGCGCGGGTCTTCCTGCACGGCCGCCATGCGGCCCTCGGCGAGCACCTTGCCCTGATGCAGCACGGTGACGGTGTGGGCGATGCTCTCGACGAACTTCATGTCGTGCTCGATGACGATCACCGCGCGACCCTGGGTGATGCGGTTGAGCAGCTCGGCGGTCTTGCCGCGCTCGGCGATGCTCATGCCGGCAACCGGCTCGTCGAGCATCAGCAGCTCCGGGTCCTGGATCAGCAGCATGCCGATCTCCAGCCACTGCTTCTGGCCATGACTGAGCGTCTCGGCACGCTGCTGCAGGTGCTCGGAAAGGAAGATCGTCTCGGCGATCTCCCCGACACGCGCGACGACTTCGGCACCGCGCCGGAATGCCAGCGCACCAAACACGCCGCGGCCGCGCGGATAGGAGATTTCCAGATTCTCGAACACCGTCAGGTCCTCGTAGATCGACGGGGTCTGGAACTTGCGGCCGATGCCGAGCCGCACGATCTCGTGCTCGCGCAGCCGGGTGATTTCCTTGTTGTTGAAGCGGATCGAGCCTTCGGTGAGCTTGGTGCGGCCGCAGATCAGATCGAGCACCGTGGTCTTGCCGGCGCCGTTGGGGCCGATGATCACGCGCAGCTCGCCCTTGTTGACGTACAGCGTCAGTGCATTGACTGCCTTGAAGCCGTCGAACGACACGGTGACGTCTTCCAGCGCCAGCAGGAAATCGGTGTCGCTAGCCATGCGCATGCTCCGCTTCGACGGTGGCGGCGTCGGCGGGCGGCGCAGGGGTGGCCAGCGCCGCGCGGCGCCGCGCGCTACAGGGCCTGACGTAGTCCGTCATCACGCCGGCCAGGCCGTTCGGGAAGACCAGCACCACGGCGATGAACAGGCCGCCCATCGCGAAAAGCCAGAGCTGCGGAAACGCTTCTGAAAACGCAGTCTTTGCCGCGTTCACGGCCAGCGCGCCGAGCACCGCGCCGAACAGCGACAGGCGGCCGCCGAGCGCGCAGAAGATCACCATCTCGATCGACGGCACGATGCCGATGATCGACGGCGACATGAAACCGACCTGCAAGGTGAACATCGCGCCGCCGATCGCCGACAGGCTGGCGGCGAAGCAGAAGACGAAGATCTTGAAGTTGGCGACGTCGTAGCCGGAGAAGCGCACGCGCTCCTCCTTGTCGCGGATCGCCACCAGAATGCGGCCAAGCTTGGTGCGCAGCACCGCCTGCGCCACCAGCAGCGCCGCAAACAGCAGGGCCACGCAAACGAAGTAGAGGATCAGCTTGGCGCCGTCGCTGCGGATGTCCCAGCCCAGCAGGGTGCGCAGATCGGTGATGCCGTTGATGCCGCCGGTGTAGCCCTGCTGGCCGACGATCAGGATCGTTGCCACCGCCGCCAGCGCCTGCGTGATGATCGCAAAGTACACGCCGCCGACGCGGCGCTTGAACATCGCCACGCCGATCAGGTACGCCAGCAGCGCCGGCACCAGGAGGATCGCCAGCACGGTGAAGCCGAACGAGTGAAACGGCTCCCAGAACCACGGCAGCGCGGTCAGCTGGTTCCAGTCCATGAAATCCGGGATGCCGGGCGTCGACTGGATCTTGGTGCTCAGCGGATCGGAGGCTTCCAGCTTGAGGAACATTGCCATCAGATAGCCGCCGAGACCGAAGAACACGCCCTGCCCGAGGCTGAGAATGCCGCCGTAGCCCCAGCACAGCACCAGACCGATGGCGACGAAGGAGAAGCTCAGATACTTGCCGATCAGGTTCAGACGGAACATGTCGAGCAGCAGCGGGAACACCAGGCACAACAGCAGTGCGAGGCCGAGATAGGAGAGGACATCCTTGCGCAGCGAAGCGACCGGGCGGGACATGTCACTTCCTCAGCTTGAGTACGAACAGACCTTGCGGTCGCAGCATCAGGATGCCGATGACCACCAGCAGCGTGACGACCTTGGCCATCGAGCCGCTGCTGAAGAATTCCAGCGTCGATTGCGCCTGCGAGATGGAGAACGCCGAGGCGATGGTGCCGAGCAGGCTTTGCGCGCCACCGAACACCACCACCAGGAAGGTGTCGACGATATAGAGCTGACCGGACGTGGGGCCGGTCGAGCCGATCATGGTGAAGGCGCTGCCGGCAACGCCGGCGATGCCGCAGCCGAAGCCGAAGGTCATCGCGTCGATGCGCCGCGTGTTGATGCCGGCAGCGCCGCTCATCACGCGGTTGGCAGTGACCGCGCGCACCTGCAGGCCCCAGCGCGAGCGCAGCAGGAAGATGAACACGCCGACCGTGATCGCCAGCGTGATGGCGATCACGAACAGGCCATTGATCTGCACCTGGATGGTCTCGCTCATGTTCAGCGAGCCCATCATCCACGCCGGCAGTTCGACGCCGACCTCGCGTGCGCCGAAGATCGAGCGGAAGGCCTGCTGCAGGATCAGGCTCAGGCCCCAGGTCGCCAGCAGGGTATCGAGCGGGCGGTTGTAGAGATGCCGCACGATCGCCCACTCGACCAGCAGGCCCAGCGCCGCGGACGCGATGAATGCCAGGCCCATCGCCACGAAGAAGTAGCCGGGATACAGCGCCGGCAGCCAGGCATGGAAGAACTGCGAAGTCAGATAGGTGACGTAGGCACCGAGAATCATGAATTCGCCATGCGCCATGTTGATGACGCCCATCTGCCCGAAGATGATCGCCAGCCCCAGTGCCATCAGCAGGAACACCGAGAACAGGATCAGACCGGCGAAGGCCTGCATCGTCAGGATCGAGCCCAGCTCGCCGAAGGTATAGCCGCCCATGACAACTCCTTGCCGCCCCTCTCCCGCAAGGCGGGAGAGGGGCTCGGGGGTGAGGGAAACGCGGTTACTGGTAACCCTTGGGAAACGGATCCGGCTCGACCAGATCAGCGGTCTCGTAGATCAGGTCGTACTGGCCGTCGGCGCGGGCACGGGCAACGCGCGTCTTGCTCCACAGGTGGTGGTTTTCATGGATGCGCACATAGCCTTCCGGCGCGCCCTTGAACTCGATGCCGGGCGAGGCGGCGGCGATCTTGTCGACATCGAAGCTGCCGGCTTTCTCGACGGTGGCCTTCCATAGCCAGGGGCCGAGATACGCCGCCTGCGTGACATCGCCGATCACCGCATCGGCGCCCCACTTCTTCTTGAACGCGGCGACGAAGGCCTTGTTGTTGGGGTTGTCGAGCGACTGGAAGTACTTCATGCAGGCATAGGCGCCGGCGATGTTCTCGCCGCCGATGCCGCTGATCTCGTCCTCGGTCACCGAGATCGTCATCAGCGTCTGCTTGGACGTCATGTCGATGCCGGCCGCCTTCAGCTGCTTGTAGAAGGCGACGTTGCTGCCGCCGACGATGATCGCGTAGATCACGTCCGGCTTCTTCAGCTTGATCTTGTTGATCACCGAGTTGAACTGCGTGCTGCCGAGCGGGAAGTATTCCTCGCCGACCACCTGCAATCCCTTCTTCTCGGTGATGTGCTTGCGCGCGATCTTGTTCGACGTGCGCGGCCAAATGTAGTCGGAGCCGAGCAGGTAGAAACTCTTGGCGCCTTTTTCCTTGATCACCCAGTCGAGGCCGGCAATGATCTGCTGGGTCGCTTCCTGGCCGGTGTAGATGACGTTCTTGGACTGTTCGAGGCCTTCGTAGAAGGTCGGGTAATAGAGCATGCCGTTGTACTGCTCGAACACCGGCAGCACCGCCTTGCGCGAGGCCGAGGTCCAGCAGCCGAACACCGACGCGACCTTGTCCTGCACCAGCAGCTTCTTGGCTTTCTCGGCGAAGGTCGGCCAGTCGCTGGCGCCGTCCTCCTGGATGAACTCGATCTTGCGCCCGAGCACGCCGCCGGCAGCGTTGATCTGCTCGATCGCCAGCTTCTCGGCCTCGACCGAGCCGGTCTCGCTGATCGCCATCGTGCCGGTGGTCGAATGCAGGATGCCGACCTTGACCGTGCTGTCGGTGACGGCGAGGCCGGTGGTGTTGACGAGCTTGGTCGCCGGTGCCGCGGCCAGTGCCGGCAGCGCGCCGCCGAGCGCCGCCGCGGCAGCGCCCTGGCCGAACAAACGCAACAGCTCACGTCGCGAAACCTTGATGTCGATCAGATCCATTTCGATAGCCCCCTGTGAAGTCGTCGGTGACACCGCATGCTGGCGGCGTCTTCGTGGGGCCCAGACTAGAAATCGCCGCGCTGCGCAGAAATACGTCAGTTGCCGTACGCCCGTCGCGACCTTGAAAACGCCTGCGCGTCCATACGGCAATCTGCGTATGGAACGACGTCATGCGTGGCGCGATTGTTGCGGCCTGCTATGGACCGACCCGCCATCCGCATGGCCCGATGAACGCACCGCATGCCGCGACACCCAGTGCGCCTTCAGGGGCGCCACCCGGGGCACCGGTCCAGCGGATCATGAAGATCCGCCGCGACTACAACACCTGGGTCGCCAACGAGACGATGGAGGACTACGCGCTGCGCTATACCGCGCGCGCCTCGCGCAAGTGGTCGGAGTTCCGCGTCGCCAACACCGCATTCGGTGCGATCTCGTTCCTCGCGCTGGAAGCCATCGGCGCATCGATCATGCTCAACTACGGGTTCACCACCGCGTTCTTCGCGATCGTCGCCGTCAGTACCCTGATCTTCATCACCGCATTGCCGATCAGCTGGTATGCGGCACGCTACGGCGTCGACATGGACCTGCTGACGCGCGGCGCCGGTTTCGGCTACATCGGCTCGACCATCACCTCGCTGATCTACGCCAGCTTCACCTTCATCTTCTTCGCGCTCGAAGCGACGATCATGGCGCAGGCGCTGAAGCTGATCTTCCACCTGCCGCTGGCCGCCGGCTACGTGATCAGCGCGCTGGTGATCATCCCGCTGGTCACTTACGGCATCAGCTGGATCTCGCGGCTGCAGGCCTGGACGCAGCCGCTGTGGCTGGCGCTGATGTTCCTGCCGTTCACGTTTCTGCTCGCCAAGCAGCCGGAACTGCTGCGACAGATCACCAGCTTCGCCGGCATGAGCGGCGAAAGCGGCTTCAATCTGATGCTGTTCGGCGCCGCCTGCGGCGTGCTGATGGCGATGGTCGTGCAGGTCGGCGAGCAGGTCGACTTCCTGCGCTTCCTGCCTGAGCGCAGCGCGCACAATCGGCGGCGCTGGCTGGCCGGCCTGCTGCTCGCCGGACCCGGCTGGATCGGCCTCGGCGGCCTGAAGATGCTCGGCGGCGCGCTGCTGGCGTTTGCGGCGCTGCAGGTCGAGATTCCGGCCAGCCGCGCAGTGGAACCGACCGAGATGTACCTGATCGGCTTCAAGGCGGTGTTCGCGTCGCCGCAGCTGGCGCTCGCCGTCACCGCGCTGTTCGTGGTGCTGTCGCAGATCAAGATCAACGTCACCAATGCCTACGCCGGTTCATTGGCCTGGTCCAACTTCTTCGCGCGGCTCACCCACAGCCATCCCGGCCGTGTGGTCTGGCTGGTGTTCAACGTGCTGATCGCGCTGCTGCTGATGCAACTCAACGTCTTTCACCTGCTGGAGCAGGTGCTCGGCTTGTACGCCAATGTGGCGATCAGCTGGGTCGGCGCGCTGGTCGCCGATCTGCTCGTCAACAAACCACTGGGCCTGAGTCCGCGCGGCATCGAGTTCCGCCGCGCCTATCTGTACGACATCAATCCGGTCGGCGTCGGCGCGATGCTGATCGCCTCGCTGCTGTCGATCGGCGCCTTCTCCGGCCTGTTCGGCGCGGTGGCGCAGGCGTTCTCGTCGTTCGTCGCGCTGATCGTTGCCTTCGCCACCGCGCCGCTGCTGGCCTGGCTGACGCAGGGCCGCTACTACCTGGCGCGGCAGCCGCCGGCGCCGGCGCGCACGCCACAGCGCTGCTGTGTCTGCGAGAACCGCTACGAGGCCGAGGACATGGCGATGTGCCCGGCCTACGGCGGGCCGATCTGCTCGCTGTGCTGCGCGCTCGACGTGCGCTGCCACGACCAGTGCAAGCCGGGCGCCAGCCTCGCCGACCAGGCCCTGGCCACGCTGCGCTGGCTGCTGCCGCAGCCGGTGTCGACGCGGCTCAACACCCGGCTCGGCCATTACTTGCTGGTGGTGCTGGCCGTCGCCGTGTCGCTGGCGGCGATCCTCGGGCTGGTCTACTCGCACCAGCTCGCACAGATCGGCGGCGGTGGCACGGCGGCCTTGCGCAGCTCGTTCTTCGAGATTTTCGGCGTGCTGCTGCTGGTCGGCGGCATCGGCAGCTGGTGGCTGGTGCTGACCGCCGAGAGCCGCCGCGTCGCGCAGGAAGAATCCAACCGCCAGACGCATCTGCTGATGCAGGAAATCGACGCGCACCAGCGCACCGACGCGGCCTTGCAGAAGGCTAAGCTCGCCGCCGAGCGCGCCAACGCCGCCAAGAGCCGCTATGTCACCGGCATCAGCCACGAGCTGCGCACGCCGCTCAACAGCATCCTCGGCTATGCGCAGATCCTCGAATACCAGTCGGTGCTGTCGCTGGCGCAGCGCGACGCGGTCAATGTGATCCGCCGCAGCGGCGAGCACCTGACCTCGTTGATCGACGGTCTGCTCGACCTTGCGCGCATCGAGAGTGGCAAGCTGGCGCTGGAGACCGACGAGCTGCGCTTCCGCGCTTTCGTCACGCAGATTGCCGGCATGTTCCGCCTGCAGGCGCACAGCAAGGGCCTGCAGTTCAGCTTCGAGGAGCAGGGCCGCCTGCCGGACGCGGTACGCGCCGACAAGAAACGGCTGGGCCAGATCCTCATCAACATCCTCGGCAACGCCATCAAGTTCACCTCGCATGGCCAGGTCTCGCTGCGCGTGCGCTACGGGCGCGAGATCGCGGTGTTCGAGGTGCAGGATTCCGGCATCGGCATCAGTGCCCGGGACATGCAGCGGATCTTTCTGCCGTTCGAGCGCGGCGCCAACGCCGGCCAGAGCGCCGACGGCGGCACCGGCTTGGGCCTGACCATCGCCAAGCTGCTGACCGAGATGATGGGCGGCGAGCTGACCGCCGACAGCCAGCCCGGTGTCGGCAGCCGCTTCAGCTTGCGGCTGTTCCTGCCCGAGCTGCACCACCCCATGCCGCACGTGCAGCTGCCGAGCCTGGACGTCAGCGGCTACGCCGGCCCGCGGCGGCGCGTGCTGATCGTCGACAACGAACCCGCCGACCGCGAACTGCTGGCGCGCGTGCTGGAGCCACTGGGCTTCGAGGTGACCAAGGCTGCGTCCGGCATCGAGGCTTTGCGGCTGGTGGCGATCGTCGCCCCCGACCTGATCCTGCTCGACATCGGCATGCCCGGGCTCGACGGCTGGGAAACGGCGCGCCTGCTGCGCAGCAACCGCCTGAGCGAGGCGCCGGTGCTGGTGGTATCCGCAGACGCGTTCAAGCAGCAGCCCCCTGAAGGCTGCGGCATCGAGCTGCAGGACATCCTGCTCAAGCCGGTGGACGTACTCGATCTGCTCGCGCGCATCCGCCGCAAGCTCGACCTGCAATGGCTGCAGCCGCAGGCCGCCGCGCCGGCACCGCCGCGGCGTCCGCCCGAGGCCTGCCTGCAGGTGCTGCGCGAGCAGGTCCGCCTCGGCGATCTGCAGGCGATCGCCGAACGGCTGGATGCGCTGGAGCGCAGCGAGCCGCTATATGGTCCCTACACCGACGAGCTGCGGCGATGCCTGCGCGCCTTCGAGCTCGATGAGCTTGCGCGCCTCCTGCAGGCGGACGCTTCTCTCCATGCTTCCGAAAACGGAGCGACGACGTGAACCAGGAAGCCGTGGCTGCGCCGGGAGTCGTCCTCGTCGTCGATGATGCGCCCGGCAATCTGGCCGTACTCTACGAAATGCTGCGCGGCTGCGGCTACGAAGTCAGGGTCACCACCAATGGCGAGGCGGCGCTGGAGTCGGCGCGGCTGTCGCCGCCGGACCTGGTCCTGCTCGACGCGATGATGCCGGGCATCGACGGCTTCGAGACCTGCCGGCGGCTGAAGGCCCGGCTGGAGACCCAGGCGATTCCGGTGATCTTCATGACCGGCCTCAGCGATACCGATCACGTCGTGCAGGGCTTCCAAGCCGGCGGCGTCGACTACGTGACCAAACCGATCCAGCTGCCCGAGGTGCTGGCACGCGTCGCCACGCATCTGCGCAACGCGCGGCTGGTCGCGGAAACCCATCAGGCTGCCGACGCCGCGGGCGATGCCATCGTCGGCCTCGACGCCGACGGCCGGGTGCGCTGGATGACGCCGCTTGCGCAGAGCTGGTTGCAGACGGCGCTGGAACCCGATGGCACGCCACCTGCGGCACTGCGGCGCTGGTTGCACGACAGCCAGGCACGCGGCGGCAGCTTCAATCTGGCGCTGCTCGGCCACCGCCTCAGTTTCAGCCGCCTGCGCGCCGCCGCCGGCGGCGGCGCGCTGCTGCTGGTGCAACGCAATGAGCCGGTGCCCGATCCGCTGAGCCTGATGCAGGCGCTGCGCCTGACCTCGCGCGAGGCCGAGGTGCTGTACTGGGTGGCGATCGGCAAGACCAATCCGGAGATCGCCACCGTGCTCGACATGAGCCCGCGGACGGTCAACAAGCACCTGGAGCACGTCTACGCCAAGCTCAACGTGGAGACCCGCACCGCGGCGGCGACGGTGGCGCATACGCGAGGGCGCCTGACGGTGTGAAGAGCGCCGGCACGGCGCGCGTCGATGGCCGGGGCTTGCCGCCGGCGCCGGCGCCGGCATGCGCTGCTAGCTTTTCTGCAGCTGCGCCAGGAAGGCCTCGGCCCAGCTGGCGACATCGTCCTGGCGCAGCCCGCGCATCAGTTCGGCATGCCGGGCGCAGCGCTCCTCGCGCGGCATGTGCAGTGCGGCCTGCAGGGCCTCGGCGACGCCGACG
>CBINNP010000074.1:0-13955 GCA_966252075.1 uncultured Solimonas sp.
GGGTGGCGCGACAGCGTCGGCGAAACAGACGCACAAGATTATCCCGCGCGGAATCAAAACGGACTACTGGGTTCGAAATGCCCCGGTACCTCACTTCGTGCAGCATTTATTTCCTGCTGGGTTTCGTTGCGATGCGAACTTCGACATCACCCAGACATACCCATGCAACTGGATGCTGCACTTCCGCGTGTTCGCCGCAGGCTCGGCCACCGAAGGCGAGTCCAACGGCCAGTTGGTATTGGACTCGTGGAGCTGCCAGGCGATCACTCCGCGCGATATGGAGTCGGTCGATTACTACTACTCCTGGGGCGTGCACAAAAGCACCGACCAGCCTGGCCTTGCCGATCTGCTGAAGGAAGGCCTGGACGCCGCGTTTATCGAAGACAAGTTAATGCTCGAAGCCCAGAAGCTGCGCATCAAGGACGATCCAGGCTATAGACAAATGGGCATAGGCGCAGCGGATGCCGGCCCGGCCCGGATGCTGCGCGTGATCGAGCAGCTGATCGCTGACGAGCAGAAAGAGCTGAAAGAAAAAATCGCGACCGCCGCCTAATTATCGAGTACGACAATGCCTGATTCCAGAACTCCCGCCATGCAGCCGCAGCGCATGGAGCCGCAGCTCTATCACGACATGATGTGCCCCGATGAGGTCAAGGCGATCCGAGCGCAGGTGCGCGCCTTCTGCGACGAGTATCTCGCGCCGGTGGCCTGGTCGATCGGTCATACCGAAGAGTCGAAAGAAGCCTTTCCGCACGATCTTTTCCAGAAGATGGCGAAGGCCGGGCTGTTCCGCATTCCGTATGCAGCGAGCGTCGGCGGTCGTGGACTGAAGCATCCCGCGACCGCAACTGCGGTAGTGATCGAGGAGCTGAGTTACTACAGCAACAGCGTTGCCGCGATCTTCGACGTGCACTGCATCCTCGCCGGGCATGCGCTGGAATGGGCGTCGCCGGAGCTGCAGGCGAAGTATCTCGCGCCGCTGCTCGACGGATCGATGATCGGCAGCTTTGCTACCAGCGAGCCGAACGCTTCCACCGATCTGTCGGTGGAAGCGCTGGTCACCGATGCGACGTTTCATGATGACCACATCGAGATCAACGGCCACAAACGCTGGATCACGAACTCGCCGATCGCCAACTTCGTCGTGCTGCTGTGCCGCGACGGTCAGCGGATGACCGAAGTGGTGGTCGATCTGGACGCACCCGGCGTCACCGTCGGCAAGCCCGACAAGAAAATGGGCAATCACGGCCAGCTCACCGCCGACATCCTGTTCAAGGGCGTGAAAATGCCCTTGGGCAATGTCGTCGGCAAACGCGGCGAAGGTCTCAAGGTCGCGTTGCAGGTGCTGACCTACGGCCGCATCGGCATCGCCGCCACCGGCGTCGGCATGGCGCAGTCGGTGTTCGATCACTGTACGCACCGTCTGAAGACGCGCCGCGCTTTCGGCAAGGCGATGGCGCAGTTCCAGCACTGGCAGTTCCGCATGGCTGAGCGCGCGACCGAGATCGAGAACGCGCGCAACCTGTATCTGAAAGCGGCGCTACGCATGGACTCCGGCGTCAATTTCCCGGAGCCGGAAGCGGCGATGGCGAAGTGGTATTCGACCAATCTCGCCGGCGAATTCGCGCGAGACGGCGTACAGATTTTCGGCGGCTACGGCTTCACCAAGGAGCTGAGCTTCGACGGCTCGCACTACCACGTCGAAGAGGTCTATCGCGATTGCAAGATCGCCGAGATTTACGAGGGCGCGAACGAAATCCAGAAGTGGGTCATCGCTCGCAACATCTTCGGCAAGGAACTCACGGGGTGAGGAGTCACTGCTTTGCGAGCACCGCTCGCAGTGGCTCCGAACGCCTGGCCAGGGATGGCCGGGCCGGGCTCAATCAGCAATCGAAGTTGCGCCAGGGATGGCGAGAACGCAGTCCTCTTTTTCAGGAGCATCTATGCCAATCATCCAGTTCAACCTGATGGAAGGCCGTACCCACGAGCAGAAGCGCGAGCTGGCGCGGCGTGTCGCCGACACCGTCGTCGAGGTGCTCGGCGTCAAGCGTGAAGCAGTGCGCATCCTGATCCACGAGATGGGGCCTTATGACTTCTCCGTTGCGGGCGTCGTTGCCGCGGACAATGGCAAGGGCATCGTGCCTACTGCGGTCAACGGCCACGCCGCGACGGATATCAAGGCATGAGCCGCAAGATCCGGTGTGCCCTGATCGGCTCCGGCAACATCGGCACCGACCCGATTTACAAGATCCGGCGCTCAGAGGCTTTGGAGCCGGTGTGGATGGTCGGTATCGATGCGGCGTCCGAAGGTCTGGCCCGCGCCCGCGACATGGGCCTGAAGACCACCGCCGACGCGTCGACGGCCTGCTGCCTCATGTGAGGGCCGACGGCATCCAGATCGCCTTCGATGCAACCTCCGCCTACGTGCACGCCGAGAACTCGCACAAGCTCAATGCGCTCGGCGTCATGATGATCGATCTCACGCTGGCCGCGATCGGCCCGTTGTACGTGCTGCCGGTGAATCTGGCCCAGCACGCCGAGCAGCGCGCGATGAACGTCAACATGATCTCCTGCGCCGGCTAGGCGACGATCCCGGTCGTGCACGCAGTGTCGCGTGTGCAGGGCGTGAGCTACGCCGAGATCATCGCCATGGCCTGAGCGTGGACGACAGGCAGGCTCATCTGGCCGATCAGCGCGACGACGCTGAGCAGTATCGACAGATAACGTCTGTATCGCCGCATTTTCACGCGGGCATTCTGCCAGTTCTGGCAATTTCGGCGCTAGATGAATGCCTGCGGCCGCCGCTGATGCTGGCCGGAACGGTCCGCGGCCGGGGCTCGCCCGGACATTCCCTCAGCCGCGGCTCCAGGCCGGCGCGCTCGCCGCGCGCGCCGGCCGGCATGGTGGAGTGGACGGTGATGTCCATGCATTCTTCCGGCGCGCGCGGGCCGCTAGCCTGCCCTGGCTGAGGCGCCGGCATCGGCGTCGGCGTCGGCGCGACGCAGCGCTGCAGACAAGACGTACACCACCCGCCTGCCGGCGAGGATGGCGCCCGCGGTGATTCAGGAACGGAAGCGGCTCGCCCTGGCGCCGCGCAGCAGGATCTTGTCCTTGCAGCTGGGGGACGGTACCGAAGGGCATTCGCTGAAGTTGAACTGGCCGTCCAGGCAGAACGCCACCTCGCTCAGCTCGCCGCCATCGCAGCGCAGTTCGATGCCGTCTTCCTTGATGTCCGGATTGGCCTGCATGAACTTCTCGCGGATCTCTGCGCCGGAGGTGCGCAGGCGTTTCTCCAGCTGTTCGTAGTCGGCCGGGATCTGCAGCTTGCGATGCACGTAGTCCAGGCGCACGGCGTATTCGTCCAGCGGCGCCGGCACGCAGCCACCCTGCATGGCCCATTGCACGCGCACCTCGTGGCGGTTGAGGGTGGTCATCGCCAGCCGGCTGAGCAGGTCCTCGCCCAGCGACTGCGTGGCCGCGCAACCGGTGCCGGGGGCTGCCACCGGCTCCAGCGTCCGCGGCAGGAAGTAGTTGGCCTGGGTGCATTGCAGTTCGGTGGAGCCGCGGTTCTGTTCGCAGTAGGCCGGCGACCAGGACATCACCAGCTTCCAGCCGGCGGGCTGCGGCGTGGCCGGGCTGGCGGCGAGCGGACTCAGGACCAGCAGGGCGGCGGACAGCAGGACGGCAAGGCGCATCGACTTCTCCGGGGAGCGCCGCGTGGTTCCGGCATGGAGCGTCGCGGCGTCTAATGAATGAAACTCATCAATGCCGGCAGTGTAATCCGATCACTTTGATAACGGCAGACATTCGAGCTCATTAAGTCGACGGCAAGCGCTCAGGCCGAATTCAGGCCACCTTCCAGCGGCAGGATCGCGCCGGACAGATAGGCGCCGGCCCGCGAGCACAAGGCGATGGCCATGCCGCCGATGTCGCCGGCGGTGCCGAAGCGCCTGGCCGGTACCATCGCCTGCGTCGCCTCGCGCGAGCCGGGGTTGGCGTCGAACAGGCCGGCGGTCATGTCGGTGGGGAAGAAGCCGGGCGCGATGGCGTTGACGTGCACGCCGCGTGCGGTGAGGTCCGAGGCCAGCGTGCGTGTCAGCTGGTGCAGGCCGGCCTTGGCGGCGCCGTAGGCGTAGGCGCCGGTGCTCTTGGGCCACAGCGCGGCGATCGAGCCGATGTTGAGGACGCGCGCCGGGTCCAGCGGCGCGGCGGCGGCTTCGAGCTGTGGCAGCAACTGCTGGACCATGAAGAACGGCGCGCGGACGTTGAGCGCCATCTCGGCGTCCCAGCGTCCGCCGTCGACGCCGGCGATATCGCTGGCGCTGAACGCGCCGGCGTTGTTGACGAGGATGTGCAGCTTCGGGGCGATCCGCGCGATCTGCGCGGCGGCGTCGCGCAGGCTGTCCAGATCACGCAGATCGGCGGCTACGCAGACGCAGTTGTCGGCGTTCAGGCCGCTGCCGATCTGCTCGGGCTGTACCGCCGAACGCGAGACGACGATGACGCGCGCACCGGCTCCGGCGAAAGCGGTGCTGATCATCGCGCCCAGGCCCCTGGCGCCGCCGGTGACGACGGCGGTCTTGCCGCGCAGCGAGAACAGTTCTTCGAGCAAGGCGGTCATGGCGGGTTCTCTCAGGTCTTGTTGATGCTGACGACTTTCAGCGCCGTGTATTCGAGCAGGCCGGCGCGGCCGGACTCCACCCCGATGCCGGACTGCTTGCGCGTCGGGAACGGCACCGCCGGGTCCAGCGCGCAATGCTGGTTGACCCACACCGAGCCGCTGTCGATGCGCGCGGCGACGGCTGCCGCCGCGGCCAGATCGCGCGACCACACCGAGGCGCCGAGCCCGTAGGGCGAGCGGTTGACGCGCTCGATCACCTCGTCGAGATCGTCGTAGCGGATGATCGGCAGGATCGGCCCGAACGGTTCTTCGTCGACCAGCGCGCTGCCGTCCTCGATGTCGCGCACCACGGTCAGCGGCACGAAGTAGCCCGGCTTCTTCAGCGGGCCGCCGCCGGCGATGATGCGGCCGTCGCGCCGCGCGATGTCCAGGTAGGACAGCACCTTGTCGTACTGCGCGCGGTTCTGGATCGGCCCGAACTGCGAGTTCGGGTCCATGCCGTCGCCGAGCACGGCGGCCTGCGCCAGCGCGGCGATCCGCGCGCAGACCGCGTCGTAGAGGTCGCTGTGCACGTACAGCCGCTTGATCACCGCGCAGACCTGCCCGCTGTTGAAGAAGGCCATGCCGAACAGCGCCGGCGCAATCGTCTCGACATCGGCATCCGGCAGGACCACGGCGGCATCGTTGCCGCCGAGTTCGAGCGTGATGCGCTTCAACGAGCCGGCGGCGGCCGCCATGATCGCGCGGCCGGTGGCGGTGGAGCCGGTGAACGAGACCTTGGCCACCTGCGGATGCGTCGTCAGCCGGCTGCCGACCTCGGCGCCGCCGTTGACGATGTTGACGAGGCCGGCCGGCACCACGCGGGCGATCAGTTCGCCGAGCTTGAGCGTGGTCAGCGGCGTTGTCGGTGCCGGTTTGAGGACGATGCTGTTGCCGGCCATCAGCGCCGGCGCGATCTTGGCGATCGCCAGATGGATCGGTGCGTTCCACGGCACGATGCCGGCGACCACGCCGAGCGGCACGCGATGCAGCTCGACGCGGCGCTGCGCCTCATCGCTCTGAATCTCGATATCGAGCGACTGTTCGGCAAACCAGTTCAGGTAGCGGATCGCCAGGTCCATCTCGAACAGCGCCAGCGGCAGCGGCCGGCCCTGTTCCTGCACCAGCAGTGCCGCCAGTTCCTGCAGGTGCTCGCCGATCTGCGCGGCGATCGCCAGCAGCACGGCGCGGCGCTCGTCCTGCGTGCTCTGCCGCCAGCGGCGGAACGCCTGTGCCGCGGCATCGACGGCCGTATCGACCAGCGCCGTGTCGGCCAGCGGCGCAAGCGCCACGACCGTCTCGTCGCAGGGATTGAGCACCGGCTCCTGCAGGCGGCTGTCGACCAGCGCGCCATTGACCAGCATCCTGAACATGGGGATCTCCTTGGAGTTCGGCGGTGCGTCCGGCACCGCGCAATCGTCAGGCGGCGGCGCGCGCCTTGTTGTTGCGGGCGCCGAAGATCTTGCCGGGGTTGAGGATGCCGGCCGGATCGAGCAGGTCCTTCAGCCCCAGCATCAGCGCGATCTCGTCGGCGCTGCGGCTGATGCCCAGATACGCGCGCTTCTCCAGGCCAATGCCGTGCTCGGCCGATACCGAGCCGGCGAACGGCTGCAGCGGCTCGTAGACGCAGGCCTCGATGATCTCGCGGTCTTGCGCACCGCCGGCACCAATGGCGATGTGCAGGTTGTTGTCGCCGACATGACCCAGGCAGGCAATCGCGCCATTGGGGAAATGCCAGTGCAGCTTGCGCTTGACTTGTTCCATGTAGTCGGCCATCTCACCGACCGGAAGGCTGACATCGAAGGCGTAGAACGGCTGGAAGTCGCGGACGACGTGCTGCAGGTCCTCGCGCACCGCCCAGATCTCGGCGCGCTGGCGCTCCGACGCGGCCAGGGTGGCGTCGGCGAACAGGCCTTTTTCGCCAGCCGCCATCAGCGCGGCCTCGAACAGCGCCGCGTCGCGCTCCTGGTCGGAGCCCAGCGCCTCGATCACCGCGTAGAACGGGTAGTCGCGCGCCAGCGGCGGCGGATGCCGTCCCTCACGCGTGTTGAGCGAGTAGAAACTGTTGTCGACCAGTTCGAAGGCGCTGAGCAGGCCGCCGAGGCTGGCATCCATGTGGCGCAGCAGGCCGACGATCTGTTCGAAGCTCTGCGCGGCGATCAGCGCGGTGTTGTTGCTGCGCGGCAGTTCGCGCAGCCGCAGCACCAGCCGCGTGATCACGCCCAGCGTGCCCTCGCTGCCGATGAACAGCTGCTTGAGGTCATAGCCGGTGTTGTTCTTGATCATGCGGTTGAGCGAGGAGATGACGGTGCCGTTGGCCAGCACCGCTTCGACGCCCAGGATCTGCTCGCGCATCATGCCGTAGCGGATCACGCGCATGCCGCCGGCATTGGTCGCGGCATTGCCGCCGACGTGGCAGGAGCCGCGCCCGCCGAGATCGAGCGGAAACGACAGGCCATGCGGTTCCAGCGCTTCCTGCAGGGTCTGCAGCACCACGCCGGCCTGCACCGTCACCGTGCGGTTGACGGTGTCGATGTGCTCGATCTTGTTGAGGCGTTCCAGCGACAACGCCAGATCGCCCGCCTGCGTCTGTGTCGCACGGACCCAGCCCGACATGCCGCCTTGCACCACCACCGACTGCTGCTGCTGATTGCACAGCGACAGCACGCGGGCGACGGCTTCTGTGGTCGACGGGCGCACGATCGCGTCGGCGGCGATCGTGCTCATGAAGTAGCCCGGATAGCGCGTGCGGACGGCATCAGCGGTCAGCACGCCGTCGTCGCCGACGATCTCGCGAAGGGCTTGCAGCAGGCTTTCTTTCATAGGCTCAGGCTCCGCGCCGCTTCGGCACTTCAGGCAGCGGCCGTCGCGCGAATCTTGAATTCGACCGGCAGCGTCTTCGGGCCGCGCGCGAAGTAGGAATCCATCCACTTCACGGCGCCGTCCTGTGCGCGCAGCACTTCAAAGCGTTCGAACAGGACTTCGAGCGCGATCTTCGCTTCCATCTTCGACAGGAAGGTGCCGAGGCAGTAGTGCGCGCCGTTGCCGAAGGACATCGTCGGCCCCGGCGTGCGGTCGATGTCGAAACGATCCGGATCGCTGAACTGCTTGGCGTCGCGATTGGCCGAGCCGAGCAGCGGCAGCACCAGCGAGCCTTGCGGAATGTCGACGCCGGCCAGCGTCGCCGGCTTGAGCGTGTGACGGAACAGCATCTGCACCGGTGTGTCGTAGCGCAGCACTTCCTCGATCAGGTTGGGAATCAACGCGGGAGTCTCACGCACGCGCAGCAGCAGTTCCGGCCGATCGCGCAACAGCACCATCGTGATGCCCAGCAGATTGGTGGTGGTCTCGACCCCGCCGATCAGCAACAGGATCGCCAGGTTCATCACCTCGGGCTTGCTGAGCCGCTGGCCTTCCACCTCCGCATGGATGAAGCCGCTGATCAGGTCGTCCCTGGGCTCGCGCTTGCGGGCCTCGTACAACTCGTCGAAGTACTGGCGAATGGCCTTGGAGCTGCGGCCGATCTGCGTCAGCCGCTCCGGGCCGTAGGCGGCGCGGTTGCCGGCGGACAGCACGTCGTCGACCCAGTGCTTGAACTCCGAGCGGCGCGCGACATCGACGCCGAGCACGTCGGCGACGACCGTGACCGGGAACAGCGCCGAGAACGACCAGACGAAGTCGAAGCTGCCGGAACGGCCGTTCGCCTCGACGATGTCATCGACCAGCGCATGCGCAATCGCGCGGATCTTTGGCGGAAAGCCGGCGATCTTCTTCGGCACGAACGCGGTGTTGGCGAGACGGCGGATGCGCACGTGGCCCGGCGGGTCCATCGAGATCATCGGCGGCACTTCCGGCACCGGGTCGTATTCGCCGAGCAGCGCCGGCCAGAACATGGACGACGAATACGTGTCGGCGTTCTGCAGCACAGTCATGATGTCGTCGTAGCGCGATACGGCGTAGGCCTGCATCGACGCGATCCATTTCACCGGTTCTTCGGTACGCAGCTGTGCGTAGTGCGGATACGGATTCTCGGTGACGGCGGGAACCAGCGGGTCGTAGCTCATCGTCTCAACCCCGCTTCGGCACGGCGCCGAGCTGTTCCAGCACGGCCCAGGCGTCCCAGATGCTGCGTTCCAGCGTGATCTTGCCGTGCTCGTCCCAGCCCATCACCGTCACGCCTTGCGTCTTGGTGACCTTGCCGGCGGCAGGCACGCCGAAGAAGTCGCCGGCGTGCTTGGTTTCCCAGGTCCACTGGAAGGAGCCGAGGCGGCGGTCGCCGACATAGTCGAAGACATCGAACTTGTTGTAGCTGACCGTCGGGTCAGCGACGATGAAGCCGGCCTGGAAGGTCTTCATCGCTGCCAGATCATTCTCGATCCGCACGCCCATGTTGACGTCCTCGAACAGGAACTTCGGCGAGTACAGCGAGATCAACTCGTCTGGCTTCTTGGCGAACAGGCCGATCCAGTACTGCGACCATTCAAGATTCATTGCGGGCTCCTCGTTCTTATGGATCTTTGTCGGGCGCACGTCGCAACACGGCGCCAATGTATGGAAATGCTAGGTGCCGGCATGCTGCAGCGGCGATGGCCGGCCGAGCCAGCCGCGCGCAAGGCAGGCCAAAAGCGCGGCACGTCTGCACGGTCGGCACGCTCGCGAAATTGGCGCGATCCGCCATGGCCTGGCCTTGGTGGAACTGCCGCCACGGTCAGCGATACCGCATGGTTGCGGCATAACGACAGCGATAGGAGGAGAGCATGTTCAGACTGGACGGCAAGACCGCGATCGTCACGGGCGGGGGTTCGGGCATCGGCGCGGCGACTGCGCAGCGGCTGCGCCGCGCCGGCGCCGAGGTGATCGTCGCCGACATCAGCGATGCGCGCGCGCAGGCAGCCGAATGGGGCTGCCGCTATCGGCGCACCGATGTCGCAGAGCCTGCCGATATCGCCGCGCTCTGCGACGAGGCGCTGCGCAGTACCGGCCGTCTCGACATCATGGTCAACAATGCCGCGGTGTCCTCGGGCCATCTGCTGGCCGAGGCCGACATCGAACGTTCCGCACGCTTCTGGCGGATCAATCAGATGGGCGTGCAGAACGGCATCAAGGAAGCGGCGGCGCGGATGCACGCGGGCGGGGCGATCGTCAATCTGTCGTCGATCACCGCGGTGCGCGGCTTTGCCACCTGGGGCGAGTACGCGGCGACCAAGGGTGCGATCATTGCGCTGACGCAGACTGCGGCGGTGGAGTACGGCGCTGCCGGCATCCGCGTCAACTGCATCTGCCCCGGCATCATCGACACGCCGATGGCGATGGCCGAGGCGCCCGACATGGTGGCCAAAAATGCCGCAGTGTTCTCGCTGCTCGGCCGTATCGGCCGGCCGGAAGAACTGGCGGCGGCGATCCATTTCCTGGTCAGCGACGACGCCAGCTACATCACCGGCCAGACCTTGCTGGTCGATGGCGGCTGGAGCACCGGCACTTCGCTCAAGGCGATCGGCTTGGCGCTGGCCAGTTGAGCGTGCGCACCGGCTACCAGCCGAAGCTGCGGTAGCCGCGCCGCCAGTCTCCAGGGCGCTTGCCGGTCCATTGCACGAAGGCGCGAGAGAAGGTGCTGCTGCTGGAGAAGCCGAGCAGGTCGGCGATCTTCTCCAGCGGCAGATCGTCGCGGCGCAGGTACTCGTAGGCGAGTTCCTCGCGCAGCTTGTCGAGCAGTTCCTTGAACGTGGTGTTCTCGTCGCGCAGGCGGCGCAGCAGCGTCCGCTCCGCCATGTTCAATGCACGCGCCGTCGCCAGCTTGCTCGGCTGTCCCTGCGGAAGCTGGGCGATCAGTGCATCGCGCACCTGGCGCGAGAATCGGCGTTCAAAGCGCATCGCCAGATACTTCGCCGCCATTTCGTCGAGCAGCATGGCCAGCTCCTCGTTGGCGGACGGCACCGACTGATCGAGATCGCCCGGTGCGAACAGGATGCTGTTCTGCCGCTGTTCGAACAGCACCGGGCAGCGGAATACGGCTTCGTACTCGTCGATGCGCTTGGGCTTGCGGTGGCGGAAGTGCACCTCCAGCGGCACGATCGGCCGGTCGACGATCCATTCGCACAGCAGCAGGAAGCCGGCGAGGATGGTGTCGATGGTCTGGTAGATCGGTGGCTCGCCACCGGTGTTGAGATCGACCGCCAGCAGGTAGCCTTCGCGCAGCTTGAAGAAGTCCACCTTGGCCGAGTCGGAGATCAGCCGCGCCGAGTGCGCAAAGCGTTCCGCCGCGCGCGTCAGCGTCGCGCTGCAGGACATCGCGTAGCCGACCACGTGGAAGGTGGAAGGCCGCACATGGCGCGCCACCTTGAGGCCGAAGTCGGCGTCGCCGGTCGCCTTGACCGCGGCCTTCCACAGCGCGGTCACCTGCTGCTGCAGGTAGCGGTGATGCAGGTCGCCGACGCGGCTGGCATCCATGCCGAGCTGTTCGAGCAGGGCGACGTAGTCGACCTTGGCCTTCTCCAGCGCGTGGACGATCGCCAGCACCCATGCCGACAGACCGGTATGCAGCGACATCGCAGCCGGTCAGGCTGGTGGCAGCAGGGGCCGCGGATCGAAGTAGTCGGACCATTTGTAGATCCTGCCGTCGCGCACGCGCAGCACGCCGGCCAGCGGAAACGACAGCATGCGCTTGCCGCCGGCACCATCCATATGGTCGATGCGCTCGGTCAGCACGGCGTCGCCCGTCACGGCCAGGGTCTGCACGTCGATCACCAGCGCCGTCATCGCGTAACCGTCGATGAAGGCCTTCATCATCTGCGTGATCACCTCGCGATTCGGCGCGGTCGGCAGTCCGGTGTTCTCCCAGATGCAGTCGGGTGTCATGTATTGCTCGATCGCCTCCAGCATCTGGCCGCAACTGAGCTGCGCGAAGAACGCGCGGACGACGGATTCGGGGTCCTGTGACATGGCAGCCTCCTGGCTCTATTCGACGCGGTAGACGCGGTATTCGACCTTGCCGCCGGCCAGCAGGCGGCCGGCCGCGACGAACAGCGTGTGGTTGACCCAGGCATAGCGCGGATCGCCGCACTCCAGCAGCGGCGAGGTGCGCAGGTAGGCGTCGGCGAACTCCGTTCCAACGCCGCTGGCCAGCGCCGCACCGACCTTCTCGTTCATCTGCAGGAAGCCGTGGTAGCGGATGTAGATGAAGGCACCGTCCTGCGTCTGGATCTGGCCGCGCACGTCGACGCGGCCATAGCCGTCGGCGCCGATCTGCAGCCAGTCGCCGCCGGACAGGAAGCGCCCCGAGAGCCGCGCACCGCTGACTTCGCCGCTGCCCATCGCAAAGCACATGCGACCGCCCAGCGGCGTTGCGCCGACGTCGACCGGTGGAAAAACCTCCGCGTTCATCGTGAACTCGTGGACCAGCCGCGCGGCTTCGGTCGAGGACATCATCTTGCTCCGTCGTGGATCAGGGCGTGCAGAGCACGGCGTTGGTATGCATGGTGTCGAGGTATTCCTTGACGCCGGCGATCTTGTCACCGCGCACGGTGACGAGGAAGTGGTAGTGATTGTTGTAGGTGCGGCCGTTGCGCGTCTGCGTGTACGACTCGGCTTCGACCGCGACGCGCTCGCCCTGCACAGTGAACGCCTTCGGCGTGATCCTGATCGGGCCGGTACAGGTCTCCAGCACGCCGCCGAGCAGCTGGGTGAACTGCGCCTTGTCGTAGGTGCCGGAGATCGGCATCGTGCCGGCGACCCACCAGGTCGCGTCGTCGGCGAACATCGCCATCGTCTCGGCGACGGCGCCGGACGAGAACAGTTCGAAGAAGCGGGTGACGGTCTGCTGGTTGGCGGTTTCCTGGCTCATCTTTGTTTCTCCTCGTTGGTGCGCCGTTTTCTAGTCGGGCAGCACGATTTCCACGGTTTCGTCGGCGTCAATGCAGACCTCGAAGGTCTGGATCTTGTCGCGGGTCAGCTGGCCGGCCGGCGAGCCGTCGCGCAGGTCGAAACGCAGGCTGTGCTTGGGGCAGAACAGGAAGTGGCCGCGGACGCGGCCGCCTTCCAGTGGCTGCAGCTGATGGCTGCAGCGGTTCTCCACCGCGAACACGCCGGCCGCGCTGCGACACAGCAGTACCGAGCGCTTGCCGAGCTTGAACGCCTTGTTGCTGTCCATCGCCAAGTCGGCGAGCTTGACCACCTTGTGGCGTTCGACCGTCATGGGTTCACCCCATGACGGCCGCCGCCGTGCTTACTTCTCGCCATTGAGATATCGATCGATTTCGCGGTGGTAGTGGCGGACGCGCGTTTCCTGCTCGCCCCACAGCGGGCCCTTGAAGCCGCGCGACTTGAGGCCGAACTGTTCGGTCTTGACCACTTCCCAGTCCTGCAGCAGCACCGGGCCGATCTCGGGTACTTCATCGAGGCCGAAGCGCTCGATGTCCGGGCGCGTCTGGCCGGTGAGGTCGGTACCTTCCGGCATCGCCATCCAGGTCGGCACGTCGTAGTTGTCGGCCTCTACGTTGCGGTAGAGCAGGACGTTGTCGTAGTAGAAGCGCTCTGGATCGGTCGGATGCGGAACGAAGCGCATGATGAACACGCCTTCGGCGTGCATGCCCATCTGCACGTTGGGGAACATGCCGGTGATCCAGCCGTCGGACAGCTGGCCGTCGGTCAGCTTGTCCCAGGCCTTGATGCCGAGCTTCTGCGCACGCTCGCGCTTGGCAATCTGAATGTCGCGGCGCGTGTCGCTGACCGCACCACCGTAGGTATCCGGATCGATACCGGCATCGCGCAGGAAGATCTTCACGCCGGGATCGTGCTCGTAGTCCTCGTCGATCTCGACCCGATGCGACTTGATGCCGAACCACATGATCATCCGGCTGAAGCCGTTCTTGTAGAGATCGATCTGGCTGAACTCTTCGATCGAGCCCTGCGTCTGCGGATGGATGTGCGGCAGGTGGTAGGACTCGTAGAAGGTATCTACGCCGGTCTTCCAGTTGCTGCCCCACTCGCTGCGCGTGTGGCGCACGAGGTTCATCGTGTCCATCTCGTAAGCTTCGAGATAGCCTTCCGGCAGGCCCATCCATTCCTTCAGCGGCGGTGCCTCACCGTCCATGTTGATGAAGATCAGGCCGCCGAGGACGTCGGTGCGGACTTCGGTCAGGCCCGGACGATGGGCGATCAGCTTCTTGTTGAACGTCTCTTCGTCGACGATCTTGTTGAGCTTGCCGTTACAGCCGAATTCCCAGCTGTGGAACGGGCAGGTGAAGCTGCTGGCAGTGCCGCGATCGACCTGGCAGACGCGGTTGCCGCGGTGCGGGCA
>CBINNP010000075.1:0-13769 GCA_966252075.1 uncultured Solimonas sp.
CAGGTGCGGCTGCGCCTCAACCAGTTCAGCGTCTTTCCGCGCGGCAGCAAGAGCGCGCCGGCACGCGGCAGCGATGCGCCGGTGCTGATTGGCAGCGAGCGCGAGCGCGGGCGGCTGGGCTAGGCCAGCTGCGCTGGCGGCCCCGCCAGTCCACGCAGCAGGACCAGCGCCAGCAGACCGCAGCCGGCGATGACGGCCGCCAGCGGCACCGCCGTGCCGTTGTGCGCGTGGCCGACGATGAAGCTCGATACCGAGGCGATCAGGAACTGCAAGGTGCCAAGCAGCGCCGCGGCAGCGCCGGCGCGATCGCCGAACGGCGCCATCGCTGCGGCTGTCGAGTTGGGGAAGCTGAAACCCAGAGAGGCGACGCAGAGGAACAGCGGAATCATCAGACCGATCGGCCCCAGATCGATCCAGGCAACGGTGAGCAGCAGCAGGCCGAACACCGTATAGGCGCTCAGTGCCGTCCGCAACACGTGCTGCACGGCGAAGCGGCGCAGCGCCAGCGAGTTGAGCTGCGAGGCAGCGATCAGACCGAACGCATTGGCGCCGAACACCCAGGCGTAGTGCTGCGGCGTCAGCGCATAGATACCGATGAAGATGAACGAGGAGCTGGAGATGTACGCAAACATCCCGGCCTGCGCGGTCGAACCCGCCAGCGCATACCCCATGAAGCGGCGGTGGCGGATCAGCTTTTGATAGACCCCGAGCGAATGCGAGAGCGACAAGGTTCCGCGCGGACCGCGCCGCGTTTCCGGAATGCCGAAGCCCACCAGCAGCATGGCCAGCACGCCATAGCCGACCAGCACCGCAAAGATCGCCTGCCAGCCGAAGAACTGGTCGATATAGCCACCGGCCAGCGGCGCGAGGATCGGCGCCACCCCCATGATCAGCAGCAGCAGCGACAGCACGCGCGCCATGCTCTCCAGCGCGAAGCAGTCACGGACGATCGCACGCGTGACCACGATGCCGGCGCAGCCGCCGAGCGCCTGCAGCGCGCGTAGCGCGATCAGGCTGTGGACGTCGGGCGCGAACACGCAGCCCAGCGAGGCCAGCACGTAGAGCGCCAGGCCGAACAACAGCGGTTTCTTGCGGCCCAGCGCATCGGAGATCGGCCCGTAGAACAGCTGGCCCAGCGCCAGGCCGATGAAGTACGCCGCCAGCGTCAGCTGTGTGGTCGCCTCGTCGGCACCGAAGTGCAGGCGCAGTGCCGGCAGCGTCGGCAGATACATGTCGATGCTCATCGGCCCTATGGCCGTGACCATCGCCAGGATGCCGATCAGCCGCGCACGCGTGATGCCGGGAGGCATCGCGGGCGCGGTGACCGGCGGCGGGTTCACGCTGCCGACCGCATCTGCGGCAGCAAGCGCGGGCCTTCAAGCCTTGCCAGTGACAAGGCTTGCCGCGCGAGCCGGCGGGATTGAGGCCCTGCCAACTTTTTCCGCCGCACCATCATGGGCTCAGGCCTCCGGACGCATCTGCGGAAACAGCAGCACGTCGCGGATGCTCGGAGAATCGGTGAGGAACATCACCAGGCGGTCGATGCCGATGCCGACGCCGGCCGTCGGCGGCAGGCCGTATTCGAGCGCGCGGATGTAGTCGGCGTCGAACACCATCGCCTCGTCGTCGCCGGCGTCCTTGGCGGCGACCTGCGCCTTGAAACGGCCGGCCTGATCGTCGGCATCGTTCAACTCGGAGAAGCCGTTGGCGACCTCGCGTCCGCCGATGAAGAACTCGAAGCGGTCGGTGACGTCCGGATCGGCGTCATTGCGGCGCGCCAGCGGCGAGACTTCGGTCGGGTACTGGGTGATGAAGGTCGGGTCCATCAGCTTGGCCTCGACCGTCTTCTCGAAGATCTCGGTCAGGAGCTTGCCCTTGCCGTAGCTCGCCTTCGCATCGGCACCGACCTGCTTGGCATACGCCGCAAGGTAGTCGCGGTCGTCGAACCGGGTCGTATCGAACTCGGGATTGAAGCGCGTCACCGCTTCGCGCATCGTCCAGCGATTGAACGGCTGTGCCAGATCGTAATCGCGCTCCTGATACTGCAGCTGCGCGCTGCCATTGACGGTCAGCGCCAGATCGCGGATCAGGTTCTCGACCAGGTCCATCGCGTCCAGATAGTCCGCGTAGGCCTGGTAGAACTCCAGCATCGTGAATTCGGGGTTGTGCCGCGTGCTCAGCCCCTCGTTGCGGAAGTTGCGGTTGATCTCGTAGACCTTCTCGAAGCCGCCAACCACCAGACGCTTGAGGAACAGCTCCGGCGCGATGCGCAGGAACAGGTCGCGGTCCAGCGCGTTGTGATGCGTGATGAACGGCCGCGCGGTGGCACCGCCGGCGATCGGCTGCAGCATCGGCGTCTCGACCTCGACGAAGCCGAGCGCGTCGAGGAACTGGCGGATGAAGCGCACCGACTGGCCGCGCTTCTCGAAAGTGCGCTTGACCTCGGGATTGACGATGAGATCGACGTAGCGCTGGCGGTAGCGGATCTCGGTATCGGTCAGGCCCGCCCACTTTTCCGGCAGCGGCCGCAGGTTCTTGACCAGCAGCTGGATCTCGCTGGCCTTGACCGACAGCTCACCGGTCTTGGTCTTGAACACCGTGCCGCGCACGCCGACGATGTCGCCGACGTCGTAGCCCTTGAACGCCTCGTAGGCCGCCTCGCCCACTGCGTTGAGCTGCACGAAGATCTGGATGCGGCCGCTCATGTCCTGCAGCTGGCCGAAGCTCGCCTTGCCCATGATGCGCTTGGCCATCAGGCGGCCGGCGATCGCGAACACCTGCGTCTCGGTTTCCAGCGAGGCCGCCTCGCGCTCGCCGTAGAAACCGTGCAGATAGTCGGCGGTGGTGTCGCGCTTGAAGGTGTTGGGGTGCGCGTTGCCGCTGGCGCGCAGCTTTTCCAGCTTCTCGCGGCGTGCTGCGATCACGTAATTTTCGTCGACCGCCGCCGTCTCCGGCGCCGCGGGATTCTGCTTGTCGCTCATTGGCTTACAGCCCCTGCTTCAAACTGGCTTCGATGTACGGGTCGAGATGGCCATCCAGCACCTTCTGCGTATCCGCAATCTCGACGCCCGTGCGCAGATCCTTGATCCGCGACTGGTCGAGCACATAGCTGCGGATCTGGCTGCCCCACTCGATGTCGCTCTTGGAATCTTCCAGCGCCTGCTTCTGCGCATTGCGTTTCTGGATCTCGGCCTCATAGAGGCGAGCCTTCAGCATCTTCATCGCGCGGTCGCGGTTGGCGTGCTGGCTGCGCTCGGTCTGGCAGGCGACGACGATGCCGCTCGGCACGTGCTTGATGCGGATGGCCGACTCGGTCTTGTTGACGTGCTGGCCACCCGCTCCGGAGGAGCGATAAGTCGCCACTTCCAGATCGGCTGGATTGATCTCGATCGCGATGTTGTCGTCGACTTCCGGCGACACGAAGATGCCGGAGAACGAGGTATGGCGACGGTTGCCGGAATCGAACGGCGACTTGCGCACCAGGCGGTGCACGCCGGTCTCGGTGCGCAGCCAGCCGTAGGCGTACGAGCCTTCGATATAGATCGTCGCCGACTTGATGCCCGCGACTTCACCGTCGGAGCGCTCCATCAGCTCGACCTTGAAACCCTTGCCTTCGGCCCAGCGCATGTACATGCGCAGCAGCATCTCGGCCCAGTCCTGCGCCTCGGTGCCGCCGGAGCCGGCCTGCACATCGAGGTACGCATTGTTGGCGTCGAGTTCGCCGCTGAACATGCGCTTGAATTCCATGTCCGCAGCCACGGCCTCGAGCTTGGCCAGATCGCGCGCGACCTCGTCGACGATGCCCTGGTCAGCTTCCAGCTCGGCCAACTCCAGCAGATCCAGCGCGTCCTTGAGTCCGACAGCGGCGCGATCCAGCGGCCCGATCAGATCCTCCAGGCGCGCGCGTTCGCGGCCCAGATTCTGTGCGTACTCCGGCTTGTTCCAGACCTCGCTGGTTTCCAGCTCGGCATTGACCTCGACCAGTCGATCCTTCTTGACGTCGTAGTCAAAGATAGCCCCGCAGCGCGTCGAAACGCGTCTGCAGAGCCGTCACCTCATTGCGTAACTGATGTGCTTCCATCGAAATATCCAGCTCTTGGCTGAAAAGGTTGCGGATTATACGAGCGCGCCGGCCGCAAAGTCGGGCCGGCCGCGGTGAAAAGTTCGCCAAGTCCGTCAGATGACGGCAAAATGCCGGCCTCGCAGACCCACCCCCGTCCGTCAATGGCTGACAGCCGGCACGACGCAAGCCCCTGGCTCCGGCCATAAAAAAAGGCCACCGTTGGGCGGTGGCCTTAAGAGACCCCATGTGCGGGATCTGGAGGAGATCGTTGGAGAGGAACCCTGTGTTTCGCTCTCGATGGGTGTATTAAACTGCTGATGCTGCATCGCAACAAGTGATTTTTTCTGCAGAGACAACTTAGAAAAACTAAACTACCGCGATGCGCCTCCCCCCGCTCAACTCGCTACGCGCCTTCGAGGCGGCCGCCCGCCACTGCAGTGTCTTCAAAGCCGCCAAGGAACTGCACGTCACACCGGCCGCTGTCAGCCACCAGATCAAGGCGCTGGAAGAACACCTCGGCATCGAGCTGTTCAAGCGGCAGCCGCGACGGCTGACGCTGACGCCGGCGGCCGAAGCCTGCCTGCCCAAGCTCACCGCCGCATTCGGGCTCATGGCCGATGCCGTCAACAGTGCCCAGCAACTGGCGCGCGCCGGCCGCGTGATGGTCAGCTCGCCGCCGGCGCTGGCTACGAAATGGCTGATTCCGCGGCTGTCCAAGTTCCGTGACCTGTACCCGGAAATCGATCTGCGCATCGCCGCCCGCCAGACCCGCCGCGACTTCGACCGCAGCACCACCGGACAGGTCGACAATCTCCTCGAAGACGCCGACATCGCCTTCCGCCTGGGCGATGGCGACTACCCCGGCTACATCGTCCACAAGTTGTTCGATACCTTCACGCTGCCGATGTGCAGTCCGCGGCTGTTGCAGGGCGAGCATCCGCTACGCACGCCGGATGACCTTCGCTATCACACCCTGCTCCATTACGAGAGCGACAATGGCTCGATGGACACCAATCGGCCCAACTGGAATTCATGGCTGAAAGCGGCGGGCGTGCGCGGCATCGATACCCGCCGCGGCCCGACCTTCAACCACGTCACGCTGGCGATGCAGGCCGCCGAGGACGGCCTCGGCGTGTTTCTCGGCATGCCCGCACTGGCGTCCACGGAAATGGCCGAAGGCCGCCTGGTCACGCCGTTCCCGCTCAAGCTTCCGGGCGGCGCCGGCTATTACCTGCTGCATAACGAAGAGTCGCAGCGTCAGCCGACGATCGTCGCATTCCGCGACTGGGTGCTCAGCGAAGCCCGGCAAGAGACCTGGACCGCCGACGCCGAAACCGCAGCCGGCGACGCCGAAAAAAATTCGCCGACAACCATTGCAAGCCCACGGTCGCCTGACTAGAATTCACGCCCCGACGCTTCCGCGATAGCTCAGTCGGTAGAGCAAGTGACTGTTAATCACTGGGTCCCTGGTTCGAGTCCAGGTCGCGGAGCCACCTTTTCCCACTATGAACCAAAGCAGATTGCCGGCCACTCAGCTGCCAGCAATTGGGTTCGATAGTCGCTCTCAGCACGCCTAGACCGCAGCCCCATGGGTTTGCGCCCATGCCGCGTGCGCGGGTCGGCTTGGCCGCTTCGATCCTTGCATCTCCGACGGCAAATGTGGCGCCCACGTCGCGTTGGGCTCGGCCATCGCCTCGCGCGTTCTGCCCGCGGTCGGCCTGCCTGACCTCTCGATAATCGTGAACGGCGGCGCACGCGGCCCGAGTCCGAGCCCACGACCGGTTCCATCGGTGCGACTGCCGCGCAGCGCCCTTGTCGCAAGGCGGGCTTACCTGCGAGCCGAAACCTGGCGGCGCTTATACTGCGCTGCCATCGCTGCGCCGACTGCCTGATGGCCGTCCGAAATGACGCGAGCCGAGGAGAATCTTGCAACGTGACCACGGTCGCAGATTTGTCTCTGCACGAGTTACAAAAGTTTTATGTCGACGTGATTCCGCATCATGTCCATCTGGGCATGCGGATCGTCGACTGCAAGGCGGGTCGACTGAGCATCGATCTGCCTTTTTCTGGCCGGCTGGCGGGGCCCGACGAAGGACTGCACCCGGGCGCGATCACCACCCTGATCGATGCGCCCTGCGGCTCGGTGGTTCCTACGCTGCAAAGGCGCCCAGAAGAGCAGCCACCCTCGACCTGCGAACAGACTTCCTGCTTCCGGCGCCAACTCGTGCCGGTGCCCGCTGTGTCGCGGAGTGCTTTCATTTCGACGCGAATCTCGCCTTTGTCCGCGCATCGGTTTACGAAGCAGACCGCCAATCGATCATTGCGGCCGCGTCCGGCACGTTCGCTGTCTTCATCGCCAGGCCGGGCGAGGACGTCATCAGGGAGGCATTGGATGGCCGTTCCGCATTCTTGCCCGACGCAAGGTCCGGCGCGCCAGCGGCCGCATACGAACAGATGATGGACATCGGCTCGGAGCGCGATGAGGGCCGGCGGCAGGTGCAGATGGCATTCCAAGACCACATCGTCGGAAACGAGAAGCTCGGCATCCTGCATGGCGGCGCCGTCGCCCGCTTGCTGCAGGTCGGCGCATTGCAGGAACTCCAGCTGGCGGGCGAGTCCCGGCAAGCGCGGATCTTCAACTTCAATATCGAGTTCTTGGGCCCCGCCTTCGCCAAACGCACCTGGGCGCGCGCAACGGTCGTGGCACGCAGCAAACGCTTCGCCAACCTCAGTGTCACCGCGCATCAGAACGAAACCGAATGCATTGCGCGGGCAACTGCCCAGTTCGCCCTGTTCTGATCGTCGAGAATCGCCGCGGCTGGCGGCGCTCCGATCAGTGGTTTGGCACCGCCTGCCCTGGCCTCCAAGATCGGCGCGCAGCAAGGAAGGCAGAGCGAACGCGAGCAGCTTCCTATAATAGTCACCCATGCGCCGCTTCCTCGATCTGGTCTACGCGCCACTGGCCACCTTGGTGCTGGCCGTGTTCGTGCCCGTCGCCTGCCTTGCCGTCATTGCGGGTCCGACGCTGAGGCTGCGGCGCGAGACTGGCCGCATCGCGGTGCGGGTGCTGCTGAGGTGCATCGGCGTGCCGCTGCGCGTGCGCGGCCTGGCGCATCTGCCTGCGCGCCCCGCCATCGTCGTCTGCAATCACGCCAGCTACTTCGATGGCATTGTCATGACGGCGGTGCTGCCGCGGCGCTACAGCTTCGTGGTCCAGGACGGCGCCGGCCGCTGGCCGCTGATCGGCCTGTGCCTGCGTCGCATGGGCGTGATCTTCGTCAACCGCAGCGAAGCGCGCTCCGGCGCGCGCACCATGCGCGCCCTGATGCGCAGGCTGCTGCAGGGCGAGTCGCTGACGGTGTTCGCCGAAGGAACCTTCAAGCCGCAGCCCGGACTGCTGCCGTTCAAGATGGGCGCCTTCCTGATGGCGGCTCGCTGCCGCACGCCGGTCGTGCCGGTGGCGATCCGCGGGTCGCGCCGACTCTATGGCGGCGGCCGCCGGCTGCCGCGCTGGAGTGCGCTGGAGATCGACATCGCCGCACCGCTGAGCGCCGACGGCGAAGATCGCGACGCGGCCTTGACGCTGCGCGACAACACTCGCGCGACGATCCTGCGTCTATGTGGCGAGCCGGATCTGGAGAGCGCCGCCGAGCGCCGCGCGGAGCTGGAAACGGTGACCCTGTCATGAAGTCGCGACCGCGTCTCTGGCGCAACTGGTCCGGCACCTTGCAGTGCCAGCCGAGTCATTGCGCCGAACCCGGCAGCCTCGAAGAAATCCAGGCCGAGGTCGTGCGCGCCGTCGACGAGGGCGAGCGGCTGCGCGTGATCGGCAGCGGCGCCTCGGTGGCACCGCTGTGCTGGACCGACGACAACCATATGTCGCTGGCGCGCTTTACCGGCATCGAGTCCGCCGACGTGCAGCGCCGCCGCGTCTGGGTCCGCGCCGGCACCTCTTTGCAAGCCTTGTACGAGCTTCTCGCCGAGCGCGAACTGGCCCTGGAAGTCGGCCCTTCCTTTTCGCAGGCGACGATCGGCGGCGCGATCAGCACAGCGACCCATGGCAGCGGCATGGCCTTCGGCAATCTGTCGAGTCTGGTCACCGGCCTGCGCCTGGTGCTCGCCGACGGCTCGGTGCGCGAGCTGTCACGCGAGCAGCAGGCGCAGTGGTTTGATGCCGCGCGCGTCTCGCTCGGCGCGCTGGGCGTGATCTCCCATGTCGAGCTGCAATGCGTCGATCACTACCGCCTGCTGGTGGCGCAGCGGCGCAGCAGCTTTGGCGAAACGCTGGCGCGGCTCACCGAAACGCGTCGCGAGCATCGCAACTACGAGCTGCACTGGTTTCCCTACGCGGGTGTGGTCCTGCAGCGCAGCGCCGATGAAACACGCGTGGCGCCGCAGCACCCATGGAACCTGCGCGCTGCACGCGCACGCTTCTTCGACCAGCTGACGATTCGCGCGGCGCGCCGTGTCGCACAGCGCTCGCCGCAGGCAGCCGAACGCGCCGGCAGCTTCGTCGCCTCGCGCATCCGCTTTCGCGGCGGCGTCCGCAACGCCGAGGACGCCTACCAGACCGACCGCATCACGCGCGTCCTGCATCTGGAGTACGCAGTACCGATCGAACACGCCGTCGAGACCCTGCGCCATCTCGAACGGCTGATTCGCGCACTGGATTTCCGCATTCACGTGCCGATCGAAGTCCGTTTCGTCCGCGCCGACGATGCCTGGCTGTCGCCTCAGTACCAGCGCGACAGCGCGACGATCACCCTGCCCGCCTATAGCGAGCTGGCGCACTCGGGCTATTTCTCGGCGATCAGCGAGCTGTTCGACCGCGTCGAAGGTCGCCCGCACTGGGTCAGTGCGCACGACAAGACCGCCACCGAGTTGCAGGCGCTGTATCCGCGCTTCGACGACTTTCGCAAGCTGCGCGCCGAACTCGATCCGCGCGGCTTCTTTCTCAACCCGCATCTGGCCAAGCTGTTTGGCCTGAGCCTGCGCTGACCCGGCGCCAAACCACGCTCCCATGACGCACGAATTGCCGCTGTCCCCGCTGGCCCGCTACGAGCGCGATCTCGCCAGCGGCGGCTTCACCGCGGACGCTTCGCAGCGCCGCGCCATCGAGGCGCTGCAGCGCGTCTATCAGGAGCTGGTGGCCGCGCCGCCCAAGCGCTGGTTCCGCCGGCCGCACTACCAGCAGGTGACCGGCCTCTACATGTGGGGCGGCGTCGGCCGCGGCAAGACCTATCTGATGGACAGCTTCTTCGACGCGCTGCCATTCGCACGCAAGCTGCGCACGCATTTCCATCGCTTCATGCTCGACGTGCACGAACGGCGCAAACGCTACCCGGAAGAACGTGATCCGCTGAAGCTGGTCGCCGAGGAATACGCCAGTGAAGTGCGCGTGCTCTGCTTTGACGAGTTCTACGTCTCCGACATCGCCGACGCGATGATCCTGGGCCGGCTGTTCGATAACCTGTTCCAGCTCGGCGTCACACTGATCGCCACCAGCAACATCCCGCCGGAACGGCTCTACGAGAACGGCCTGCAGCGCGCCAACTTCCTGCCGTTCATTGATGTGCTCAAGCGCCATGTCGGCGTGCTCAATGTCGACGGCGGCGTCGATTACCGCCTGCGCACGCTGACCCACGTCGACATCTACCGCCACCCCTGCGACGAAGCCGCCGAGCAGGACCTGGCGCGCTGGTTTGCCGAGATCGCGCATGCCAGCGGCATCGAGCGCGACCTGTCGATCAACGGCCGCGTCATCCACGTGCGCCGCGAGCACGAGGGCGTGGCGTGGTTCGACTTCGACGAACTCTGCGAAGGGCCGCGCGGCGCCGCCGACTACATCGAGATCAGCCGTACCCACCACACCGTGCTGATGTCCCGCGTGCCGCAGCTGACGGTGTTCCGCGAGGACGCGGCGCGCCGCTTCATCAACCTCGTCGACGAGTTCTACGACCGCGGCGTCAAGCTGCTGCTGGCGGCCGATGTCGAGCTGTCGCAGCTTTACGTCGGCGAGAAGCTGCGCTTCGAGATCCAGCGCACTCTGTCGCGGCTGACTGAAATGCAGTCCGAGGAGTATCTGGCACGGCCGCACCTGGCTTAGATTCCGCCGACCTAGCGCGGAATTTGCGAGCCGAGAACACGGCACGCCGTGAACGCTTGGTCATCACGCTGATAACGGCTGTCGTTACCGTCCCGGTAAACGGCCGGAAGGAAATCGGATGCGAATCATCACCCTGCTGCGCGCCGTTCTGGTGCTGGTCCTGGCATCGCTGCTCGCCTGCGGCGGCGGCAGCCGTTCCGCCGACGATGACGCCGGTTCCGGAGGTGGCGGCGGCGGTGGCGGTGGTGGTGGCGGCGAACCCGAGCCGGAAGCCTGGGGTCCCGGCGACTATCCGCGACGCCTGACCGAGCAGACCTATCTGACACTCGAGGGCGTCGACGGCCAGCAGGGTCTTACGCGCCAGTTCAAGGTCCATGTTCCCAGCGGCTACCAGGCCAGCACGCCGGCGCCGGTACTGTTCTGCTTTCACGGCTATCTCGACAACGCCGTCAACTTCTGCGTGACCACCGCCGGCATGCCGGCGAAGTCCGACCAGGGCGGCTTCGTGCTGGTGATGCCCAATGGTTACAACAACAGCTGGAACGGCGGCACCTGCTGCGGCGACGCCAGCCAGATGAAGCTCGACGACGTTGCCTTCGTCCGGGCGATCGTCAACGAGCTGGACCAGCATCTCAACATCGATCATCGCCGCATCTATGCGACCGGCATGTCCAATGGCGGCTATCTGAGCTACCGCCTGGCCTGCGAAGCCGCGGACCTGGTCGCCGCGGTGGCGCCCGCGTCCGGCGCCTTGGGCACCAACCAAGACACACCCGATGTCGGCGTGCCGCGCACCTCGGACTTCGCGCGCTGCACGCCGGATGCGCCGGTATCGTTGCTCGAACTGCATGGCAGCGACGATCCCCTGAACTGGTATACGGTGTTCGTGCCGCCCTCGCTGCAGCGCATGGCCGAAGTCAACGGCTGCGACAACATCACCGCCCCCACCAGCCAGCCCGTCAGCGGCGGCGACACGTCTTGCAGCACCTACCAGAACTGTGATGGCGTCACCGTCACCGCCTGCGTGGTCAATGGCGGCTCGCATTGCTGGTTCGGCGCGTCCGGCTGCGATGCCGCCAGCAGCGGCGGCAGCGACACCCTGGTCAATACCGATGCCGTCTGGAGCTTCGTCTCCAAATTCAGTCGCTAGCACCGCCGGCGCGGCCCCTCAGAGCGGCTGCCAGCGCAGCCCGGGCACGTCCAGCAAGGGCAGGTACAGCGCCGTGCGCACCGGCTCGTCGCCATAGCGACGCAGAATCGCCGCATAGCTCTGCAGCTGCGGCGCGTAGCGCTCGCGCTCGGCGGCGATGAAGGCGGCCAGATCGCCACCCTGGTGACGGCTGGTCTTGAAATCGACGACCCAGCGCGTGCCTTCGGCATCGATGAAACTGCGGTCGATCACATAACGCTGCGCCACGCCGTCGAGCACCGCGGTCAGCGCCCATTCGCTGCGCGCCTGACGATGCGCCGGATCGAACAGCCAGCGGCCGCGCTCCTCGTCCAGCAAGCTGGCAATGCCCTGCTCGACCAGCGCCGCTGCCGCCGCGCTGCGTGCCAGCGGCACGCCCTGCGCCTGCAATTCCCGCGGCAGCTGCTCATGCAGGGCCCGCCGGCGCGCCGGGCTCCAGCGTTCCAGCGGTTCCGCCGCCAGGCGCTGCGCCCAGCGGTGAAAGACCACGCCGACGATCCGCGCCACCTCGCCCGCCCAGTCGAACGCCGGCGCCTTGCCGGCACCGCGCGTTGTCGGCGCCTCCACGGCCGGCAGCCCCGCCATTCGCGGCGGCGTGCACCAGTCGGCACGCAGGCGCCGCAACAGCGGCGGCGCCGGACGCTCAGCGTTCAGAGGTGCGCCGGCCAGCGGCGCCCTCGGCGCGGCAGCGGCGGCGTCGCGAAACGCCGCCGCCAGCGCCGGCCACAGCCGCGCCAGCAAGCTGCTAGGCGGCGGCGCCTTCGGCTCGCCATCGTCGCCCAGGCCGACATGACCGATCAGATGCAGGCGTCGCCGCGCCCGCGTCGCCGCCACATAGAGCAGACGCCCATCCTCGAATACCTGCTTGTCGGCTTCCAGCGCGCGCAGATAGCGGTAGCTGGAGTCGGATTCGTCGCCGCGCGGCTGCACCGGCGCGAGCAGGAACGCCGCTGCCGCGCGCGAGAACATCACCGGCGGCGGCGTGTCGCTGCGCGTGGTGCGGCCCAGGCCCGGCACGATGACGGTGTCGAACTCCAGACCCTTGGACTTGTGGATCGTCATCAGGCTCAGGCTGCCGTCGGCCAGCGGGTCCGGGGTGGCCCGCAGCTCGCGCAGATGCAGGTCGAGTCCGTCCAGGTCATCGAGCGTCGCGCCCGGCGCCAGTTCCTCCAGCGCCGCGAAGAACTGTTGCGCATCGCCCAGATCGCGCGGCTCGCGCAGCGCGGCCGGACCACCGAGCGCGTACCAGGCGCTCTCCACCCAGCGTCGCAAGGGCTTGCGCCCCTGCTGCGCGAGCGTCGCCTCGATGATCTCCAGCACCCGCATCAGCCGCGCGCGAGCCGGTCCCTGCAAGCGATCGAGCCGCTGCGGGTCGCGCAGCGCCAGCAGCAGCGGCGTATCGGCGCTCAGCCCGCCGGACAAGGCCAGCAGATCGCCCAGCTGCAAGCCGCAGTACGGCGCGCGCAGCAGCGCCAGCCAGGCAACGCGGTCGAGCGGATGCAGCAGGGCTCGCGTCAATGCGCGCAGGTCTTCGATCACCGGCCGGCTGGCCAGGCTTTCCAGATCGACCGCGCGGTACTTGAGGCCGGCGCCGCGCAGTGCCGGCATCAGCTCGTCCAGATGCGTGCGGCTGCGTACCAGCACGGCGATGCTGCCCTGCGGATCTTCGCGCCGCGCCGCCGCGACCAGGGCGACGACCTGCGCAGCCTCGGCGCGCGCATCGTTGTCGAAGCGCGGATGCACGAGCACTGCCGGCGCCTCGGCAGCCTGTCGCGTCGCCACCGCCTGGTTGTAGGGCACGGCGCCGCGGCCGATGTTCTCCTGCGGCGGCAGCACCTGCGCGAAGGCGGTGTTGACCCAGTCGACGATGCCGGCGTCCGAACGGAAATTGCAGCGCAGCGCCAGGGCGTCGAGCTGCAGCGCGCCGATGCCGCGGCGCCGTGCATCGAGGAACAAGCCGACGTCGGCCTCGCGGAAGCGGTAGATGCTCTGCATCGGGTCGCCGACGACGAACAGCGTGCGGCCGTCGCCCGGCTGCCAGCCGGCGGTGAGCCGGCGCAACAGCGCGATCTGCGTCTGCGAGGTGTCCTGGAATTCATCGACCAGCAAATGGCGGATGCGGTAGTCCAGCGCCAGCCCCAGCTCGGTCGGCGCCTCCTCGTCGCCGAGCGCCAGCACGGCGCGCGCCGCCACCTCGGTGAAATCGACCTCGCCGCGCATCGCGAACACCACGTGCAGCTGCGCCGCGGCCAGGCGCATGACGTCGAGCAGGGCTTGCAGGACCTGCCATTGCGCGTCGTCGTAGCGCGGCGCCGGCAGTTGGCGCAGCGCCTGCAGCGCGGCGAGCAGGCCCGGCGCGTCCTTGAGCCTTGCGATCAGCTGCTGGTGGGCATCGCGCGGCGCACCCAGCG
>CBINNP010000076.1:0-13750 GCA_966252075.1 uncultured Solimonas sp.
AGCATGTTCGGCGTAGTCAAAGATAATATTCCGACTACTGCGCCTACTAATTAAAAGCAGCCCGCGTAGGGCGGGAGCATCCCGCCTCCGTGGCTGTGCGTGTGAAAAGGGGTCGGAGTAAATAACCTCGTCCCCGCGCCCGAGTAAAAGCGGGTCCGGTGAAAACCGGACCCGCTTTCTGTTTGAGGCGGAGTTATTCCGGCGCCGCGGTCGCGATGTATGGCAGATGAATTCTGCCCGGAGCGCTGCATGCCATCTCGTTTCCTGCGATTTCTCCGCTGCGAAGAAGCCGCCAGCGCCGTGGAATACGCCCTCATCGCCGGCCTGATCGCCGCCGTCATCGCCACCACCGTCGGCATTGTTGGCGACAGCGTGCTGGCCTTGTTCACACATTCCGCCGAGGAAATCGAAAAGGCCAACGCTCTGCCGCCAGAGAATTAGTGTCGTAGCCCGGTTCCGCGCAGCGGAGCCGGGAAACAAGGGCGGGGAAAAGCCCCGGCTCGCCGCAGACAGCGCGGTGAACCGGGCTACCGTCTGTTGCCATTTCTCCGCTGCGAGGAATCCGCCAGCATGGCGGAATATTTAGGCATGAATTCGCATTCGTAAGCCGAGGACAGAAAGGCAACGGATCAGTTGGCGCAAAAATCCTGCTGCCCTCCTGCGACAACACAACATCTATCTATACGGGCGCAGACGGAAGCCAAGAAAGCAAAACGCCAGGACGATAATTGCGCGCTTGCTTGCATTTCTATAAAGTGAAAGAAAATGCATCACAATGAGGTTTTGAAACATGCCATCCGTTACCGTCCGGAATGTGCCCGATGAAGTGCATCGCGCCATCCGCGTGCGGGCCGCTCAACATGGGCGCAGCATCGAGGCCGAGATGCGCGACATCCTGGAAACTGCCGTGAAGCCGCAGGGCCGGATCAAGCTGGGTTCGCTGCTGTCCGACATCGGCCGCAAGGTCAAGCTGACCGAAGAAGAGTTCGCCATCTTCGAGAACGTGCGCGACAAAACCCCGGCCCGTGCTGCGAGCTTTGAGTGATCCTGCTCGATACGAACGTCATTTCGGAGCCGCTGCGCCCATCGCCAGAGGCTCGTGTCAGTGACTGGATTGACGCGCAGCCGTTGGAGACGCTGTACCTGTCGGCGATGACCGTGGCCGAGCTGCGTGCCGGTGTCGCGCTGATGCCGGCCGGCAAGCGCCGGGCGGTGCTGCATGAGCACCTGGAAAAGCGCGTTCTGCCGATGTTCGCGGCGCGCGTTTTGCCTTTCGATCTGGCTTGCACAAGCGCCTATGCCGAGCTGATGGCGAAGGTTCGCAAGGCAGGCAGCGGCATCGAGACTGCCGATGCCTGCGTCGCAGCGGTCGCCTTTGCCAACGGATTTATCGTTGCTACACGCGACACAAGCCCTTTCCAAGCTGCCGGCCTGGACGTCATCAATCCTTGGGAGGATGCATAAGGTCAGGGGCACCCCATCAGGGAATTGCGGTGCCAGCTCACTTGGTTTCTTGAGTCCGTAGGTCTCGGGTCGGCACAGTCTGTCCTTGAGGCGGGAAATGAGGTCTATCCGTTCTTGCAGGATGAGCCAGTGCGCCGCAGCCTGCCCTCGAATGCCGCAGTCGGGGGCGGGACTGATGGGATGGAAATGACTCGCGCCTTCCTTTGACGATCCAGCGCGTCATGGCGGCCTGAACGGCAGGTGGATTTTGTATGTATCGGCCTTTTGTGTTTTCGAGAAATTGAATGACAGCACTGGTGGAGTTGTCGCTGAGCCTGTGGGTGGCTGTCATCTCTTGGTACGACTGGAAGCAGCGCCGTGTGCCAAACCTCGCGCTGGTGCTGGTACTGACGCCGGCGGTCCTGGCCCTGATCTTGCAGCCGCACGGTCTGCTCGACGCCTCGCGTTGGTCGAGTCTCGGCGGCATGGTCTTAGGTTTCGCGCTGACCTTGCCTGGGTATGTGCTCAGGCGCTTCGGGGCAGGGGACGTGAAGTTCGCGGCAGTGCTGGGGCTCTTGCTGGGGGCGACTCGCGGCTTCGAGATGGTGTTGTGGGCCTCGATCCTGATGGGTTTGGCCGCCGCAGGCTTGTACTACCTTTCGGCGGCTCCGCGGAGCCACAGGTTTCCGGCCGCGCCGATGCTGGCGACAGCCTTCATGGCCGAAATGTGGCTGGGACCTGTCTTGTTGAAATAGCGCCGGCCCTTGGCGGCGCGCGGTTCCCCCTTGCTGCACCCACCCGATGTAAGGTTTCGCCTGTCAGCGCATTTCTTGCTTTCTGATCGGCGCGGTCAGGTGACGACGGACGGCAACCGGCCGACAGCCGGCATATTTCCGCCGACGCGGGAAGCAATGGCGGAACGGCCAATCACTAGACTTGTTCCACCTAGAGCCGGTTGATACAGGCGGGCTGGCGGCGGATTCAAGCGGCGGTGGGAGGCTACCGTCGCGAGTGAAAAACGGGAGTGGACATGAGCAGTACCGCATTGAAGATCTTTGCGGCGGTGGCCGTGCTGCTGGCTATCGTCCTCGCCACGGTCGGTTATCGCATGAGCCGCGGGTACGCGGAGAAAGCGGAGGCCGCCCAGCAGCAGGTTCAACAGGAAAAGGTCGAGCAGACGCTGGCGGTGGTGGCGGTCAAGCCGCTGGCCGCCTACAAGCCGATCCCTCGCGATGCGCTGGCGCTGGTGCCGGTGGCGGTGAAGCCTGCCGACCCGTACAGCAGCATCGATGAAGTGGTGGGCAAGCAACCGCTGGTCGATGTCGATACCGGGGCGCCGCTGACGCGCCGCTATTTCCGCGAAGGCAACATCCTGGCCAGGGCGATTCCTCCGGGTTATCAAGGCGTTTCGATCTCGGTGACGGATGTGCTGGCCGTCGGTGGCTTTCTGCGGCCGGGTGACGTGGTGGACATCCTGATCTTCCTGCGCGGCGCCGAAGGCGTCGACAAGCCGCAGTCGCGCGTGTTGCTGGAAAAGGTCCGCGTACTGGCCTATCTCGAGCAGATCATCGATCGGCCTGAAGGTGTCGAGGGTGGCAACGAGCAGCAGCGCCAGTCGCGCACGGCGGTGCTGGCCATTCCCGAGAGCGATACCACCAAGCTGATGCTGGGTGCCAGTCTCGGCGAACTGCGCCTGGCCTTGCATGGCCAGAGCGAGGAGATCGCGGTGGCGGATGCCTCTGCAGCGTCGCCGTCGGCGGCGACTGCGGTCAGCGGCGCGCCTGCGGCATCTGCCGGCACGGCGGTTGCGATCGCCGACGCCAAGCCGGCCGGCTCCGTGAAGCCGCGCCCCGAGAAGGTCATCACCTCCGAAGAACTCGCGCGCATCAAGCCGCCGCCGGGCGCGGTGGTGCCGACCACGCGCGTTGAAATTTTCCGTGGCGGCGAGCGCAGTTCGGTTGTGGCGAAGTGAAGCATTCGGACGTCAAGGGATATCAGGTCATGAACGTGATGATCGGTGGTGGAATCAAGCGGGTGGTTCGCGGCGTGCTGGTGACGGCGATGGTCCTTGCAGCGGGCGCTTCGGGCGCGCAGCAGGCCGTGCCGACGACGACTGCGGCGGCGCCGGCCGCGCCGGTGGTGATGGTCGAGCAGGGCACGCAGAAGCTGCTGCGCTCCGATACCGACGTGACGCGCGTGGCGATCGGCAGTCCGGCGGTGGCGGACATCAGCCTGGTCAACAAGCGCGATCTGCTGGTCACCGGCAAGGCGATCGGCATCACCAGCCTGATGGTCTGGGTCAAGGGCAAGCAGGATCCGCGGCGCTACACGCTGCGCATCCAGCTGGTCACCGATCCGCTGAAGGCGGCCAAGCCTGATCCGGAGCTGAGCGCAGCGACCGTCGATCCGGGCCGTGGCGTCGAGGGGCAGCTTCCCAACCTGCTGGCGCATCGTCGCGCCACCTTGGGGGCGATCGGCCAGAAAGAAGGTGTGATCACCGACCGCAGCGGTGTCGACCTGGAGAACCAGGTGCTTACCGAGGTCAAGATCGCCGAGGTTTCGCGCACGACGCTGCAGCGTTACGGCATCAATGTCGCCGTCAGCAATCCGAAGTCCTCGCAGACGTCCGGCAGCTTCAATGCGCCGGGCACGACGGGCGGCGTCGATTACACACCGGATGGCGCGGGTCTGGCCGGCAGCCTCGCCAGTTCGCTGGCCGATGCCTTCAGCATCGTCGTCTTCGATGCCAGCAAGAACATCACCGCGCTGCTGAACATCCTGGAAGGCAAGGGTCTGTCGCGCACGCTGGCGCAACCCAGCCTGGTCGCGACCAGCGGCCAGACGGCGAGCTACCTGGCCGGCGGCGAATTCCCGGTACCGGTCAGCCAGGGCGGCGGCGGTGGCAGCAACTCGGCGATCACGGTCGAGTACAAGGAATTCGGTGTGCGCCTGGCGCTGACGCCGACGGTGCTGGCACGCAACCGCATCGCGTTGAAGGTGGCGCCTGAGGTCAGCAACCTGGACTTCTCGGCCGGTATCCAGATCGGCGGCGTCGCCGTGCCGGCGCTGACGGTGCGGCGCACCGATACGGCGATCGAACTCGGCGATGGTGAGAGCTTTGTGATCTCCGGCCTGATCAGTTCGGATCTGACCGACAACGTCAACAAGGTGCCCTGGCTCGGCGACATCCCCGTCATCGGCGCCTTCTTCAAGTCGACCTCGCTGGATCGCACCGACAAGGAGCTGATCATGGTGGTGACGCCGCATCTGGTGAAGCCGTTGGCCAAGGGTGTACCGCTGCCGAAGCTGCCGGGCGATCAATACGCCGGCACGCCGAGCATCACCCGCAACATTCTGCTGGAGCGCGGCAACTTCGAATCCGGATTCAGCCGCTGAGGAGAGGCGGCGTCGTAGAATCGCCGTCGAAGCCCTCAGTGGAAAAAAGACAATGAAAACGCAGGCCGTCGTCGTCGCCGATGATCCCGTCTACCTGAGCTGGCTGGAGAATGCCGCCGGCAACGGCGCCGAGTTTTCGCTCGTGCGTCCGCTCGATCCGGAGGATCTGATCGAGCGGGTCCAGCTGATGGGGCGGGTCGACGCGGTCTTCTTCCAGTTCGAGCGCTCGAATCTGGAGGCGCGCCTGACGATGATGGAGCGCTTTGTCGAGCGCATGCCGGACGTCGCGATCGCCGGGCTGGGCGCCGACAGCAACCCGGATATCGTGCTGGCGGCGATGCGTGCCGGCGCTCGCGACTTCTTCGTGCTGCGCCGTGACGAGACCGACGTTGCCGCCCTGCTGTCGAAGCTGCTGCGGCGCAATACGCAGACTGGCCCGCGGGCGGCGCAAAAGCAGGGCAGGCTGTTTGGCGTGTTTGCCAGCCAGCCATCCGACGCCATCGCGTTTGTGGCAGAGCATCTGGCCCTGGCTTGCATGGCGCAGTTGCCCAAGAGCGAGTCGACGCTGCTGCTCGATGTCGCCACGCCGCCCGGCGCCGCCGCGGTATTCCTCAACATCAGCCAGTCGTACAGCGTGCTGGATGCGATCAACGACGTGTATCGCTGTGACCAGACGCTGATCGATACCGCGTTCTCACGCCATTCCAGCGGGCTGTATGTGCTCAGCCTGCCGGAAGATCTGACCGGCCGGCCGCAGTTCAACTACGAGGACTTTCTCAAGCTGCTGCAGGTGCTGCGCGGCCTGTTCGGCTGCGTCGTCATCGCCTTCGACGGACACCTGCCGAGCAGCAGTCTCGCCGGCATCCTGACGCAGGCGGAGCGCAGCCTGCTGCTGTCGGACCAGTCGATCGTCAAGTCACGGCATAACAAGTATCTGCTGCGTGCACTGCGGCTGGAGGATTGCCCGCTCGATCGGACTGCCCTGGTCGTCGACAACTATCGCCGTCGTGTCGGCCTGGAGCCGGAAAACCTGGCGGAGATCCTCGATCTGCCGCTGTACGCGCGGCTGTCGGCCAGCACCGGGCACGGTCGCGCGCAGGCGATGAATGCCGGCGAGCCCATGTTCACGATGGCGCCCAAGGAGCCGTTCTGCGCCGATGTGCGTGCGCTGGCCGGCGCGCTGCTCGGCGGCCAGCAGAAGATCGAGGCGTCCAAGGGCGGCGCCTTGTCGCGGCTGTTCGGCTAGCACGGCAGGGCGAGAACGCGCGCATGAGCACCACGCCAGACGCCCAGATCGCCCGGTTCCGGCTGTCCGACCAGTACTTGCAGATCAAGAACAGCTTTCACCGCTACCTGATCCAGCAGATCGACGAACGCAATCTCGACATCGATCGCTGGTCGGCCGAGCAGATCGATCGCTTCGTACTCGAACAGATCCGCCGCTACGTCGTTGACCAGCGGCTGCCGATCAATCAGCGTGAGTCCGAAGCGCTGGCGCGCGACGCCCGCGACGAGCTGATGGGCTATGGGCCGATCCAGGGTCTCATCGACGACGACACCGTCAACGATATCGTCGTCAACGGACCGAACAAGGTGTTCGTCGAGCGCGCCGGCCGGCTCTACGGCGTGCCGGTGCGCTTCTTCAACGACGCGCATGTGATCCGCGTGATCCAGCGCATCCTCGCGCCGATCGGCCGCCGCGTCGACGAATCGACGCCGATGGTCGATGCCCGTTTGCCGGATGGTTCACGCGTCAACGCCATCATCCCGCCGATCGCGCTGGACGGTCCCTGCATCTCGATCCGCAAGTTCCGCAAGTCGCCGCTGACCGCCAATGATCTGCTGCGCTTCGGCACCATCAGCCCGGCGCAGCTGGACTACCTGAAGCATCGCGTCGAGCACCGCGCCAACATGATCGTGGTGGGCGGCACGGGTTCCGGCAAGACCACCTTCCTCAACCTGGTGTCGAACTGGATTCCGGAAGGCGAGCGTGTGGTGACCGTCGAGGACGCCGCCGAATTGCGCTTCGAGCACGGCCACGTCGTGCGCCTCGAAACCCGGCCGCCGAATCTCGAAGGCCAGCGTGCGGTGACGGCCCGCGATCTGGTGCGCAATGCACTGCGCATGCGCCCGGATCGCATTGTCGTCGGCGAGGTCCGCGGCGACGAAGTGCTGGACATGCTGCAGGCCATGAATACCGGCCACGACGGCTCGATGACGACGCTGCACGCCAACTCCAGCCGCGAGGCGATCCAGCGCCTGGAAATGCTGGCGGGGTTCGCCGGCTACACCGGCAGCGCCGAAGCCTTCCGCGCGCAGATCGGCGCGGCCATTCAGCTACTGGTTCAAGTCAGCCGCCTGAAGGGCGGCGAGCGGCGCGTGATGTCGATAACCGAAGTGCAGGGTCTGGACGGGACGGCGTTGAAGATGCGCGATGTGTTCCGTTACGACGTGGAACGTGGTGAGCATCTGGATCTGCGGGGAAGCGTGCAATGAGCCTGGTAATCGTGCTTTTGGTGGCCTTGCTGCTGGTCGGCGGCGCCGCAGTGCTGTTCATCCGCGCCAGCGAGCGCGAGCGGCAGGAGGACGTCAACCTGCGGCTGCGGGTGCTCGGCAACGGGCAGGACGAAGCGGCCCTGGTGCTGGCGCAGATCAATGCGCAAAACCAGATACAGAATCCGCTGCTGCGCTGGTTTTGCCACCTGATCTGGCGCACGGGTGTCGAACTGTCGCCGGGCGCGGTGCTGCGGATCCTGATCGGCATCGCGCTGTTCATCCCCCTGGCGCTGATGCTGGTCGGTGTCGCCCGCGGATTGGCGGTGGTGGCGATCGGACTGGCGATCGGCTGGTTTGTGTTGATGCAGCGCGCGGTGCAGCGCCGGCGCAAGATCATGGAGCAGCTGCCATCGTTTCTGGAAAGCGCGATCCGCGTGCTGGCGGCAGGCAACACCCTGGAGGAAGCACTGGGCGCTGCTGCACGCGAAGCGCCGGAACCTATCAAGCCGCTGTTCGTCAGCGTCGGCCGCCAGGTGCGGCTGGGCGCACCGATCGAGAGTGTGCTGATGCAGATGGCGGAGATTCACCAGATCGCTGATCTCAAGATCATGGCGCTGGCTGCCTCGATCAACCGCAAGTTCGGCGGCAGTCTGCGCAATGTCTTCCGCAGCCTGATCGCCGCCGTCCGGCAGCGCGAGAACGCGGCGCGGGAGCTGCGCGCGTTGACCGCCGAAACCCGCTTTTCTGCGGTCGTGCTGGCGGTCATCCCGCTGTTGCTGATGGCGTACATCATCTGGATGAATCCGGGCTATTACACGCAGATGTGGGCGGAGACCAGCGGCAAGATCATGCTGGCCGGGTCGGTCGGCATGCAGGCGCTCGGCATGCTGGTGATCTACCGCATGATGAAGTCGACCGGAGTCTAGGCGATGTCTCCCACCACTTTTGCGATGATCGTCAGCGCCGCCATCCTGGTCTGTGCGCTGGCCCTGGGGGCGCTGATCTTTGTTCTGCTGCGGGTGCGGCAGGAATCACAGATCCGCAATCGCCTCGATCCGGTGGCGCCGGGCGCCGCGAGTGCCGATTTCGAAGTGGCACCGCCGCCGTTGATGGCGGGCGTCGCCCGCAGCGGCAAGGCCATCGAGAAGATGGTCGATACCGAAGGCGAGAGCAGCAGGCTGATGCAGCAGGCCGGCTGGCGCAGCGCGCAGGCCCGGCTCGGCTGGTATCTGTTCCAGGGCGGCTTGCCGCTGGCAATTTTTGCAGGCGTCGCCGCGTTCTTCGTGTTCAGCGAGTCGCCCCAGAAGCTGTTGTTCGGCATGCTCCTGGTGATAGTGGCGGCCATTCTGAGTTTTCTGGCACCGCGCTGGATCCTGCGTTCGCGCGCGGCGGCGCGGCGCAAGCTCATCAGCCGCGAGGTGCCGCTGTTCGTGCACCTGCTGGTGCTCCTGTTCGAATCCGGCTTGTCGACTCGCCAGGCGCTGGCCAGCATCGTTCGCGAAGGCGGCGGCGTGCTGCCGGAGCTGGGCCGCGAGCTGGAGCTGGCGATCCGCCAGATCGAGGCCGGCGCCGAGACCGGTGAAACCCTGAAGGCAGTCGACGACTTGCTGGAGGTTGCCGACCTCAGCACCGTGCTGGGCCTGTTGCGCCAGGTCGATCGCTACGGCGGCGAGCTGCGCGAGCCGCTGCTGGAGACGCTGAAGGTCATCGAGGAGCGTCGCGGTTACGAGATTCGCGAGCAGGTCAATTTGCTGTCGGGCCGCATGACCTTGGTGATGGTGTTGTTCTTCTTCCCGGCCTTGCTGATCTTTGTTGCCGGCCCGGCGTTCCTCGGCATTATCCGTGCGCTGGGCAATGTCAATGGCGGGTAGACATTCAACGCCGCTGAGCCGCTCGATCGCAGCGCTGCTGATGATGGCGTTGCTGTCCGCCTGCGCCGGCCCGTCCGTGCGCAGCGACAAGGCGGTTGCCGGTCAGCTGGCGACGACGGACCGCGCGGTCTATCTGGATCTGATCCGCAAGATGCTCGACCAGCAGCAGTATTACGCCGCGCTGGCCCACATCCAGCAGCAGCAGGCGGCCGGCCAGAACAACGACGATCTTCGCTATCTCGAAGCCGAGGCGCGTCGCCAGCTCGGGCAGTTCACCGCCGCCGACACCTTGTATCGCAGCCTGCTGCGCAGCCCGCGCGCGGCGGATGCCTATCATGGGCTGGGCCTGCTGTATGCGCCGCGCAATCTTGGCGCCGCGATCGCCAACCTGCGCGAGGCCACCCGCCGCGCCCCGGCCGATGCCTCGGCGCGCAACGATCTCGGCTATGCCTTGCTCCAGGCGCGTCGCTTCAGCGAGGCCAGGCTGGAGCTGGCGACCGCCGTTGAGCTGGACCCCGGCAGCGAGAAGGCACGCAACAATCTACTTCTGCTGCTGATGGTGCTGCGCGACGAGGCCACCGTGCAGCGCCTGATCCAGCAATCCGCGGTGCCGGCCGATACCGTCGCGCGCCTGCGCCGCGACGCGCTGGCCTTGCGCTCGCCGCCGCCTGCCGCCGCACCTTCTTCCAGTTCGCCGTCCCCCAAGCAGCCTGCACCGGCTGCAGGAGTAAAGAAGTCATGAAATCCACCTTCCATGCCGCGTTCATCGCCGCTACCGCCTGCCTGCTGACCGGCGCTGCGGCGCAGGCCGCCGATCCGGCCCCGCTCGGCACCGATACACGCGCCTGGCTCGACCTGCAGAAATCGCCGGCGGCGCAGGCCAGCGAATCGCGGCCGGTCCCCGGTGAAGTCGCCGAGCGCACGTATCAGCGCTACGTGAAGAGCTTCGATTATCCGATCCCGGAGCAGTTCAAGCGCGAAAGCTCCAAGAGCAGCGGCGGCGGTGGCGGCAGCCAATGAGGCCGATGCCGTCGCCCGGTCTGCTGCCCTGCGGCGACCGCAGCGGTTCGGGAACCTGATGAATGCAGGCACCAGATGCAGGGAAGCTCTGGTCACGACGTGGGCTGACGCTCGGTGTGCTGCTGCTGCAAAGCCTCGCACTGGCACTGATCGGCGGCGGCTGCCTGCGCCACGCGCACCTCACGCAGGCGGCGCTGGATCGGGCGTTCATCGACAGCCATCTCGGTGAGCAACTCGCCGCGCTGGTCTCCCGACCGCACGACGGCGCCGCCGTGCAGGCGGCGGTCGAGACCCTGGTCGATCCGCGCAACCTCGCCGGCTATGGCCTGCGCAGCCTTGCGGTTTTCGATGCCGATGGGCAGTTGCTGATCAGCCGGGGTCTCTATGCGAACTGGGGACTCAATGGCGGCTTCGGCCGCTCGATCGAGTCAGCGCTGTACCGCCTGACGGGGACCCCTGGCAGATTGCTGATCCGTGCCGGCAGCGGCAAGGTTATCGGCTCGGCGAGCTACAGCTTCGAAGTCGCCGCTGTGCGCGCGGCGCGCGACGACGACATCCGCCGCCTGCATCGCGCCGGGCGGGCGATCCTGATGCTGGCGCTCCTGGCGCTGCCCATCGGCCTGCTGCTGCAGCGGCGCAGGCGCAGCAACGACATTGACTGGCGACGTCGTGCCAATCCGCAGCGCGATGCGCAAGCTGCGGACCTCATCGACACGCCCTCGGCCTTGCCGCAGCTGCATGCGCGCGCCGGCGCCGCGCTGGACGCCATGGGCTATGGATTCGTCACCGCCGATCGCGAGGGCCGCGTCCGCCATATCAATGCCACCGCCGAACGGCTGTCCGGCTGGACACATGCCGCGGCCAGGGGGCGGATGGTCTACTCGATCATCCACATCGTCCTCGAGAACGGCGAGCCGATGCCCAACGCCGCCGAGCTCGCACTGCAGTCCGGCAGCGAGGCGCCGCCGCAGCAAGGCTGGCTGCGCGCGCGCGACGGTACGCGCACGCCGGTCGAGCTGGTTACCAGCGTGATGCGCAACAGCGAGCACGCGATCGATGGCGTGGTGATGCTGTGCCGCGACGTCACCCAGCATGTCAACGAGATCGCCCATCTCAAGCGGGAGACGCGCCTCTCGCAGGCGGTTGTCGACCACCTCGAAGAAGGGGTGCTGATGACCGATCCCTCCGGCGTCGTGCGCTTCGCCAATGCTCGCGCCGAACACATGTTCGGCTACGCGCGCGACGAGCTGCAGGGCTTCACCGTCACCAAGCTGATGCCGGTGCCGTTTCTCAACACGCCGGGCATCCGCATCACCGACTACATCGCCGGCGGCGCGCAGAATCCGCAGCGCAGCACGCCGCTGCCGAAGATCGTCGGCTGGCGCAAGGACGCCACCACGTTTCCGGTCGAGCTGTGGGTGCAGCCGCTGCATGTCGAGCAGTCATCCGGCCTGGTCGTCATCATCCGCGACATCAGCGAGCGCCTGCGCGGCGAGAACCTGGCGAGCCGTCTCGGTCGCCTGCTCGATGCCGCAGTCGAGGAGGTCTACATCTTCGACGCGCAATCGCTGATGTTGCTCGAAGTCAACCGTGGCGCGCGGCGCAACCTGGGCTATCGCCATGAGGCGTTGCTGCGGATGACGCCGCTCGATATCAGCGAGGCCCTGGAGCCGGGCGTGTTCCGCAACTATCTGCTGCAGCTGCGCGGCGGCGACCAGGACCACGTCGTCTATCGCAGCCGGCATCGCCGCGCCGACGGCAGCACTTATCCGGTAGAGGTGCGGCTCAATTTCTCGCGTGACGAAGAGCCGCCGGTGTTCATGGCGATCGCCGTGGATATCAGCGAGCGCATCGCCGCGGAGGAGAAACTCCAGCATCTGGCCCACTACGATGCGCTGACCGGCCTGCCCAACCGGGCCATGCTGCAGGACCGCCTGCAGCAGAGCTGGCTGACGGCGCAGCGCAGCGCGCGCCTGCTCGGCGTGCTGTTTCTCGATCTCGACCGCTTCAAGGAGATCAACGACACGCATGGCCATGAAGTCGGCGATCTGGTGCTGCGCGCCGTTGCCGACCGGCTGCGCTCGACGATGCGTCCCTCCGATACGGTCGCGCGGCTGGCCGGTGACGAGTTCGTCATTCTCGCCGCCGGCCTGCGCGGGGTCGAAGATGCGGCACGTCTTGCACAAAAGCTGCTCGACCGCTTCGCGCATCCGCTCGACATCCCGGGGCATCACCTGATCTGCCGGCCGAGCATCGGCGTGACGCTGTATCCGCTCGACGACGCCGAGCCCGACGGCCTGATGCGCCATGCCGACGAGGCCATGTACGACGCCAAGCAGGCCGGCCGCGGCTGTTATCGCATCTTCACCACCGAGATCGACGACGACCGCCGCCGCCGCCTCGATCTCGAGCGCGAGATGCACGCGGCGGTCGCGCTCAACCAGCTGCATCTGATCATGTCGCCGGTGATGGATCTCGACAGCGGCGCGGTGGTCGCCGTGCTCGCGCATTTGTACTGGCAGCATCCGCGCTTCGGCCGCATCGAGCATGACGAACTGCTGCGCGCGGCGGCGCGTGCCGGCCTGATCGGCGATCTGGAACTCTGGCAGATCACGCATGCCTGCGAACATCATCTCGCCGCTGGTCACCATGGCCTGCCGCAGCTGCCGTTCATCATCGAAGTGTCCGGCTGGCAGTTGCGCGGCGGCGAATTCCCGGCGCATCTGGGCGAGCTGCTGACGCGGTATCAGGTCGACAGCGCGCGCCTGATCCTGGCGCTCAACGCCGACGGCCTGGCCGACGCGCAGATCCTGCATCCCACCGCCGCCCAGCTGTTGCGTCGCGGCGTGCGTCTGGCCCTGCGCGACTTCAACCTGCCGCTGCCCTCGCTGGAGAGTCCGCCGGTCGCGCTGCTGCTGGCAACGATGGACAGCGACGAGGCGCAGATCGGCGCCGCTCGCACCGCCGCGCAGGAGGCCGGACTGCCGCTGATCGCTGCCAATGTGCAGAGCGCCTTGCAGAAGAACCGCTGGACGGCCGCCGGCGTGCACCGTCTGGCCGGCCATGCCGTGCAGCCGGCGATGGATGCGCGGCAAGCGATCAGCTGGCTCGAAGGCCGCGCCGTCGATCCGATCTGAGCGGCGTGCATCGGGCTCAGCTTTCGAGCCTGCCGCCGGGCGATACTTCGCCTCCATGACCGATGCACCCGTCGTTTTTTCCGATCTGCCGGACGTCGCTGCCGACGCCGTATTCGCCGCGCTGGCCGGCGCCGCGCCGCCGCAGCTGGTCTGCGCCAGCAGCCGTCAGGCGCAGGCCCTGCACGCGGCCTATGCGCGCTGGCAGCAGCAAGCCGGCAGCGTGGTGTGGGAGACGCCTGCCATCGTCGGCTTCGAGGTCTTCGTCCAGCTGCTCGACGACTCGCGCCGCGCGCAGGCGGCCTTGCGGCGCGCGCCGCTGCCGGAGCGGCTGAGCGAGGTCGAGTCGCGACTGCTGTGGCGGCTGGCCATCGGCCAGAGCGACGGCCC
>CBINNP010000077.1:0-13750 GCA_966252075.1 uncultured Solimonas sp.
GCTTCTTCGACCAGTTTCCGGAGACGGTTCATCTGGATGCGCCGCCGCTGCAGCCGCTCGACGTCGGCGGCGATCGACGCTACGACCTCATCGTCCTGGCCTATACCGTCTGGTTTCTGTCGCCGGCCCCGCCGGTCGCGGCTTTCGTGCAGTCGTCGCAGGGGCGTGGTCTGCTGCGCGACACGCCGGTGGTGACCGTGATTGCTTGCCGCAACATGTGGATGCTGGCGCAGCAGCGGATGCGTGAACTGCTCGCCGCCGCCGGTGCGCGGTTTGTCGACCACATCGCGCTGACCGACCAGGGGCCCAGCTTCGCGACCTTCGTGACCACGCCGCGCTGGATGCTGAGCGGTCGCCGCGAGGCGTTCTGGGGCGTGTTTCCGCGGGCGGGCTTGAGTGAGGCGCAGATCACCGATGCCGCCCGTTTCGGTCATGCCCTGCGCGCGGCGCTGCTCGACAATAGCCTGCTGGCGGAGCGGTCGCCGCTGGCCGGCATGAATGCGGCGGTGCCGGATCTGCGACTGCTGCCGAGCGAGAAGATCGGCCGGCGCAGTTTCCAGATATGGGGCAGGATGATTCGCGCGCTGGGTCCGCAGGGGGCCTGGCAGCGGCGGCCGCTGCTGGCGGTCTATGCGCTGTTCCTGGTGCTGATGATCGTGACGGTGGTGCCGCTGACTATGCTGTTGCGCAGCCTGTGGGGCACTTGCTCAAGAATTCTTCAACGCCGGCAATGATGGCCGGCCCGCGGTTCTTCTGACGACATGACTGAAGTAGTTTCACCGGCGGCATACATCACGCGGATGGCGGCCGTGCTGCCGAACGCGCCGGTCGATAACACGCGCATGGAGGCGGTGCTCGGCCAGGTCGGTGGCCGGCCGTCGCGCGCGCGGGCGATCGTCTTGCGCAGCAACGGGATCCGGTCGCGCCACTATGTGTTCGACCCGGACACCGGTGTGCAGACGCATACCAACGCTCAGCTGACGGCGGAGGCGGTGCGCCGCCTCGGCGGCGAGGGCTTTGCGATCAACGACATCGAACTGCTGGCCTGCGGGACCAGCACGCCGGATCAGATTGCGCCGAATCATGCGGTGATGGTGCACGGCGAACTCGGCAGCCATCCCTGCGAGGTTGTGGCCACCGCCGGCATCTGCGGCTCCGGGGTGATGTCGCTGAAGTACGCCTATATGTCCTTGCTCGCCGGCCTGAGCCGCAACGCCGTCGCCACCGGCTCGGAAACCGCATCGACCTTCATGCGCGCGTGGAACTTCGAGGCCGAGAACGAGGCGCGCATCGCCGCGCTCGAGAAGAAGCCGGTCATCGCTTTCGAGAAAGACTTCCTGCGCTGGATGCTATCCGATGGAGCCGGCGCGGCCTTGCTGCAGAATCGGCCGGCGGCGAGCGGGCTGTCGCTGAAGATCGACTGGATCGATCAGTGGTCGTATGCGCACGAGCTGCCGGCTTGCATGTACGCCGGCGCGGAGAAGACGCCGGAAGGCCGGCTGATGGGCTGGCGCGAGCTGGGCTCGATGCAGGCGGTGGTGGAGCGCTCGATGCTGTCGCTCAAGCAGGACGTGCGCCTGCTCGAGGACGGCATCCGCCTCAGCACGCGACGCGCGTTCGAGGCAATGATCGAGAAGCGCGGCCTGCGTGGCGAGGATGTCGACTGGTATCTGCCGCATTTCTCGTCCGAGTACTTCCGCGAGGTGATGTGGGAAGTGATGCCGGAGCGCTGCCGCATCCCGCAGTCGCGCTGGTTCACCAACCTGCAGTCCAAGGGCAATGTCGGCTCGGCGTCGATCTACCTGATGCTCGACGAACTGCTCACGTCCGGGCGGCTGCAGCCGGGCCAGCGGATCCTCTGCTACGTGCCGGAGAGCGGGCGCTTCTCGATCGCCTTCATCTGCCTGACGGTGGTTGGCGCATGAAGCAGGACGAGGTGCCGCAGGACCGGCTCGACTATTACGGCGAGCAGCGCAAGGCGGTCTACGCGCTCGATGCCAGCGGCCGCTATTCGACGGTGGCGTCGAGCGGCTGGAGCGTCGAGGCCGCGGTCACCGGTGACGCCATCGCCGAGTTCGAGCGCCTGGCGGCCGAGCAGCGCGTCCGCGTCGAGCGCGGCGAGCGCAGTCCGCTCGCGTATCACATGTACGCGCGGCGCATGGACCTGCCGACGCTGGCGCAAGCGGCGGGCAGCTGGCGCTGGCGGGTCTGGCTGGACCTGCTGCCGGCAGTCTATGCGCGCATCGGCCGGCGCCGCTTGCAGCGCTACGCCGATGCGCTGGGCCTGGCCGCCGGGGAGCTGCGGCGGCTGCCATGAAGATCGAAAGCTTCGAGCATCGCCACGCCGGCCACTGCGAAACCGGCGTCGTCAGCAACCTGTTGCGGCACGAGGGCCTCGCGCTCAGCGAGCCGATGGCGCTGGGACTGTCGTCATCGCTGACGTTCTTTCACTTCCCGTTCGTGAAAGTCGGCGGTTTTCCGCTGACGGCGTACCGGATGCCGCCGGGCAGTGTCTATGGCGGCTTGCGCAAGGCCTTGGCGCTGCGCATGCAGCGCTACCGCTTTCGTGATCCGGACGCGGCGATGCAGGCGCTGGACGCCGAACTGGCCGCCGGCCGGCCGGTCGGCCTGCAGACCTCGGTCTACTGGCTGCCGTATTTCCCGCCGGAAATGCGCTTCCACTTCAACGCGCACAACCTGATCGTCTACGGCAAGGACGGCGACGACTACCTGATAAGCGATCCGGTGTTCGATCAGCCACAGCGCTGCGCGTCGGCCGACCTGCGCAAGGCGCGCTTCACGCGCGGCGTGTTCGCGCCCAAGGGGCTGATGTATCACCCGGCGCAGTTCGCCGCCGATTTCGACATGCGCGGCGCCGTGCGCGCGGCAATCAGCAAGACCTGGAAGATGATGCTGTACGCGCCGCTGCCCTGGGTCGGCGTGCGCGGCATCCGCCTGCTGGCACGGCACATCGATACGCTGGCGCGGCGCAATCCGGATCTGCGCTGGCAGCGGCTTTACGTTGGCAATGTGATCCGCATGCAGGAAGAGATCGGCACCGGCGGTGGCGGCTTCCGCTTCATGTACGCGGCATTCCTGCAGGAGGCCGGCGATGCGCTGGACGATGGCGTGCTGCGCGACACGGCCACGCAGATGACGGCCTGTGGCGACGCCTGGCGGCAGTTCGCCTTGCTTGGCGCGCAATTCACCCGCCAGCGTGCCGGCGTCGAGCTGGCGCAGCTGGCGGCGCAGCTGCGCCAATGTGCCGAGCTGGAGCGGGAGATCTACCTGCGGCTCAAGGCCTGGAGCAAGGCCGGCTAGGGCCTGCTGACGCTATGGTTTGCGGGCACCGATCAGGTAGTGGAAGCCGTCGGCGCCGCGACTGACATGACACCAGTCGTCATCGGTCTCGGCGCGCGCATAACGGTATAGCGCTTCGGCTGTCGTGCCCTGGCCGCGCCATTGGACATCGGCGAGCGCCCGCAGCTGCGCCGGCGCCCGGCGTTCCTCCATGGCGATGCGCGGCTGCCAGGCGATCAGGCCGCGGCGTGCCTGCAGGGCAGCGTCCAGTGCCTCGCGCGTGCGGAACATCCGCACCGTATCGATGACGCACAGCGGCGCGGCGGCATCGGCGTCGAGGTAGAACCAGTGGCTGGTCTCGATCAGCGCTGCATCGTCGGGCAAGCCAAGGCGCTGGCGCTGCTCGGCTAGCGGCCATACGCCTTCCTCGACGCAGCCGAGCAGCGCCTGACGCTGCGCCGGATTCGGCAATTGCAGCAACTCCAGCGCGCATTCCAGCCCGGCCTGGCGGCGTGCCACGGACAGCTGCGGGCCATCGATCTGCAGTTGCTGGGCGATGTAGAAGCCGGCCATGTTGCCGGAGATGTTCATGAACTCGAACGGCGTCGGCGGGCGCTGTTCGTAGATGGTGCTGCGCAGCGCCTTGACGCAGTCGCTGAGCATCGGCGCCTCGGCGGCGCTGAACAGCGCCGCGCGCGGCGCGATGTGGCCGGCCATCGCCCGGCAGCGCAGCGCGCCGAGCAGCGCCAGCTCGATGAAGCGATTGATGCGGCGGAAGCTCTGGCCGGTTTCCTGCTGCAGCAAGCCGCGCAGGTCGCTGGGCTGTTCGAGCTGCTCGGTGCAATAGGCGCCGACGGCGGCGATCTTCAGCATGGCCGCGTGTCCTCGACCAGCAGCGCGCAGTTGTTGCCGCCGAAACCGAAGTAGTTGAGCAGGACGACGCCGCCGCGCCAGGCCCGCCCGGCCTGCAGCGGCGCGACGCCGAGTTCCGCGTCGGCTTCGGCGAAGCCGCGCGTGGCCGGCACGCAGCCGGCTTCAAGGCAAGCCAGGAAGGCGGCGGTCTCGACCGCGCCGCAGGCGCCCAGCGTGTGGCCAATCGCTGGCTTGAGCGAGGTGAACGGTGGAACCTGCTCGCCGAACACCCGGCGCAGCCCCAGAGCCTCGGCCTGGTCGTTGGCGCGCGTGCCGGTGCCGTGCGCCTTCACCGCGGTCACGGCGTGTTTGTCGACGCCGGCATCGGCCAGTGCCGCCTCGATCGTCTCGGCGATCTTGGCCGCGTCCGGGTTGGTCGGGTGCAGCGCATCGCAGAGGCTGGCCCCGCCGAGCAGGCGCCAGCGCGCGCCGGCCCGCTGTGTCGACAGCCACAGCGCCGCCGCGCATTCGCCAAGGACGATGCCGTCGCGGCGCGCATCAAAGGGCCGGCAACGCTCGCGCGTCGTCAGCATCAGGCTGAAGAAGCCTTGCTGCGACAGCCGGTTTTCCTCCTCGATGCCCACCACCAGCGCGTCGTCTAGATCGCCGCCGCGCAGCGACAGTCCGGCGTACAGCAGGGCGTTGGCGGCGCTGGAGCAGGCGGTGTTGAGCGTGTAGTAGGGGCCGCCGATATCGAGCGCCGCATGCAGCAGGCGCGCCGTCTTGCTCTGATCGGGCGAGTGGATCGGGAAGGCGGCGTCGCCGCGCGCGGCGGCCTCGGCGTAGGCACGCTCATGTGCGGCGATGCCGCTCGACGAGGTGCCGAGAAACAGGCCGAAGCGTTCCGACCGGCAGTGATCGCGGTGTTCGCCGAGGGCCTCGTGCGCCGCCGTCAGCGGCGCTTGCGGATCCGGTGCCGGCGCACGCAGATACGGAAGCTCCACCTCGGCACCCAGGCTGCGAAAGCGCAGCCGCGACGGCCTCAGCTGTGCTTCCAGGCAGGCGCTGGCAAGCAGATCGATGCCGTGGCCAGCCGCCGACCAGGCGCCGCTGCCACGCAACCAGACCGGCTTCATTCGGGCTGGATGACGTCGGCCAGCGTGTTGACGTCGGCGAGGATGCGGCGCATCACCTTGGGGTCTTCGACGCGCAAATTGAACTCCAGCTGCAGCGCCATCGCGATCTGCAGGCCGTCGACGGAATCGAGTTCCAATGCCGACTTCGGGCCGAACAGCGGCTGGTCGTCCGGCACTTGCGCCGGCTCCACCTGCTTGTCGGTTTCGCGCACGATCAGTTGCTTGAGGCGCAGCTTCAGTGCGGCGTCTTGCGAGCCTTTCATGATCCAGGTCTTGTCAGTTGTGGTGCACAGTATGCCGGTAAAGCGCCGCCGCAACGGCGAGCGCTGTCACAGCCAGCAGCAGCAGTGCGCCGGCCTGCGGCAGCACATCGGTGACGTCGCCGCCCTGCACGAAGAGCTTGGCGAAGCCGTCCAGGCTCCAGGCCATCGGCGAGAGCTGCGTCAGGGTCTGCATGCCGGGCGGCATGATCATTTTAGGCACCATCACGCCGCCGAGCGCCGCTAGCAGCAGGCTGCTGGCGCCGCCGGCGATGGTCGCTTGCAGGCTGGTGCGCACGCTGACGGCGATGCACAGCGCCAGGCCGATCGCGGCGAGGCTGGTGACGCTGCCGAGCAGCCAGATGCCGGCAAGGCTGTGGCCGGGATCGAGCCGGTCGCCGCCAAGCAGCGGCACCAGCCAGATGCCGATCGCCAGCATCACCACCATCTGCGCCAGATTGACCAGGTAGTAGGGCAAGGCCTTCGACACCAGCAGCAGCGTCGGCGAAACGCCCAGCAGGCGCAGCCGCAGCAGGCTGCCCTGCATGCGTTCGGTAACGAAGCTGGTGGCCAGCGGAATCGATGCGAAGAACATCGCGAAGATCAGCCAGCCGGGCACGTTGTGCTGGACGGCGGTTGGTGCGGTGACAGGGCGACCGGCGCGATCACGGAAGCCTTCCGCGATCGGCAGACGGCGTGGATCGTTGAGATAGCGCAACTGCGAGCGCTGCGGCTCGGTGTAGCCCAGCACCTCGCTGAACAGGTAGTCGGCCTGGACCTGCAGCAGGCTCTGGCGCACGCTGATCGCCAGCGCGGCGCGCAGCTGCGGCATCAGGCTCGGCGCGTAGTCGAGGCGCAGCAGTTCTGGCTCCGCCATGCCAGATGCGTAGTCGCCGGCAAAGTCGTGGCGCGTGGCCAGCAGCTCCGAGAAGCCTTCGAGCACGGTCAGCCGCGTCTCGGCGCCAGCATCCAGCGCCAGGCCTGGCTGCGCCCGCAGCGCGGCGACGAACTGTGTGGCCAGCGCGCCCTGATCCTGCTGTTCGATCATGATGGCCACGCGCGGTTGCGCAGCCGGATCGAAGGCGTCGCGCAAGGCCAGCGACAGCAGCAGGATGAACAGCGCCGGCACGGCGAACAGCACCAGCAGGCCATGGCGATCACGCGCCAGCAGGCGCAGCTCCTTGCTGCAAAGGGCGGTCAGGCGCTTCATCAATCGCGCAGGGCCGTCCGGGTCAGCGCAAGGAAGGCGTCCTCCATGCGGGCATGCGTGCCACGCAGCTGGCGCAGCGGACCCTGCGCGAGCGCGCGACCGTGGTCGATGATCAGCGCCGCATCGCAGACGCGCTCGATCTCTTCAAGGTAATGCGTGCTGTAAAGAATCGTGGTGCCGCCGCGGCGCAGCTCGGCGACGCGGTCGAGCAGGAAGTTGCGCGACTGTGGATCGACGCCGGCGGTCGGCTCATCAAGCAGCAACAACTGCGGTTGACCGAGCAAGGCAATCGCGAAGTTGAGACGCCGCTTGAGGCCGCCGGACAGGCTGTCGGCGCGCTTGCGCAGATGCGCGCCGAGGTCGGCCGTCACGATCGCCGCGTCCAGGCTCGCCTTGCTGGCGCCGGGCGTCAGCTGCGCGAACAGCCGCAGGTTCTCAGCGACGCTCAGCGGCGGATAGAACGCCAGCTCCTGCGGGGCGACGCCGAGCAGTGCACGCACCGCGTCGATCTGCTGCGGCAGCGCATGGCCGGCGATCCGCACGCTGCCCCTGTCGGCTGGCAGGATGCCGGTGAGAATCGACATCAGGGTGGTCTTGCCGGCCCCGTTGGGGCCGAGCAGGCCGAACACGGTTCCCGTCGCGATTTCGAACGACAGGCCATCGAGCGCCGCCTGTGCGCTGCGCGGATAGCGCTTGATCAGGCCGCTGACGTGGATCATCGGGGGCGCGGCCGAATGCTGGGCGGAGGTGTCGTTCGAAGGCATCGTGATGGCGAGACAGGGGCGGTGTTCTTGACGGACAATCCGCCGCTCGATTGACGCCGGTTCTGCCCGTGCTCCGACGCTGTTGCGCCATTTTGCCAGTTCCTGCGCTGCTGCTCGCCAGCGCCATTGCGAGCGCCGACGCGCCGACCGACCGCGAGCGTCTGCTGGAGGCGCGACGAGCGCAGCTGGCACAAAAGCGTGAGCGACAGTTCCGCGACGCCGACACCGATGCGGATCGGGGCCTGTCTCGCGAAGAGCTGCGGGCTTCGTCGCTGCCGCCGGCCCTGCTCAGACGCTTCGCCGAGATTGATCGTGATGGCGACGATCGCTTGTCCGCCGAGGAACTGCAGGCACTCGACCGTCGCGCCGCAGCCGCTGCGACAAGCCCGGCGGCGCCCGAAATACCGGTTGAATAACCCGCAAAGCCGCGTCCTGACGCGCTTTGCGCGGGTTGTGCACTGCAAAACGCTTTCTATATAATCGCGCCCCCTTCAAAGCCCGCCGCGCCGCCGACGCCGATGGCAGCACTCATCTGACGTCAGTCGCACCGGGGCTTGACCTTTGTCGACACCGTGAGGATTGCTGCAAATGACGACGCGCGAAGAGCAAATCAAGGCCCTTGAGAAAGACTGGGCGACCAACCCCCGCTGGAAGGGTGTGAAGCGCGGCTACTCCGCCGCCGACGTCGTCCGCCTCCGCGGCAACGTTCAGATCGAGTACACGCTGGCCAAGCAGGGCGCCGAGAAGCTCTGGGCCAAGGTCAACGGCGGCGCCAAGAAGGGCTACGTCAATGCCTTCGGCGCGATCACCGCCGGCCAGGCGATGCAGCAGGCCAAGGCTGGCCTGGAAGCCGTCTACCTCTCCGGCTGGCAGGTTGCCGCCGACGGCAACACCAGCGAAACCATGTACCCGGACCAGTCGCTGTACGCGTACGACTCCGTGCCGACCATGGTTCGCCGCATCAACAACACCTTCAAGCGCGCCGACGAGATCCAGTGGAGCCGCGGCATCGAAGCCGGCCACAAGGACTACGTCGACTACTTCCTGCCGATCGTCGCTGACGCCGAAGCCGGTTTCGGCGGCGTGCTCAACGCCTTCGAGCTGATGAAGAACATGATTGCCGCAGGCGCTGCCGGCGTGCATTTCGAAGACCAGCTGGCCGCCGTCAAGAAGTGCGGCCACATGGGCGGCAAGGTCCTCGTGCCGACCCAGGAAGCCTGCGAGAAGCTGATCGCCGCCCGCTTCGCGGCTGACGTCATGGGCGTGCCGACGATCGTCCTGGCTCGTACCGACGCCGAAGCGGCGAACCTGCTGACCTCGGACCACGACGCCAACGACAAGCCGTTCCTCACCGGCGAGCGCACCCAGGAAGGCTTCTACCGCGTCAAGAACGGTCTGGAGCAGGCCATCTCGCGTGGCGTCGCCTACGCGCCGTATGCCGATCTGGTGTGGTGCGAAACCGGCGTGCCGGACATCGGCTTCGCGCGCGAGTTCGCGCAGGCCGTCCTCAAGGCCTGCCCGGGCAAGCTGCTGAGCTACAACTGCTCGCCGTCGTTCAACTGGAAGAAGAACCTCAACGACGCGCAGATCGCCAAGTTCCAGGAAGATCTGTCGGCGCTGGGCTACAAGTACCAGTTCATCACGCTGGCCGGCATCCACATCAACTGGTTCAACACCTTCCAGTTCGCACACGCCTACGCGCGCGGCGAAGGCATGAAGCACTACACCGAAATGGTCCAGGAGCCGGAATTCGCGGCGCGCTAGAAGGGTTACACCTTCGTCTCGCACCAGCAGGAAGTCGGCGCGGGCTACTTCGACGATGTCACCACCGTGATCCAGGGCGGCAGCTCCTCGGTCAAGGCGCTGGCTGGCTCGACCGAAGAAGAGCAGTTCCACTAAGTCGGATCTGCTGCAAGCGGTTCTGGAAACCCCCGGCTGGTCCGGGGGTTTCTTTTTTTGGGGGCGATGCTCGCGCCCTGATGCGCTAGCATCCGCGGCGTTCGCACAATCGGGAGTTCAAACAGCATGCGCGCCCTCAAATGGCTGCTCGCCATCCTGCTCATCGTCGTCGGTGCCATCTTCGCGGTTGGTTTCTCGCTGCCGGACCAGGTGCGCGTCGAGCGTTCGATTCAGGTGCAGGCGCCGCCCGCCGTCGTCTTCGCCACGCTCAATGGCTACGAGCAGTTTCAGAAGTGGTCGCCATGGGCCGATCTGGACCCGAACACCCGCTACACCTACGAGGGGCCTGCCAGCGGCGTGGGCGCCAAGATGAGCTGGCACAGCGACAATGCGAATGTCGGCAGCGGCCGCCAGGAAATCATTGAATCGGTCGCCAATGAGCGGATCGTCAGCCTGCTGGTCTTCGACGGTTACGACAGCGACAACCGCAGCAGCTTCCTGCTGCAGCCGGACGGCGAGGGCACGCAGCTGCGCTGGGCCTACGACACGCAGTTCCACGGCAATCTGCTCGGCCGTTACATCGGTCTGAAGATGGATGACTGGATCGGGCCGGATTACGAAAAGGGGCTCGCCAGGCTCAAGCTGCTGCTCGAAGGCGCGGCGGCCGGGGCGTCGACGCCCGCCGCGGTGGATGCCGGCCGCGCGGCGCAGTGAGCGCCGCTATCTCGTCCTGTCGGAAAATCGGCGGGCGGAGGGCAGCGCACCGCTGAAAGCGGCGAGCGGCATTTCGTACACGGCAATGGAAACGGCTGACGCCGAATTCCGCGGCAGGGCGGCACCGGTCTCGGCTCCATCTGGCGAAATCTTCACCGCGATGATCGTTTGCGCCCGTCAAGGCGCGGCAGAAACGCCGGTCCGCGGCACAAAAAGCCTTTGTCTTGAGGTGATTAGACCAAACGGTAAGCAAGGGGGAAGTGTAGCGGAGATAGCGGCGCCTGGCCGCAGGTGCGTGGGCCAAGGCAGTTGTGCCCTGTGAGATAGTCACTATCATGCTGTCATCGCAGGAGAAACAATCATGATTCGCATCATGCTGGTCGATGACCATCGGCTGGTCCGCGCGGGCCTACGGCGCGTGCTGCAGGAAACGACGGACATGGAAGTGGTGGCCGAGGCCAGCAGCGGCGAGGAAGCACTCGAGCTGGTCCGCAATCACGCACCCGATGTGGTGCTGATGGACATCAACATGCCGGGTATCGGCGGCCTGGAGGCAACGCGCCGGATGATCCAGCGCAACGCTGCGATCAAGGTGATCGTGGTGTCGATGCATCTGGAAGAGCCGTATCCGAGTCGCATGCTCGCTGCGGGTGCGGCTGGCTACATCAGCAAGGATTCGGCAGCCGACGAAGTCGTCGCCGCCATCCGTCGCGTCCACGGTGGCGGTCACTACGTCGCCGCCGACGTGGCGGGCAATCTGGCCGCCAGTCTGGTCAAGGGGCCGAGCGGCGCCTCGCCGTTCGACCAGCTGTCGCAGCGCGAGACGCAGGTGATGCTGATGGTCACCAAGGGTTACTCGACGCAGGAGATCTCCGATCGCCTGCATCTGTCGCCGAAGACGGTCAGCACGTATCGCTATCGCCTGTTCGAGAAGCTCAACGTCTCCAACGACGTCGAACTGACGCGCATGGCGATGCGCTACGGCCTGCTCGAGGATCGCGCGGAAGTCCCGACGCCCTGAGCGCTGCGGCCGCCAAGGCCGCAGCGGGTCCGATGTCCGAAGCCTTCGATCACCGCAGCTTCCTGTCGCAGCTGACGACGCAGCCCGGCGTGTACCGCATGTACGGTGCCGGCGACGAGCTGCTGTACGTTGGCAAGGCAGGCAATCTCAAGAAGCGCGTCGGCAGCTACTTCCTGCGCGCCAGCGGTGACGCGCGTATCGAGAGCATGGTTTCGCAGATCCGTCGAGTCGAAGTGACGATCACGCGGACCGAAGACGAAGCGCTGTTGCTCGAGTCCAATCTCATCAAGGAGTACGGACCGCGATACAACGTCATGTATCGCGACGACAAGAGCTACCCGTACGTGCGCTTCTCCGCGCACCGCTACCCGCGCATCAGCTATTACCGCGGCGCCAAGCAGGCGGGCGACCGCTACTTCGGGCCATTCCCGTCGGCGAGCGCGGTGCGCGAGACACTCAACACGCTGCAGAAACTGTTTCAGCTGCGCCCCTGCAGCGACAGCTTCTTCGCGCATCGCGAGCGGCCCTGTCTGCAGCATCAGATCAAGCGCTGCAGCGGCCCGTGCGTCGGCCTGATCAGCGAGGCCGACTACGCGCGCGATCTGCGCAATGCCGCACGTCTGCTCGGTGGCAAGGCCGATGAGCTGGCTGCGGACCTGGGCCGCGACATGGAAGCTGCCGCCGAAGCGCTGGAGTTCGAGCGCGCCGCCAAACTGCGTGATCAGATCGCCTCGCTCAAGCGCGTGCGCGAGAGCCGCGTCATCACCGGCGGCAGTGATGATCTCGACGTCATCGTGGTGGCACCGCACGCGTCGATGAGCTGCGTGGCGGTGATGAGCGTGCGCGACGGCGCCAACCTGGGCCATCGCAGCCATTTTCCGCGTCATCCGCCGCATACCTCGGTCGAGGAGCTGCTGGAAAGCTTCATCAGCCAGCACTACCTCGATCAGCCGGCGCCTCCGGAGATCCTGCTGGATCAAGCGCTCGAACAGGCTGAGATGCTGGAGCAGGCGCTCAGCCAGCACGCCGGCCGCAAGGTGGTGATCCGCCAGCCCCAGCGCGGCGCGCGGCGCCATCTGGTCGAAATGGCTGGCAACACCGCCGCCCAGGCATTGTCGACGCGCTTGATCGAGTCGTCGAACATGGATGAGCGCATGATCGAGCTGCAGCGCGCGCTGGATCTGGAGGCGCCGCCGCGTCGGCTCGAATGCTTCGATATCTCGCACACGCGCGGCGAGAAGGCGGTCGCCTCGTGTGTGGTGTTCAACGAGCAGGGCCCGCTGAAGAGCGCCTATCGCAAGTTCAACATCGACGGCATCACGCCGGGCGACGACTACGCCGCGATCAAGCAGGCCGTCGGTCGTCGCTTCGCGCGCATCAAGCAAGGCGAGACGCAGGCGCCCGATGTCCTGTTCATCGACGGCGGCGCCGGCCAGCTCAACGCGGCGCTGCAGGCGCTGGAAGAGCTGGAGATCGTCGATCTGCGCGTGGTGGCGATCGCCAAGGGGCCGACACGCAAACCGGGGCTCGAGGAGTTGCTGATGCCGGAGCGCGAGCATGCCCTGCGCCTGCCGCCGGATTCGCCGGCCTTGCACCTGATCCAGCGCATTCGCGACGAGTCGCATCGCTTCGCGATCACCGGGCATCGCGGGCGGCGCGACAAGGCGCGACTCAACTCGGGCCTGGAGGCGATCGAAGGCCTGGGGCCGGCCCGTCGCCGCGCGCTGCTCAAGGCGTTGGGCGGTATCGCTCAGGTGCGGCGTGCCGCGGTTGAAGATCTCGAACGGGTGGAAGGCGTCTCGCGGACCCTGGCCGAGCGCGTCTACGCACACTTCCACTGATCGCCGCGCTTGTTACTATCGGCGCATGCACCCGCACCGCCACCGGACGGCCTCCTCGTGCGACTGAACCTGCCGCTGTTGCTGACGCTGCTTCGCGTCGCCGTGATTCCAGTGGTCCTGGGCCTGTTCTATCTGCCGTGGCCGTATGCGAGGCAGATCGCGGCGCTGCTCTACGCCGCTGCCTGCATCACCGACTGGCTCGACGGCTACCTCGCGCGCAAATGGAAGCAGACCACACGCTTCGGCGCCTTTCTCGATCCTGTCGCCGACAAGCTGCTGGTAGCGGTGTGTCTGGTGATGCTGCTGCGCGACGAACCGGATGGCGCGCTGGCCGTCGTCGCCGCCATCATCATCGGCCGCGAGATCACCATCTCCGCGCTGCGCGAATGGATGGCGGAGCTGGGTCAGCGCACCAGTGTCGCAGTGAGCTGGGTCGGCAAATGGAAGACCGCGTTTCAGATGACGGCGATCGGCCTGATGATCTGGCGCGTGCCGACTTTCGGCGTGCCCTGGTACGAGGGCGGTTTTGGCCTGCTGTTCGTCGCTGCGGCGCTGACGATCTGGAGCATGGTGAGCTATCTACGCGCGGCGTGGCCAATGATGCGCGAGTCCTCGGATCTGTGAATCGGCAGCCTCTGCACCGCGATGGAAATTAGTTCTTGACTTGATCCACGTGAACGCTAAAATGCGCGTCCTCAAGCGGGAATAGCTCAGTTGGTAGAGCGCAACCTTGCCAAGGTTGAGGTCGCGAGT
>CBINNP010000078.1:0-13703 GCA_966252075.1 uncultured Solimonas sp.
TCGACGCCCTTGTTGTTGAAGCCGAGGCGGTTGATCAGCGCCTGCTGCTGCGGCAGGCGGAACATCCGCGGCCGCGGATTGCCGGGCTGCGGCCGCGGCGTGACGGTGCCGATCTCGACGAAGCCGAAGCCGAGCTGCGCCCAGGCGGCCAGGCATTCGCCGTTCTTGTCGAGCCCGGCGGCCAGGCCGACGCGGTTGGCGAAGCGCAGGCCCAGCAGTTCGACCGGATCGTCGACCCTGGCGCTGGCAAACGGCGCGGTGGCCAGCCGCGGGAAGCGACGGAAGGCATCGAGCGCCAGCTCGTGCGCGCGCTCGGCGTCGAGCTTGAACAGCAGGCCGCGGGCGGCGGCGTAGAGATCGGCCATGCTAGATCGGCGTGAACAGATGGCCGAGCTTGGCGGCCTTGGCGTCCAGGTACTTCTCGTTGTACGGATTGCGCCCGCTCTCGATCGGCACCCGCTCCACGACGGTAATGCCGTCGGCGGTCAGCGCATCGAGCTTGCGCGGATTGTTGGTCATCAGGCGGATGTGGCACAGGTTCAGCTCGCGCAGCAGCTCCACCGCCAGTCCGTACTCGCGCGCGTCGGCCGGCAGGCCGAGCTGGTGATTGGCCTCGACGGTATCGGCGCCGCCGTCCTGCAGCTGGTAGGCGCGGATCTTGTTGCTGAGGCCGATACCGCGACCTTCCTGGCGCAGGTACAGCACTGCGCCGCGACCTTCGCCGGCAATCTTCTGCAGCGCCCATTGCAGCTGCGCGCCGCAGTCGCAGCGCAGCGAGAACAGTGCGTCACCGGTCAGGCATTCGGAATGGATGCGAATCAGCGGCGGCTCGCCGGCCAGCTCGCCCAGTGCAATGACGACGTGCTCCTTGCCGGCGGCGTCCTGGTAGACGGTGATGCGGAATTCGGCGAAGGGCGTCGGCAGCTTCGATTCGGCGATGCGTTCCAGCTTGTGTTTCGACGACCTCACAGCACTCTCATCTCGACGTCGCTCGGGCCGACCGGCGAACTACCGCCGGCGGAGCCCTCAAGTAGGGGGCGCAAAGCATAAACGATGCGTCCAGGCTCCGCGCCGCAGCCCTCATGTCGGTATGAGCTTATGCACCGAACCAGTTCTGGCCACAAACCCGCAGCGTGCTGCCGTTGACACCGATCGCGGCGGGCGAGGCAAAGAAGGCCACCGCCTCGGCGATATCCACTGGCAGGCCGCCCTGCGACAGCGAGCTGATGCGGCGGCCGACCTCGCGCGGGCCTACCGGCATCGATGCCGTCATCTGCGTCTCGATGAAACCGGGCGCCACCGCATTGATCGCACCGCCGCGCGCCGCCAGCGTCGCGGCCATGGCCTCGACGTAGGTGATCAGGCCGGACTTGGTCGAGGCGTAGTTGGTCTGGCCGGCGGCGCCGGCGATGCCGTTCATCGACGAGATGCAGACGATGCGGCCACCGTCGTTGAGGCCCTCGCGCAGCAGGCCGTCGGTAATGTTGACGATGGCGCCGAAGTTCACCGCCAGCACCGCATCCCAGAAGTGCGGCGGCATGTTGCGCAGCATCTTGTCGCGCGTGATGCCGGCGTTGTGGACCACCACGTCCAGGCCGCCGAAGTTCTGCCCCACCTCGGCGGCGATGCGCTGGGGCGCATCCGGCGCCGTCACATCGAGCGCCAGGCCGACGCCGCCGACGCGACCCATCGTCTCGCCCAGTGCGCCCTCGGCTGATGGATGATCCATGCCGATCACCTGAGCGCCTTCACGTGCCAGCACCTCGGCGATCGACGCACCGATGCCCCGCGCCGCGCCGGTCACCAGCGCGACCTTGTTGCTGAGGCTGCCGCGCAGCGTCGTCGCCGCACGGCCGCCGGCGCGGATCGTCAGCACCTGCCCGCAGACGTAGGCGGAATGCTCGGTCAGGAAGTAACGCAGCGGCGCGTCGAGCGACTCATCGGCGCCGTTTTCCAGCTCGAGCAGATTGACCGTCGTGCCGTTGCGGCCCAGCTCCTTGCCGAGCGAGCGGACGAAACCGCGCAGCGCCGCGGATGCCGCGCTGGCGACCGCGCTGTCGCGTGCCTGCGGCGCACGCGACAACAGCAGCACGCGGGCGTTGCGGTCCAGGCCACGCAGCGTCGGCTGCAGAAAATCGAACAGTTCGCGCAACTGCGCCGGCGAGGCCACGCCGGTAGCGTCGAAGACCACGGCGTGGTTGCGAGCCTCGCCGGCTTCGCTCGGATTGCCCTGCAGCTGCACGCCCATCGCCGCCGCTGCGGTCTTGATCGGCGCAAAGCCGACGTGATCGGCGACGATGCGCACCGTCGCGCCGCAGGTATGCAGCACGTTGAGCACCGGCAGCGCCAGTGCCGAGCCGGCGGCGGCACCGAACAGCACCGAACGCCCTTCCAGCGGCTGCGCAGCCCAGGCAGCGACGGCGCGGCGCAGCCGCGGCGGCTGCGGCAGCCCGAGCAGCTTGGCGAAGGTCTTGCCGATCGAGGAATGGGTGAATTCGAGATAGCGGTCGCTCATCGTCGTTACCGATCATCCAAAAAAATTGAGGCCCATTATTGCGCCGCCGCATGAACCGGCACATCGCGCGCTGACCGCAGCGCCACGACGCAGATGCCATTGACGGAGAAATTTTTGCTCGCAATAGTGCGCCACGCCATGGCGGCAACCGCCGTCAGCAGCGATATCGCGTCGCATCAGATCGGAACCGCGCACACACGTATTCCGGCGCACGATGACGGCACGTCAAGAACACGGGGAGACAATCGCATGAGGCCTGTCAAAGGCTGGACCATGGCCGGCATCGCGCTCGCCGTCGGCGTGGGCACTTACGCCCTGCTGAAGATCGTCGCGCCACACCGGCAACCCGAACCGCAGCTGGAAGGCCTGGCGTCCACCGATGCGGTGTTCGGTGACACCGCCGAGCCCCGTTCGATCGCGGCGACCGCGGCGGAAAAATCCGCGGCGGAAGCCCCCGCCGCCGCGCAAGCACCGGCACCGGCACCGACACCGACACCGGCACCAACCCCAACCCCAACCCCCGAACCTGCGGCCACACCGCCGCCGCCAGCACCTGCGCCCGCACCCGCACCCGCACCCGCACTGGCGGCAGCTGTTGCCACGGCGGACACGGCCGTGAAGCCTGAAAGCAAGCCCACGTTGCCTGTACAGCCGGAGCCGAAAACCCCACAGCCCAAGCCGGAACCGAAGGCGTCGCCCAAACCTGAGCCCTCCCCTGCGAAGGCGCCGGACGCCGCCAAGCTTGCAGCAGCGGCATCAACAAAGGCGCCGGAGCCAAAGCCAGCGGCCAAAAAGTCCGCACCCGCCAAGCCGGCGGCCAAACCCGCGCCGGAGCCGGCTACCGCGTGGTGGGCGAGCGCCCCGTCAGCGGGAGGATTCCAGGTGCTCTACGTCGGCTCGGCATCGTTCCGCCGCGCCGTGGTGGTCCTCACCAATGGCGCGCCGGTCGACGTGGAAAGCGCCAATCGTCACCTGGCGGTTCTCGACGGCAGCGGCCGGCCGGTCGGCGGCAGTTGGGAAATCAGCAGCGCCAACGCCGGCATGCTGATCTTTCCGCTGACGGCGGCGGGCCGCTATGAGCTGATCGTGGGCGGGCAGCTGGGCGACCGGCAGGCGCGCACGCTGGGCCAGACGCTGCGCGGACCGGTGCAGATCCAGTAGGCGCGGCTCAGCCGCCGCAACCGCAGCCGCGCCACTGCGCCATGTCGGCGAGACCGCACAGGTGCTCGTCGGCACTCAGACCGGCGTCGTATGCGGCCCGGTGCGTCGCGTCCTCGCGGCCGATCAGCCAGCCGAGCTCGCGCTCGTCAGCCAGGGCGCGCAACTGCGCCAGCCAGTGCGGAAAATCCGCCGCGGTCCGTTCGGCAGCCATGATCCGATCGTACGCCGCTGTCACTGCAGGCGCAGATGCCGGCGCGCGCGCAGGATGATCAGGCGCTGATACAGGCTCGGCAGCAGCCGCACGAGCAGATCGAACAGATGCGCGTCCGGCCCGATCAGGATGCGCCGCCGGTTGCGCTCGACGCCGCGCAGGATCACCAGCGCGGCCTGGCGCGGCGAGGTGATGAAGAATTTCTCGAAATCCGCCCGCGTCGCCTCGGCATCATCGGCCAGCGAACCCTGGATGCCCTGCCCCAGCCGCGCCGTGCGGGCGATGTTGGTCTTGATGCCGCCCGGATGCACGCAGCTGAGGCTGACCGGCGCTCCGCTGAGCTCCAGCTCCTGGCGCAGGCATTCGCTGAAGCCGCGGACGGCGAACTTGGCCGCGTTGTAGGCACCGTTGGCCGGTACGGCAAGCAGGCCGAAAACGCTGGAAGTGTTGACGATGTGACCGTCGCCGGAGGCGCGCAGATGCGGCAGGAAGGCCTTGCTGCCGTACACCACGCCCCAGAAATTGATGTTCATCAGCCACTCGAAGTCTCCGTATTCGGCACCCTCGATGGTACTGCCCAGGGCAACGCCGGCGTTGTTGAAGACCAGATTGACCTTGCCGTGGTCGCGCACTACCGCATCGGCCCAGGCGTAGACGGCGTCGCGGTCGGCCACATCCAGATGCGTCGTCGTCACCTGCACGCCGAAGGCCTGCACCATGCCCGCGGTTTCGGCCAGGCCGATGTCGTTGACGTCGGCCAGCGCCAGATGGCAGCCACGGCGCGCCAGCTCCAGCGCGAGCTCGCGTCCCATGCCGGAGGCAGCGCCAGTGATCGCGGCGACCTTGCTGCGAAACGATTGCATGGGGACCTCAGGCGGGCGTGACGTCGGCGGGCTGCAGCGCGCTTTCGCAAACGTAGTCGTCGGCGACGAAACGCTGCGTGCGCTTGCGGAACATGAAGGTGAATCCCGGCCACAGCGTGGTATTGCGCCCCCGCGCATTGAGGTACCAGCTCTTGCAGCCGCCGGCGGTCCAGATGGCCTTGCGCACCTCGTTCTGGATGCCGTCGTTATAGCGATCCTGAACTTCCCGGCGCACGTCGACCGCACGCCAGCCACGCTGGCGCATCTGCCGCAGGGCATCCATCACATAGGCGATCTGCGCCTCGATCATGTAGACCTGCGAGGAATGGCCGAGGCCGGTGTTGGGCCCGAGCAGCACGAACAGGTTGGGAAAGCCGCTGACCGTCGTACCCAGATAGGCTTCGCTGCCCTGCTGCCAGACCTCCCAGAGATCACGGCCGTCGCGGCCGCGGATCATCCCGCGCGGCACCATCTCGTGCACGGCGAAGCCGGTGCCGAAGATGATCGCGTCGACCGCGCGCTCACGCCCTTGCGCGTCGACGATGCTGTGCGCGCGCAGCTCGCGGACGCCGTCGGTAATGACCTCGACGTTGCCGCGCGAAACCGCCGGGTAGTAGTCGTCGGCGATCAGGATGCGCTTGCAGCCGATCGTGTAATCCGGGGTCAGCTTGCGGCGCAGCGCGGGATCCGGCACCTGGCGCCGCATGTGCCGCAGCGCCGACAGCTGCACCAGCTTCATCAGCCAGGGATGCAGCACGAAGGCCAGCACGCGCGTCTCCAGCTTGGCGTACAGCGCCGCGCGCCACAGCTTCTGCAGCAGCGGAAAGCGACGGAACATGCGGCGCTCGACATCGCTGATCGGCCGATCCGGCTTGCGCATGATCCATGGCGGCGTTCGCTGGTATAGATCCAGTCGCGCGACCTTGGCGGCGATCTGCGGCACGAACTGGATGGCGCTGGCGCCAGTGCCGATCACCGCCACGCGCTTGTCGCTGAGGTCGTACTGGTGATTCCACTGCGCGGAATGGAAACGCTGGCCGGCAAAGCGATCCAGCCCCGGCAGCTGCGGGATCGCCGGCCGGCTCAGCGGCCCGATCGCCGACACCAGCGCGCGGGCGGTGTAGCGGCGCCCATCGGCGCAGCGCACGCGCCACAACGCGGCCGCCTCGTCGTAGATCGCCTCGACCACCTCGGCATTGAACTGCAGGTGCGGGAGTACCTGGTACTTTTCGGCGCAACGCTGCAGGTAGGCCTCGATCTCCGGCTGGCGGGCGAACATCCGCGTCCAGTCCGGATTGAGTTCGAACGAAAACGAATACAGGTGCGATTGCACGTCACAAGCGCAACCCGGATAGCGATTGTCGCGCCAGGTACCGCCGAGACTGGCGCCGCGCTCCAGCACGAGGAAGTCGCCGATACCCGCCTGCTTCAGGCGGATCGCCAGGCCCAGGCCGGAGAAGCCGCTGCCGATGATGAGGACCGAACGGTCCTCCTGCCCCCCATCGAACGCCATGACCACCTCAAGTGACAATTTTAATTGTCACCTTATATTTTGACAATCGTTCATGTCAACATGGGCCATGAACACCGTTAAACCCGTGCAGCCGGTCGCGCCAGGCCGCCGTTTCCGCGGCCTTGCCCCGGACGAGCGCCGCCGCCAGCGCCGCCAGCAGTTGATCGACGCCGGCCTCAGGACCTTCGGCAGCCGCGGCTTCCACGCCGTCGGCGTGCGCGAGGTCTGCGTCGAGGCACATCTGACCGAACGTTACTTCTACGAGTCGTTCAGCAACCGCGAGGAACTGTTCCAGGCGGTTTACGAGCACGCCATCGAGATCGTTCGCAAGGCCATCGTCGACGCCATCCTGCTGCACAGCCAGGCGGGCGAGCCGCGCCTGATGGCCCGCGCGGCGCTGCGCGCCTTTCTCGAAACCCTGCGCGACGATCCGCTGCTGCCGCGCATCCTGCTGATCGATTCGCTCAGTATCGACGCCAAGGTCAGCGCCGAGTCACGACGTGCCACCCAGAGCTTTTCCGATCTGGTGGCAGAACTGGTCAGCGGGCTGTTCCACGAACTGCCGCAGCACGGCGTCGACGCTCGCCTGCTCGCCGACGGCCTGGTCGGCTCCACGCTGTACATCGTCATGCGCTGGGCCTTCGGCGGCTTCGCCGAACCGCTGGAAACGATACTGGAACACTGCGTGATGTTCTACGACGCCATGATCGGTGACGCCGAGCGCCGCCTCGCCGCGCACGCTTGAAACATCAAGCGATTCGGTCAGACTGCAATCAGGGTACCCAGGGGGTTTCATGCGCGGCATCTTCCGCCTCATCGTCGTCCTCGTCGCCGCCGCCGTGCTCTACGTGCTGGCCGACCACCTATGGCCGCAGCCGATGGCGAAGTTCGCGCTCGGCGCGCAGCGCACGCTGGCCGGCATGCAGGTCCGGCAGATCAGCGTCGACGGCATCGACTACCGCTATCTCGACAACGGCGGCAGCGGCGAAACGACGGTGCTGCTGCACGGCTTCGGCGCCGACAAAGACCACTTCACGCTCAGCGCCATCTTCCTGCGCGGCAGCGGCCGCGTGATTGCCGTCGACCTGCCCGGCTTCGGCGACAGCGCCAAGCCGGCGGACGCCGACTACACGGTCGCGGCGCAGGTTCAACGGCTGCAAGGCTTCCTCGGCGCCCTGAAGCTGGCCCGTGTGCATCTCGGTGGCAGCTCGATGGGCGGCGCGATCGCGCTCGAATACGCGCGCGCGCACCCGGAGCGGGTCGCCAGCCTCTGGCTGCTGGCGCCGGCCGGGGTGGCCAGCGCCAGGCAGACCGAGCTGATCCAGCGCTTCCAGGCCGATCACGAATCGCTGCTGGTGGCGCGCACGCCGGAACAGTTCAAGGGCATGATCGAGCTGGCGATGCACAAGCCGCCGCCGATGCCGTACAGCCTGCTGCACGAACTGGCGCGCGCCGCCGTCGCCAATGCACCCCTGCATGCGCGCATCTTCGCGCGGATGATCGAGACCATGCCGGCGCTCGAACAAACCGCTGCCGGCCTGAAGACGCCGACGCTGATCGTCTGGGGCGAGCAGGACCGCATCCTAGATGTCAGCGGCGCATCGATCCTGCATCAGGCGCTGCCGAATTCGCATCTGATCATCATGCCGGGCATCGGCCATCTGCCGATGCTCGAAGCGCCCTACCGGACCGCGCGCGACTACAAGCGCTTCCGCGCCGGCCTGCCGCCGCCCGGATGAAGCCCGGCCTGCAGGCGGTCCGCGTCGGCGAGCTGCGGCTGCAGGTCGCCACGGCCGGAAGCGGCACGCCGGTGCTGCTGTTGCATGGCTTCCCGGACACCCACGAGGTCTGGCGCCATCAGCTGCCGGCATTGGCCGCGGCGGGCTACCGCGTCATTGCCCCTGACCTGCGCGGCTATGGCGATAGCGATGCGCCGCTGCAGGTCGCCGACTACGCGCTCGGTCACCTGCTCGGCGACGTCATCGGCCTGCTCGATGCGCTCGACATTCACGAACCGGTGCATCTGGTCGGCCACGACTGGGGCGCCGTGCTCGGCTGGCAGCTGGCGATCCACCATCCGCTGCGCTTCGCCAGCTACGCGGCGCTGTCGGTCGGCCACCCCTACGAATACCTCAGCGATTCGCAGCAATTGCTGCGCGCCTGGTATCTGCTGCTGTTCAGCAGCGGCCGCTTCGCCGAATGGCTGCTGCGGCAGCGCGACTGGCAGCTGTTCCGGGCGCTGGTCGGCCGGCATCCGGAGACGCCGGCGTGGATCGCCTCGCTGTCGCGCCCGGGCCGTTTGCGCGCAGCGCTGAACTGGTATCGCGCCAATGTCATCGGCGCCAGGGCGCCGGCAGCGGATACCACGCCGCTGCCGGTGCTCGGCCTGTGGAGCGACGGCGACCGCGCGCTGACCGAGACACAGATGCGGCAGTCGCAGCGCCGCGTCGGCGGCGCCTGGCGCTACGAGCGCATCGAGGGCGCCAGCCACTGGCTGCAGCTGGACCAGCCGGAAACGCTCAACCGCCTCCTGCTGGAGTGGTTCGCCCAGCCGCGAGGCTGAGCCCGATCCGCGATCCGGCTAAAATCGCCGCCCGATGTCCGCTTGCGTTCACGTCTGCCATGTCTTCCGCCGTTAATCCCTGGCGCTTCTGCGTTGCGCCGATGCTGGACTGGACCGACCGGCACTGCCGGTTCTTCCTGCGCCAGCTGTCGCAGCATGCGCGCCTGTACACGGAGATGGTGACCACCGGCGCCATCCTGCATGGCGACCGCGAGCGCTTCCTGCGCTTCGACGCCGCCGAGCATCCGCTGGCGCTGCAGCTCGGCGGTTCCGAACCGGAGCCGCTGGCGCGCTGAGCCGAGGCCGGCGAAGGCTTCGGCTACGACGAGATCAACCTCAACTGCGGCTGCCCGTCCGATCGCGTGCAGGGCGGCGGCTTCGGCGCCTGCCTGATGAACGAGCCGGCGCAAGTTGCCGCCAGCGTGCGCGCGATGCGCGGCGCCACCGGCCTGCCGGTCACCGTCAAGCACCGCATCGGCATCGACGACTCCGACGAATACGATTTCATGCGCCGTTTTGTCGACACCGTCGCCGCGGCCGGCTGCGAGGTCTTCATCGTCCACGCGCGCAAGGCCTGGCTGCAGGGGCTGTCGCCGAAGGAGAACCGCGAGATCCCGCCGCTGCGCTACGAGAACGTGTCTCGACTCAAGCAGGAATTCCCGCAGCTCACGATCGTGCTCAACGGCGGCATCCGTGAACTGGGCGACTGCGAAACCCATCTGCAGCAGTTCGACGGCGTCATGCTCGGCCGCGGGGTCTACGAGAATCCTTACGTGCTGGCCGAGGTGGACGCGCGCCTGTTCGGCAGCATGACGCCAGCACCCACGCGCGACGAAGTCCTCCTGCAGGTCCAGCGCTATACCGAACGCGAGCTGGCCCGCGGCAGCTCGCTCAAGCACATCAGCCGCCATGTGCTCGGGCTGTATCGCAACCAGCCCGGCGGCCGCGCGTTCCGCCGCGTGCTGTCGGAACGCGCCTCGCAGCCCGGCGCCAGCGCCGCACTGTTCGGCGAGGCCCGCGCGGCGATGGACGCGCTACCATCGCGCGCCGCCGCCTGACCCTATAAAACCCAAAAAACTCTGTACTCCCACAGGAAACACTCATGACCAGCACCCGCGTCGCCATTGAAACCTCGCTCGGCACTATCACGCTCGAGCTCGACGCCGCCAAGGCGCCGAAGACCGTCGAGAACTTCGTGCAGTACGCCCAGGACGGCCACTACGACGGCCTGGTGTTCCACCGTGTGATCTCCGGCTTCATGATCCAGGGCGGCGGCTATGACGAGAAGTACGATCAGCGCCGTACCCGCGCGCCGATCGCCATCGAGTCCAGCAACGGCCTGAAGAACAAGCGCGGCACCATCGCGATGGCGCGCACCTCGGACCCGAACTCGGCCACCTCGCAGTTCTTCATCAATCACAAGGACAACGATTTCCTCGACTACCCGGGTCAGGACGGCTACGGCTACACGGTGTTCGGCGCCGTCACCGAGGGCCTCGACGTGGTCGACAAGATCGGCGATACGCCCACCGGCTCGGCCCGTCCGTTCGGCCGCGATGTGCCGGTCACGCCGGTCATCATCAAGAAAGTCACCGTCCTGGCCTGAATGGCCGGCGCGGACGCCGCGGCTCCATGATCCTGCTGCTGTCCGACCTGCATCTGCCGAACCGGCCGTCGCCGTTGCGCGACGGCTTTCGGCGCTTTCTCGAAGGGCCGGCACGCGACGCCGCGGCGGTCTACCTGCTCGGCGATCTGTTCGAATACTGGGTCGGCGATGACGTCGGCCTGCAGGACTACGCCGCCGAAGTGCGCTGGCTGCACGAACTGACCGCGCAGGGCGTGCCGGTCTGGTTCATCGCCGGCAACCGCGACTTCCTCGTCGGTCCGCGTTTTTTTTCCGCCAGCGGCGTGCAGCCGCTCGGCGACCCGACGCGGCTGGATCTCGATGGCGTGCCAACCCTGCTGTCGCACGGGGATCTGTACTGCACCGACGACCGCGCCTATCAGCGCTGGCGACGCTTTGCGCACCACCGCCTCGCACAACGCCTGTTCGGCTGGCTGCCGCGGAAGTGGCGGCTGGCAATCGGCGGCGGCCTGCGGCGGCAGAGCGGCGGCGCCAAGCAGACCAAGACGGCCGCGATCATGGACGTCAATCCGCATAGCGTCGCGGCCGGCATGCTCAAGGCCGGCGTCGTCCGGCTGATTCACGGCCACACGCATCGGCCCGACGAGCATGCCGTCGGCGAGCACGGACAGCGCATCGTGCTGGCCGATTGGCATGGCGAGCGCATGGAGTACCTCGCCCTCGCCGGTGGGCGCTGGCAGCGGTGCCTGTTGCCCAATCCGAGCGGCGAGCAGAATCTGCCCAGAGTTGACGATTAAGCCGGGATTCCGCGCACAAACGGAGCTGGCGGCAGTGCTGGACGTCGGCAAAGCCAGCCTGGGCTGCGGCATCGACCAGCTCTAAGCCGACGGCTGGCTGCTGCGCCGCAACGATCCGAGCGACCGTCGCGCAAAGCGCATTTGTCTGTCGCCGGCAACGCGGCCCTTGATCCGCCAGAAGATCGCCATCAGGGACGTGTTCAATCACCGCGTGCTGGCCGAACTCGACAACGAGGAGCGCGCCACCCGGCTGCGCCTGCTCGGCAAAATCAAGGCTGCGCCGGTCAGCATGCCAGCCGATCCAGGCGCCCAGGCACACCCGTAGCATTGGTAGGGTCACGTACGGTTCTGGTAGGATCGCACGGCACCGCAGCTGGTCGATCATTCGAATAAGCGCCCCTTCGCAGTGCCGTCCGCCAGCCACCTTCCATCATCGCTACGGTCAAAAAATCTATGAGCTTTCTGAAGTCGCTGTTCGGCCCCAAGAAGCCGAAAGAGGTGGTGGTCGAGCCTTACGGCTCGCGGTTCGAGATGGAATCCAACCAAACCATCCTCGAGGCAGCGCTGAAGAATGGCGTGCCGTTCCCGCACAACTGCACGGTCGGCACCTGCGGCTCGTGCAAAAGCAAGCTGAAAGCCGGCCGCGTCAATGCGCTGTGCGACTTCGGCTACACCCTGTCGCATCAGGAAATCGCCGCCGGCTACATCCTCGCCTGCCAGGCCGTTCCGAAGGACCCGGAAACCATCGTCTCCGTCGACAGCGCACTGGCCGATGCGCCGCCGCCGGAAAACTTCGCCGGCAAGATCACCGCCACCGAATCGCTGACGCACGACATTCTCAAGGTCACGATCGAACTCGACCGGCCGATGAAGTTCGTCGCCGGCCAGTACGCCAACATCAAGGCGCCAGGCTTCCCTCGTGCCCGCAACTACTCGTTTGCCGATGCGCCGGAGCGCGAGGGCATGAAGAAGCTCAGCTTCTTCATCCGCAAGGTGCCGGGCGGCGAATTCACCGAAGCGCTGTTCGCCGGCAAGCTCAATGATCTGGCGCTCGAAGTGGAAGGCCCGGTCGGTCACTTCCACCTCAGCCCGAATGCAACGCCGATGATCTGCATCGCCGGCGGCTCGGGCGTGGCGCCCTTGCTCAGCATTCTGGAGAACGCCCGTCGCACGCGCGTCAAGCGCCCCTGCGCGGTGCTGTTCGGCGCGCGTACGCAGGCCGATCTCTACGCCGTCGAGCAGATCCAGTCGATCGCCGGGGACTGGCAGGACAAGTTCGTGTTCATGCCGGTGCTGTCACACGAACCGGCTGACAGCTCGTGGAAGGGCGCACGCGGTCTGGTCACGCAGTTCATCACCGACACGCTGCCGGATATCGACTGGAGCACGGCCGAAGGCTACATGTGCGGCCCTCCGGGCATGATCGACGCCGGCATTTCGTCGATGACCGAACAAGGCATGAAGCTCGACGCGATCTTCTACGACAAGTTCACCGACGCCAGTCATTCGGCGCGGATGCCGTAAGACTCGCCAGCGTCGGCGACCGCATCAAAGGCCAGATCTTCGCGGATCTGGCCTTTTTGCTATGCGGCGCCGCCGCTCAGCAAGCCGGTGCGGCCGTCAGCCGCTGCCGCGAGGCGCCCAAGCTCAACGCCGCCAGCGCTGCTACCGCCATTGTCGCGGCGCTGCCCAGCAAGGCCCAGTGGTAATCACCGCGGACGTCGCGCATCAGGCCAACCAGGAACGGGCTCAAGCCATAGCCCAGCGCAAATACGCTGTACTGCCAGCCGTAAATCGCACCGTAAGCGCGCTGGCCAAAATGTCGCGCCGTCAGATAAGCCAGCAGATCGATCTCGGCGCCAGCCGCCAGGCCGAGCAGGATCACTGCCGCGACGGCGTAGCGCAGTCCGGCAAGCCACAGCAGCAGAATGCCTAAGGTCGCCAGGAACAGGATCAGCATTGATACACGTGATGCCGCAAAACGATCCAGCATCAGACCCACCGCAATGCGGCCGAACACGCTGGAAGCTCCCACCACCGATGCCGTGTGCGCAGCGTTCAGCGTCGGCGCCCCCAAGTCGCGGAATAGCGGCACCAGATGGACGATGAGGCCGGCGATACCCAGGGCCATCGTCAGCGCCATCAGCATCAGCAGCCAGAAACTCCGGGTGCGCAAGGCTTCGCCCATGCTCAGTCCTGCAGTGGCATTCGCCGGCGGGGTCATCGTCGGTCGCAGCACACTGCCGCGACGAAATCCGAACCAGACCAGCGGCGCCGCCAGCACCGCAGTACTCGCCAGGGCCAGATAGGCGATCCGCCAGCCGGCGCGCTCCGACACCTCGGCCACCAGGTTCGGCACCCAGAAGCCGGCGATACCCGCGCCGGTCAGGACGATGCCGAGCGCCAGCCCGCGACGGCGTTCGAAACCCGCGGTGACCGGCCGCACCAATGCAATGGGCGTGGAGCCGGCGCCCAGTACAGCAATGAAGAAGTAC
>CBINNP010000079.1:0-13699 GCA_966252075.1 uncultured Solimonas sp.
GGAGTTCCGCGCGCCGGGCGGCCCCTCACCCTAACCCTCTCCCCGCAAGCGGGGAGAGGGGACTTGGCCGGTGATACTGATCTCACCACCGCGCTTACTCGGCGTCTTCTTCCTCGGCCAGATCGCCGCAGTCCGACGACAGCCAGCGCCCCTGGACTTGAGGTCCATGTTGAGCGGCGTGGTCTTGCCGGCAATCTTGAGCTGACCGTTGAAGGTGTAGCTGAGCTGGTACCGCGTCTGCTTGTCGACGCGCACTTCCATGCGGCCCTTGCCGGTCTGCGTGGGGCTGTCGCAGCGGTAGTCGAACGACAGCTCGCTGGCGGTGTCGCGCTTCTGGCCCAGCGTGCAGCCTTCGGGCAAGTTCTTGGTGAACGAGGTGGAATCGCGCGCTTCTTCCGGCGTCACGCATTCGCGGTCGGTCTCTTCCTCGCCGTTGAAGCTCTTGCTCACCTCCCAGAGCCCCGGCTTCACCGTCGGCGCGGCGAAGGCAAACGGCGCGGCCAGCAGCGCGGCGGCAGCGGCGATGGAACGGATCATGTTGTCTCCCTGAAGAAAGTGACGATCTGGCGGCGCACTGCCGCGACGCGCCGCAGGTTAGATAGGCCTGGCGGGCGCGGCAATGCTGCAGGTAACGGCGCCGAGATGTAGCGCACATGGCCGCGCGAGTTGCCGGCGAAGGTTCGGTGCGACGGAGGGCCCCGCACCGGGAAACAGGGCGCTGTGCTCGGGGTGCAATGAAATGAGTGAAGGTCAAATAAGAAAGGCCCGCAGTGCGGGCCTCCTGGGGATGATCTCGCCGGAACGCGACGCGGATCAGTCGTTGCGCGCCAGCTTGTCGCCCAGCGTGTCGAGACGGTCGTTGACGTTGTCGCGCACGTCCGAGAGACGATCGCCGCGGTTGTCGCGGGCCGTCTCGATGCGATCGTTGATGTTGTCGCTCAGATTGCTCAAGCGGTTGTCCTGATTGTCGCGGGCGTCGTTGAGGTTGTCGCGCGCGGTGTCGAGACGATCGTTGAGATTGTCCTTGAGGTCGCTCAGGCGGTTGTCGTCGTTGTCACGTGCGTCGTCGAGCCGCTCATCGAGATTCTCGCGGGCATCGCCAAGCCGGTCCTGCAGGTTGTTCAGCACCGGGCGCTCGCCATCGTCATTGCCGCCCTCGCGCAGCGTGGTGACGAGGCGCGATTCGGCGAGACGGTCCGCCGCATTGTTCAGCGCATTGTCGCGGCGCTCGCCGCGGGCGCGCAGGCTGTCTTCGAGCCGATTGCCGATGTTCTGCAAACCGTCGCGCACCGGCGTGTTGCCGTCTGCGAAGGCGCTGCCGGTGGTAAGCACGGCACTGGCAGCCAGAAGGGAGATCGTCATTGATCTGCGCATTTGTCGCTCCTTGACTAAAAATCGGAGCGCCTACGGTGCCCGCCAAGCCCTGAGCCTGCGGTTAACGCGGGCCCCGGCGGCGGCGACAGACATCTGAAGCGCTTAGAAATGCTCGCCCTTGAAGATGTTGGCGAACACCACCTGCTCCAGCGTCGGCTTGGCGCCTTCGCGGCGGCCCTTGGCCGCATCCGAGGACGGGAACAGGTGGAAGCCCTTGTTGAGGATGTAGTCGTTGAGCTTGGGCCACAGCGCATACGAGATCGCGGCGGCGGTGCCGAGCGGCGTGGCGATCGATTTCGGGCGGTTGAGGATGGCGCGCATCACCGTGTCGCCGGCCTTCTCCGGCGACCAGGTCGGCACGTAGTCGTAGATCTTGGTGGGCGCGATCATCGGCGTGCGCACCAGCGGCATGTAGATCGCCGTGACCTCGATGTTCTTGTGTTTGACCTCGGCCGACAGGCAGCGGCTGAACGCGTCGAGCGCGGCCTTGCTGGCCACGTACGCGGAAAAGCGCGCGGCGTTGGCGAGCACGCCGATCGAGCTGATGTTGATGATGTGGCCGTTCTTCTGCTTCGACATCGACGGCAGGAAGTTGATGATCATGCGCACCGCGCCGAAGTAGTTCAGCTGCATGGTGCGCTCGAAGTCGTGAAAACGGTCCAGCGATTCCATCACGCCGCGACGGATCGAACGGCCGGCGTTGTTGACGAGGATGTCGACATGACCGAAGTCACGGAGGATCTCCTGCGCGCAGGCGTCGATCGCCTGCATGTCGTTGAGGTCGCAGGGGTAGACATGCGCCTCGCCGCCGGCGCTGTGGATGATGCGCTGCAGCTCTTCGAGCTTGTCGCGCGAGCGCGATACCAGGATCAGCTTGGCGCCGGCCGCAGCGAGCTTCTTGGACACCACCATGCCGATGCCGCGCGAGGCGCCGGTGACCACGGCCACCTTGCCGGACAGCTTCTGCACCGAGCCGCGCGGCACCTTGGTGTCGATGTCGAGGAATTTCTCCCAGTACTGCCACAGCACGTCGGCGTAGTCGCGGAACTTGGGGCACTGGATGCCGGAGTCCTTGAGCGCGGCGCGCGCGTGCTTGTCGTCGAACACCGCGCGGTTGGCGATATACGCCAGCACCGACAGCGGTACGCCGATGGTCTGCGAGATCTTCCTCTCGATACCCGGTGACAGCCGGCTGCCGAGCGGGCCAGCCAGCTCGCGCACGGCACCCGGCAGCGTCGGCAGCTCGACCGTCCGCGCAAACTCGGGGCCGTGCGCCACTTCCAGCAAGACCTGCAGCAGCTCGCCGACGCTGGGCGAATGCGACTGGATCAGGTGGAAGCATTCGCCGTCGAGGCCGTCGAGATGGGCGATGTGATCCATCGCGCGGGCCACGTAGTCGACCGGCACCACCGGCACCTTGCCGCCTTCGATGCCGAGCAGCGGCAGCCACTTGGGCACCGCGTGGCTGAGCTTCTGGATGGTCTTGAAGAAGTAGTAGGGCCCGTCGATCTTGTCCATCTCGCCGGTCTGCGAGGAGCCAACGACGGCGCCCGGGCGGTAGATGCGGAACGGTACTTTCGACTCCGAACGAACGATCGCCTCGGACTGGAACTTGGAGCGGTAATACGGATGCTCGACGCGCTGGCCCTCGTCGAACATGTCCTCGGTGAAGCGGCCGGCGAAGTGGCCGCCGGCCACCGCGACGCTGGACACGTGATGCAGGCGCAGCGGCCCGCCCAGCGCATTGGCAAAGGCGACGACATGGCGCGTGCCCTCGTTGTTGACGCGGTCGGCGGTGGCGTCGTCCATGTTCATGTCATAGACGGCGGCAAGGTGGAACAGATGATCCACCTTGCCCTTGAGCGCCTTGCGTGCGTCGGCACCGACCAGATCCGGATCGCCCAGATCGCCGCTGACGGCGATCAGGCGCTCGCCGGCATCGCCGAAACGCTGCTGCAGCTGCTCGAACTTCGCTTCCGAGCCCGGCCGCACCAGCACGTAGATGGTGCTGCCGGGGCGCTGCAGCAGCTGCTCCAGCAGGAACTTGCCGATGAAGCCGGTGGCACCGGTGACGAAGTAGGTCTGGGCCGTGGCTGCAGACGCCTTCCTGGCGGCGCGCGGACGGCGGGCTTGCTGGGTCATGAGCTCATCCTTGAGCGACGCCGCAGCCGGGCGCCAGAAGTGTTACTTGCGCAGCAGCTCGTGCTCCGGAATCCAGCCGGCGGACACCTTGGTCTCGACCAGCCACCAGGGGCCGATGCCGTTGAGAATGCGGGTCTTGAGCGTGACCAGCGAGCCGGCCGGCAGCTTGGTGTCGACGGTGGCGGCCGGCGACGGCGCAGTCAACAGCGGCAGCGGCACCTTGATCGCCACCGCCTCGCCCTCGCGCAGCGGCGTCGCCAGGCCCGGCGGCAACACGCCCGGCGGCGGCTTCAGCGGTGCGGAAACGTTCTTGGCTTCGAGCGGTTTCGGGCCCTTGCTGCCGCAGGCCGAAAGCATCGTGGCACTGGCCAAGACTGCGGCCATGACGGCCACCAACGGATACCTCATGTCTCCTCCCTGGAGCGTTTTGCGATAGCGGCCGTCTCATGGCGAGCGGCCCTTGAAGTCGTCCATCGTCTTATAAACGCCGAACAGGTGTGCAGCAATCCAGTCGAACACGCGAACCGGCAGAAGGCCTCTCAAGGCCGTCGAAAGGTAGACCGTCCACGGCAGGATCAGCCGCGGCCGGCCGGCTTTCATCGCCTGCCAGACGCGGCCGACGACGTAGTCCGGCGTCATGATCGGCGTCATCAGCATGGGCTTGGCGCCTTCGAACATGCCGGTGGAGATGTAGGTCGGGCAGACCGTGGTGACCTTGACGTGGCCATGGCCGGCTTTCTCCAGCTCCAGCCGCAGCGAATCGCTCCAGCCGGTGCAGGCCCACTTCGACGCGCAGTAGACGCTCATGCGCGGATTGGAAACCAGGCTGGCGGCCGAGGAGATGTTGACGATGCGGTGCTCGGCGCCGCGGCGCTCGATCATCTGCGGCAGGAACTCGCGGCTGACGTACATCGGCGCCAGCGCGTTGATCGCCATCGTCGCGGCGATGTCGCGCTCGGCGTCGTGCTCCCAGAAATATTTGCCGCGGATGATGCCGGCGTTGTTGATCAGCACGTCCGGCGTGCCGAAGCGGGCACGGACCTCGGCGGCAGCGGCGGCGATCGCCTCGCGCTTGCTGACGTCGACCTGCTGCGTGACCACATTCTGGCAATGCGGCCGCAGGCTGGCGGCGGTCTGCTCCAGCGCCTCGGCATTGATGTCCCAGAGGATGATCGCGGCGGCGCGCTCGCGCGCGGCCAGCTCGGCGTAGAGCTTGCCCATGCCCATCGCGCCACCGGTAATCAGGATCGTGCGGCCTGCCAGGCTGTCCATGAAACACTCCTCCCCTTTTGATAGGCGCGGAGTGTTGAGCCGGCCGGCAAGCCCGACAAGCGCCGCTCAGCCGTCGAAGGGCAACGCCGCGGCCAATCGCTGGCGCAGCTGCTGCAGCGTGGCGGCGGCCACGTCGGCGCTGTACGGCAGCGGCGGATGGCGGCCCCATACCGGCCCCGGCCAGGCGGCGTCGCCGGTCCAGCGCACGATGTGGTGCACATGCAGCTGCGGCACCAGGTTGCCGAGCGCGCCGATGTTGAGTTTCTCGCCGATCGGGAACAGCGCCATCAGCGCGCGGCCCAGCGTGCTCGACTCGCGCAGCAGCTGCTGCTGGTCGGCCTCGCTCAGCTCGTAGATTTCACGGACCGCGGCGCGGCGCGGCACCAGCACCAGCCACGGGTATTGCGCGTCGTTGAGCAGCAGCACGCGGCACAGCGGCCAGTCGCCGACCAGCAGGGTGTCCTTGTGCAACTGGGGATGCAGCTCGAAAGCGGGATCGCTCATGGCTCTGGCTTGTGTTGCTCCGGTGCCGCGGGTTTTCAGCGGCCCGTTTATTTGGGTATAAGAATACGGAATCAATGAAGGTCTGCGATCAACGCGGACCCGCGCCGGCGTCAGGGAAGCCGGTGCGATCAAACGGGGAACAGCATCGCATGAAGCGCACCGCGCTGGTGGCCGGCGCCACGGGGCTTGTCGGCAGTCGGCTGTTGGCGCGGCTGCTGCGCGATCCGGCTTACACGCAGGTCGTCGCCATTGCGCGGCAGCCGCTCGGTATCGAGCATCCGCAGCTGCGTGTGCTGCTCAACGACTACGCCGACCTGACTGCGCACAGCGAGGCGCTGGCCGTCGATCACGTGTTCTGCTGCCTGGGCACCACGCTCAAGCGCGCCGGTTCGCGCGAGGCCTTTGCCGATGTCGACGAGCGCATGGTGCTGGATCTGGCGCGGGCCACGCGCGAGGCCGGCGCCGAACAGTTCCTGCTGGTCTCCGCCGTCGGCGCCTCCGAGCACGCGCTGAGCTTCTACTCGCGGACCAAGGGACGTGTGGAACAGCGCCTGGCGGAACTCGGCTTCGACGCGCTGCACATCCTGCGCCCCTCGCTGCTGCTCGGCGAGCGTCGCGAGCATCGCCCCTTCGAGGCGCTGGCGCAGCGTTATGCGCCGGTGCTGGCGCCGCTCTGCGTCGGCCCGCTGCGCCGGTACCGGCCGGTGTCGGCCGACGAAGTCGCCGAAGCCCTGGTGCGGCTGGCGCTGCGCGGCGAGCGCGGCCAGCATGTTCATCACCTGCCGCTGGCGAATGACGGCAGGCCTTAATCGCGCTGCAAGCGCTCGCGCAGTTCCACCAGATCGTCCTGGACCGCCGCGCCGAGCGGCGGATAGCGCAGATCCAGCGACTGCAGCCGCGCCACGATCAGCTGCGCGATGGTCAGGCGCATGTAGGGCTTGTCGTCGGCCGGAATCGCGTACCACGGCGCCCAGGGCTTCGAGGTGGCGTTGAGCGCGTCCTGGTAGGCGGCCATGTAGTCGGACCAGCGGCGACGCTCGTCGAGATCACCGCTTTCGAACTTCCAGTTCTTCTCCGGCGCGTCGAGCCGCTCCAGCAGCCGCTGCTTCTGTTCCTGGCGCGAGACGTGCAGCCAGAACTTGAGGATCACGGTGCCGTTCTGCGCCAGGTGCTGCTCGATCGCGGCAATGGACTGCTGCCGCTGCTGCCACAGCTGCGCCTCCGTGTCAGGCCGCCAGGGCAGCTGTTGCGCCTCCAGCAGCCGCGGATGCACGCGCACCGCCAGCACTTCCTCGTACCAGCTGCGATTGAAGACGCCGATGCGGCCACGCTCCGGCAGGCAGCGCAGGCAGCGCCAGAGGAAGTCGTGGGCCAGCTCCTCCTCGCTCGGCCGCTTGAACGAATAGACCTGGCAGCCCGCCGGATTGATACCGGTCAGCACGGCGCGGATGGTGCTGTCCTTGCCGGCTGCGTCCATCGCCTGGAACATCAGCAGCACCGCGTGCCGGCCGCTGGCGTAGAGCCGTTTCTGCAGATCGTCGAGCTGCGCGATCTGTTCGGCGAGCTGCCGCCTGGCCTCGGCCCTGCCCGGCGCGCCCGGCGGCGGCGTGGTGGGCGATGGCGCCGCCTCGAAGCGGCCGTCGAACGGCACGAGGTAAGGGCTTGGCACCGCCCCGTTGATGCCACTCATCCGGCCGCTCCCGGGACGACATAGAAGAAGATCGCGAAATACTGCAGCACGCTGCCGGCGAGCACGAACAGGTGCCAGATGGCGTGGTGATAGCGAAGCCGCTCCCAGAGGTAGAAGGCAACGCCGCCGCTATACGCCAGGCCGCCGGCGACTGTCAGGATCAGCCCGCCCGTCTCCAGGTTGTCGAGGATCGGCCGGGTGGCGACCACTGCGCACCAGCCCATCGCCAGATAGACCGCCACCGAGAGCTTCTCGTAGCGGCCGGTGGCGAAGACCTTGAACGCCACGCCCAGCGCGGCCAGCCCCCAGGTGAAGGCAAACAGGCTCCAGCCCCAGCTGCCGTGCAGCGTCACCAGCGTGAACGGCGTGTAGGTGCCGGCGATCAGGAAATAGATCATCGAGTGATCGATGACGCGCAGCACCTGCTTGGCCCGCGGCAGCGGAATGCTGTGGTAGAGCGTAGAGGCGGTGTACATCAGCACCAGCGTGGCGCCGAAGACGCTGCTGGCGACGATGTGCCAGACGTTGCCGTACAGCGTCGCGCGCGCCACCAGCACGGTGAGCCCGACGATCGCCAGCAGCGCGCCGAGCCCGTGCGTGACCGCATGCGCGATCTCCTCGCCAAGCGAGTACAGCCGCTCCTGGATCTGCGCACGGTTGAAGCGCTGCGCGTGCGCAGCGGCTTCGGCGGGGCTGGGATCTACGGGTGGCGGCGCGTGCACGATCGAAACGGGAGCGGGGGTCTGATTGCGACGCGACAACGCACCGTGAAGTTCCCGGCGGCTCAGCCCGCCGGCTCGACGCGCAGCGTCACGCCGTCGGCGGCGACCACCCGCACACGGCTGCCGGCCGGCAGGTCCGGGCCGCTGATGCGCCACTGCGAATCATCGACGTGCAGGCTGCCGACCCCGTCGATCACCGGCTGCGTCAGCGTGAACTGGCGGCCCACGTAGGAATCGGCGCGCCGGTTCAGCGTCGGCTGGTCGCTGGCGGTCTGCGTCGGCCGCAAGCGTCGCCATGCAAAGAAGCTCAGCAGCGCCAGCACGCCGAAGACGATGAACTCGGCCTGCCAGCCCATTGCCGGAAACACCAGCGTCAGCGCGCCGACGGTCAGCGCCGAGACTCCCATCCACAGGAACACTGCGCCGGGCACGAAGGCTTCGAGTATCAGCAAGCCCAGACCGGCGACCCACCAGTGCCAGTACACGATGTCGTCGAGGCGCATGTCGGCGTCCCGTTTACTTGCCGGCCGCTTTCTTGGCGAGCTCGGCGATGCCGCCGATCGCACCGATCACGCCGGAGGCTTCCAGCGGCATCAGCACCAGCTTCTCGTTGGGGCTGTTGGCAAACTTGCCGAGCGCCTCGACGTACTTCTGCGCAACGAAGTAATTGATGGCCTGGACGTCGCCCTTGGCGATCGCCTCGCTGACCATCTGCGTGGCGCGGGCTTCGGCCTCCGCCTCGCGCTCGCGGGCCTCGGCGTCGCGGAACGCCGCCTCCTTGCGGCCTTCGGCTTCGAGAATCTGCTCCTGCTTCTGCGCCTCGGCGGCGAGGATCTGCGATTGCCGCTCGCCCTCGGCCTTGAGGATCGCCGCCTGGCGGAAGCCTTCGGCGTCGAGGATGTTGGCGCGCTTCTCGCGCTCGGCCTTCATCTGTCGCGCCATCGCCTCGACCAGGGCCGGCGGCGGACGGATGTCCTTGATCTCGATGCGCGTGACCTTGACGCCCCAGGGCGTGGTGGCGTTGTCGACCACCGACAGCAGCTTGGTATTGATGTGATCGCGCTGGCTGAGCAGCTCGTCGAGATCCATCGAGCCCATGACCGTGCGCAGGTTGGTCATCGTCAGCTGCATGATCGCCAGCTCCAGCTGCTGGACTTCATAGGCGGCTTTGGCGGCGTCGAGGACCTGGAAGAACACCACGCCGTCGACGCCGACCATGGCGTTGTCCTTGGTGATGACCTCCTGCGAGGGCACGTCGAGCACCTGCTCCATCATCGACAGCTTGCGGCCGATGTTGTCGACGTAGGGGATCAGCCAGTGCAGGCCGGGCGTGAAGGTCGCGCGGTACTTGCCGAAGCGCTCGATGGTGTACTCACGGCCCTGCGGCACGGTCACCACGCCCTTCCATAAGGTGACGAGGACGAAGACCACAAAGATGATCGGAATGACACTCATGGAACCGCCCCCTGTCGAAAAATGCTCAGGCCGCCTGTGCGGCCATCTGCTTGATGCGCTCCACCATCGCATAAAAACCGTTACGGCGGTTCATCGAGATATGGCTTTCCAGCCCCAGCCGCTCGAACGCCGAGGCGATGTCCAGCGCCAGGATCTCCTGCGGCGTGCGGCCGGACACCAGCTCGAACAGCACCGCGATCAGGCCTTTGACGATATGCGCGTCCGAGTCGCCGCCGAACACCAGCGTCGGCGGTGGGCCCGGTTCCAGGCGGTGCGTCAGCCAGACCTGCGACATGCAGCCGCGCACCCTGGTCTGCTCGTTGTGGTCCTCGGCGGGCAAGGGCGGCAGCTGGCGGCCCAGTTCGATGATGTAGCGGTAGCGCTCCTCCCAGTCACCGAGGAGTTCGAAGGTTTCGGCCAATTCGTCAAGCGTCATGCTGCTGCGTCCAGAATTCATGCGGGTTCGTACGGTCTGTATGGTAATCGCAGACCTGCGGCCGCAAGCTCGTCGCCTCACGGAGAATCCCATGCTGATCCGCACCCCAGCTGCATCAGAGCTGCCTGAGCGCGAGGTGACGCCGGAGTCCGTCTATCTGGACCGCCGGCGCTTTCTCGCGCAGATGGGGCTGGCCGGCGCCGGTCTGGCGCTGCCGGCGCTGGCCCAGGGCGCCACGGCGCCGGCCCCGGCACTGGCGCCGCTGAACCCGTCACGCAGGACCGAGCAGGCGGGCGGCGAGGCCGTCACCGACGCCGCGCTGGTCAGCAGCTACAACAACTACTACGAGTTCGGCACGGCCAAGGAGCAGCCGGCGCGCTTCGCCGGCAGCTTGCGCACACGGCCGTGGACGGTGGAGGTCTATGGCGAATGCGAGGCGCCGGCGACGGTCGACATCGACACGCTGCTGAAGCCGCTGGAGCAGCGCATCTACCGCCACCGCTGCGTCGAGGGCTGGAGCATCGTCGTGCCCTGGGACGGCTTCGCGCTCGGTCCGTTCCTGCAGCGCTTCAAGCCGAACTCGCGCGCCAAGTACGTCGCCTTCGAGACGCTGTACGACCGCAAGCAGATGCCGATGACTTCGTCTGGTGTGCTCGACTGGCCGTACCGCGAGGGCCTGCGCATCGACGAGGCGATGCACCCGCTGGCCTTCCTGTCGGTCGGCATGTACGGCCGCGTGCTGCCCAACCAGAACGGCGCGCCGCTGCGGCTGACGATCCCCTGGAAGTACGGCTTCAAGAGTATCAAGTCGATCGTCAGCATCCGCTTTGTCGAGCGCCAGCCGTACACCACCTGGAACGCGATGGCCGCCCGCGAGTACGGCTTCTATTCCAACGTCAACCCGAACGTCGATCACCCGCGCTGGTCGCAGGCCAGGGAGCGCCGCCTGGGCGAGTTCCGCAAGCGCGACACGCTGATGTTCAACGGTTATCCGGAAGTCGCCTCGCTATACAGCGGCATGGATCTGAAGAAGCAGTTCTGATGCAGGCCCTCGGCTTGTGGCTGTGGCGGCTGGCGGCGTGGGCGCTGGCCGGCCTGCCGCTGCTGCGGCTGGGCTGGCTGACGTGGCAAAACCAGCTCGGCGCCAATCCGGTGGAGTTTCTCGAACACTACAGCGGCGACTGGGGCTTGCGCCTGTTGCTGCTCACGCTGGCGATGACGCCGCTGCGGCGGCTGACGGGCCGTGCCGAGGCGATCCGCATCCGGCGCCTGCTCGGGCTGTGGGCCTACCTGTGGATCTGCCTGCACTTCGCGCTGTACCTGAGCTTCGATCTCGAATGGTCGCTGCCGCAGCTGGCCGACGATCTGCTGGAGCGCAGCTACATCACGATCGGCTTCGCCGCCTGGCTGCTGCTGCTGCCGCTGGCGCTGACCTCGACGCGCGGCTGGCAGCGGCGCCTGAAGCGCCACTGGGCGCGCCTGCACAAACTGATCTACCCGGCAGCGCTGCTGGGCGTGCTGCACTACCTGTGGCTGGTCAAGGCCGACCTGCGCGAACCCTTGCTGTACCTGGCGATCCTGCTGGTCCTGCTGGGGCTGCGCCTGCCGCTGCGCGGTATACTCCGCGCCCATTCGCCGCCCCGCCGTATTCCGTGACTTCCTCCCTGCGTGCCTCCGGTCGCTCCGTCGACCAGCTTCGTCCGATCTCCATCGTCCGCAACTTCACCAAGCATGCGGAAGGCTCGGTGCTGATCAGCTTCGGCGACACCCGCGTGCTGTGCACGGCCAGCGTCGAGGAGCGGGGTCCGGCCTGGAAGAAGGACGGCGGCTGGGTCACCGCCGAGTACGGCATGCTGCCGCGCGCCACCCATGACCGCAGCCGCCGCGAGGCCGCGCAAGGCAAGCAGTCCGGCCGCACCCAGGAGATCCAGCGGCTGATCGGCCGCTCGCTGCGCGCCTGCGTCAATCTCGACGCGCTGGGCTCGTACACGGTGACGATCGACTGCGATGTGCTGCAGGCCGACGGCGGCACGCGCTGCGCGGCGATCACCGGCGGTTACGTGGCGCTGGCCGATGCGCTGGCCAAGCTGAAGAAGTCCGGCAAGATCAAGAAGGACCCGCTGTTCGGCCAGGTCGCCGCCGTCTCGGTCGGCCTGCACAACGGCAAGCCGGTGCTCGACCTCGACTACTCGGAAGACTCCGACTGCGAGTGCGACATGAACGTGGTGATGAACGAGGCCGGCCAGTTCATCGAGGTGCAGGGCACCGCCGAAGGCCACGCCTTCCGCCGCGACGAACTCGACGCGCTGCTCGACCTCGCCGGCAAGGGCATCGGCGAGCTGCTCGAAGCGCAGCGCGCCGCGCTGCAGGGCTGAACCCGTGCAAATCCGGCCGTTCCGGCTGGATGAGGCGGCGGCGCTCATCGCGCTGTGGCATGACGCCGGCCTGACGCGGCCGTGGAACGATCCGCAGCGCGACATCCAGCGCAAGCTGGCACAGCAGGCCGAAGGCTTTCTCGTCGCCGTTGATGATGCACAGCGCATCGTCGGCAGCGTGATGGCCGGTTACGACGGCCATCGCGGCTGGGTCAACTATCTGGCGGTGGCCCGCGAGGCGCGGCATCGCGGCATCGGCCGCGCCCTGATGCAGGCCGCCGAAGCGTATCTGCGTGATCTCGGCGCCCCCAAGCTCAACCTGCAGCTGCGCGAGGACAATCACGCCGCGGCGGCTTTCTACGAGCGCATCGGCTATCGCAGCGAGCAGCTGCACAGCTACGGCAAGCGCCTGGTCGACGACGGCCCGCGTGAAGCAACGCCCGTGGCGGATCGCGGCATGCTGGTGCTCGCCAGCCGCAACCAGAAGAAGCTCGCCGAGATGCAGGCGCTGCTCGCACCGCGCGGCTACACGCTGCGCCTGGTCAGCGAGTTCAGCGACGAGGAGCCCGAGGAAACCGGCGCGAGCTTCGTCGAGAACGCGCTGATCAAGGCCCGCCACGCGGCGCGCGTGTCCGGTCTGCCGGCGCTCGCCGACGACTCGGGACTGGAAGTCGCCGCGCTGGGCGGCGCCCCCGGCGTGCGCTCGGCGCGCTACGCCGGCGAGCCCTCCGATGACGCCGCCAACAACAACAGACTGCTCGCGGCGCTGGCCGGGGTGCCGGAGGCGCAACGCGGCGCACGCTTCGTCAGCGTGCTGGCCCGGCTCGCGCATGCCGACGATCCGGTGCCGCTGCTCGCGCAGGGTTTCTGGCCCGGCCGCATCCTGCAGGCGCCGCGCGGCGAGGGCGGCTTCGGCTACGACCCGCTGTTCTTCGTGCCGGAGCTGGCGCGCAGCGCCGCCGAACTGCCGGCTGAACTGAAGAATCGCGTCTCGCACCGCGCGCGCGCCATGCAAAGCCTGCTCGCGCAGCTGTGAGCCCGATGCCGCTGTGAGTGCAAGCCTGCCGCCGCTGTCGCTGTACCTGCATTTCCCCTGGTGCGTGCGCAAATGCCCGTACTGCGACTTCAACTCGCATGCGGTGCGCGGCGAACTGCCGGAAGACGCCTATGTGGCCGCGCTGCTGCGCGATCTCGACTTCGAGCTGGCCGACGCAGCGGAGCCGCGGCCGCTGGCCAGCATCTTCATGGGCGGCGGCACGCCGAGCCTGTTCTCCGACCTGGCGATCGGCCGCGTGCTCGACGGCGTGCGCAAACGCCTGGCGTTCGCCGATGACATCGAGATCACCATGGAGGCCAATCCCGGCACCGCCGAGGCCGCCCACTTCCGCGGCTATGTCGATGCCGGCGTCAACCGCCTGTCGATCGGCGTGCAGAGCTTCGACGATACGCAACTCAGGAAGCTTGGCCGCATCCATGACCGCGGCGAAGTCTTCGCCGCCTACGACAAGGCGCGCTCGGCCGGCCTGGCCAACATCAACCTCGACCTGATGTTCGCGCTGCCGCAGCAGACGCCGGCGCAGGCCGAGGCCGATCTGCGCGCGGCGCTGGCGCTGCAGCCGGAACACCTGTCGTACTACCAGCTGACGCTGGAGCCGAACACCGAGTTCGCGGCGCGCCCGCCGCCACTGCCGGACGACGACACCGCCTGGGAGATCCAGGCCCAGGGCCA
>CBINNP010000080.1:0-13674 GCA_966252075.1 uncultured Solimonas sp.
CAGCCCTCTGGCCGGCGTGGTCGGCCTCTCCACCTACATGCCCCTGCACGAGACGCTGGAGGCCGAGGCCAGCCCGCTGTCGCGGCAGACGCCGCTGTTTCTCGCGCACGGCCGTGCCGATCCGGTGGTCGCCTACGCCTGGGGCGAGAGTACCGCGCGTGGCCTGCAGCAGCGCGGCTACGCCGTGGAGTGGCGGAGTTACCCCATGGGCCACGAAGTCAGCGCCGAGGAGATCGGCGATCTGGCGCGCTGGCTGAGTCTGCGCCTGCAGCTTTGAGCCCGGCCTCAGCCGTTGCGGTCCAGCGTCAGCGAGCGGATCAGGGCCTGCAGGCGCTCGAAATCGACCGGCTTGGTCAGGTGCGCGGTGAAGCCGGCATCGCGGCAACGGCGGATATCGTCGGCCATGCCGAAGCCCGTCATCGCGATGGACGGCGCGTCCTGCGTGGCGTTGAAGCGACGCACCACGTCGACGCCGTCGCCGTCCGGCAGGCCGAGGTCGCTGATCAGCAGGTCGTAGCGCCTCGCCTGCAGCTTGTCCGGCAGCTCGGCCAGGCTGCCCGCTGTTTCGACGGCATGGCCGGACAGGCTCAGCAGCGTCGTCACCGCGATCGTGGTGTCCTCGTTGTCCTCGACCAGCAGAATCTGCAGCGGCCGGCCAGTCGCCGGCTGCGGCGCGGCGGCCGGTGGTGCCGGTCGCGTTTCGGCCAGCGACAGCGGCAACTGCAGCGTGAAGCAGGCGCCGCAGCCACTGCCCTGGCTTTCGGCGCGCAGCGAGCCGCCGTGTTTCTGGGCCAGGGCGTGTGCGATGGCCAGGCCGAGCCCGAGTCCGCCGAACTGGCGATTGATGGTGCCGTCGGCCTGCTCGAAGGCGGAGAAGATGCGCGGCAGCGCCGCGGCGCTGATGCCGATGCCCGAGTCGCTGACGCGCAGCACGATGTGCTGCGTGTCCGGGTTGAAAGTCTCGATGCTGATGCGGCCGCCCGCCGGGGTGAACTTCACGGCGTTATGCAGCAGGTTGGTGACGATCTGCTGCAGGCGCGTGGCGTCGGCATCCACATGCGTCTGCGTGGCGTCGAGCCTGATCTCCAGGTGCTGGCGCTTGTCGGCGGTGTCGACGCGCGCGCCGTCCAGCGCCGGCCGCAGGCTGTCGTGCAGGTCCAGCGTCGCCAGCTGCAAGCTCAGGCGGTTATGCGTGATGCTGCTCAGGTCGAGCAGGTCGTCGATCAGCCGCGCCTCGATCTCGATGTTGCGGCGAATCAGCGGCAGCAGCTCGGCCAGCGCCGGCGGCAGGTCGACGCGCTGTTCCATGAAGCTGGTAACGGCAAGAATCGGCGTCAGCGGCGTGCGCAGCTCGTGCGAGAGCATCGCCAGGAACTGATCCTTGGCGGCGTTGGCGGCCTCCGCCGCTTCCTTGGCGCGGCGCATCTCGGCGGCAGCGCGGTGCGCCTCGGTGGTGTCGCGGATGATCTTGGAAAAGCCGGTCAGCTTGCCGTTCTCGTCGCGGATCGCGGTGGTGACGATCGACACGAAGAACTGCTCGCCATCGCGGCCGGGCATCCAGCTTTCACGCAAATGGCTGTCGTGCTGGGCGGCGACTTCCAGCGATACGCGCACCTTGCTGTCACCGTCGGCATCGTGCGCATACAAGGTGGCGACCGGCCGGCCGATGATGGCGTCGGCGCGGATGCCGAGCAGCCGCTCCGCGGCGCTGTTCCAGCTGCGGATGCGGCCTTCCAGATCGAGGCTGATGACCGCGAAGTCCTTGAGGGTGTCGATCAGCTGGCGGAAATTGATCTCGTACTCGCGCAGCGTGTTCTCGGCCTTCAGGCGCCCGCGCCGCTCCTCGGCCTGCTCGATGGCGCGCTTGACGGTCATCGGCAGCCGCTGCAGACGCTGCTTGACCACGTAATCGGTGGCGCCCTGCCGAAGCATCTCCACGGCATGCTCTTCGCCGAGGGCGCCGGACACGAAGATGAACGGCGTATCCGGTGCCTCGCGCTGGGCGATCGCCAGGGCGTCGGCGCCAGAGAACATCGGCAGCATGTAGTCGGACAAAATCACATCGAAGCGGTGGTTGGCGAGCTGTTCGCGCAGTCCTGCCTCGGAGTCGACGATGCTGTAGCTGCAGGCGCAGCCCAGCGTGGCCAACCGTGCCTGGATCAGTTCGGCGTCGAGCCGGTGATCCTCGACCAGCAGGATCGACAACGGCCGCGGCCAGCGGGTCGCCGGAGCCAGGCTCATCGCCGCAGCACACGCGCCGAACCCGGCGGCGGTTCGTTGAGCACGGCCCAGAAGACGCCGAGATCGGCGATCGCCTCGACGAAGTCGCGGAAGTCGACCGGCTTGACCACGTAGGCATTGACCCCCAGCTCGTAGCTGCGCAGCAGATCCGGCTCCTCGCGCGACGAGGTCAGCATGACCACCGGAACGCTCTTGAGCGACGGGGTGCTGCGCACCGCCTGCAGCACCTCGATGCCATCGAGCTTGGGCAGCTTGAGATCGAGCAGGATCACCGCCGGATTGCCGGCGACGCGTGCGCCGAAGGCGCCGCGCATCAGCAGGTAATCGAGTGCCTCGGCGCCGTCGCGGGCGATGACGACCTCGTTGGCGAGCTGGCTTTTGGCCAGCGCGATCAAGGTCAGCTCGAGGTCCTTGGGGTTGTCTTCGACGAGCAGGATCGGTTTGAGCATGGTCAGGAAACAGCGGGACGGGAAATCTTGGGCAGTGAGAACGAGAACGTGGCACCGCGATCGAGCTCGCCTTCGGCCCAGACGTGGCCGTCGTGCCGCTCGATGATTCGGCGGACATTGGCCAGGCCGATGCCGGTACCTTCGAAGTCCTCCATGCGGTGCAGGCGCTGGAACACGCCGAACAGCTTGTTCGCGTACTTCATGCTGAAGCCGACGCCGTTATCGCGGACATGGATGACGTGGCTGTCCGGCTGGTCCTCGGCCTCGATGCTGATCCGCGCCGGCGTGCGCGTACGCGTGTACTTGATGGCGTTCGACAGCAGGTTGCGCAAGGCCAGCTGCAGGAAGGTCGGGTCACCGTTCACCACCGGCAGCGAGCCGATCGTCCATTGCAGATCGCGGTCCTTGAGCTCGTCGCGCAGATCGTCGATCACGTGGCGAACCAGCTCGTCCAGCGGCACCGCGGCGCGTTGCAATGCGCTGCGGCCCATGTGCGAGAAGTTCAGCAGGCTGTCGACCAGGCTGCCGGCGAAGTGCGCCGAGTCTTCGATGTTGTGCAGGAAGCGCGTACCGCGCTCGCTGAGCCGGGCGCCTTCGAACTCGCGCAGCAGGTCCGCGTAGCCGACGATGTGCCGCAGCGGTGCGCGCAAGTCGTGCGACACCGAGTACGAAAAGGCTTCGAGCTCGCGATTGGAGCGCGCCAGCTCTCCGGCCAGCGCCGCCATTTCCTCGGCGCGGCGCAACACCACCGCCAGAATCGCCGTGCGGAACTCCATCGCGCTTTCGATTTCGCTGCGCCGCCACGGCGCCGCGCGGCCGCGCACGGTCTGGGCCCACTGCGCGAAGCTGCCGCGCGGCTGCAGCCGCTGCGCGGCACCCGGATCGTCCGGGTGCGGCTCCTTGGTCGGCTTGCCGGCCCAGTTCACGGTCTGCACGACTTCCGGCCGGAACCAGATCAGATAGTGCTGGTGCAACTGCGAGATGGCGATCGCCAGCACGCCGGCGACCGATTCGAGTGCGTCGGCGTCGGCGTAGTCGGCGGCGAGCTGATGGGTGTGGAAGATGCCGTCGGTCGCGCGCGGGTTGATCCAGTCGAGCAGCGCCAGGATCTTCGGTTCCGCCGGCGCGTTGCCGATCCGCAGGCAGCGCCCGCCGGAGACGATGGCCGCTCCGCTGGCCTCGGCGAAGGCCAGCAGAGCCGCGGGCCGCGCCGCCAGTCCGTCGACGAAGTTGTCGCCATCGGTCATCGAGGACAGCAGCGCCACCATGCGCCGGCGTAGCTCCAGGCCATGCGCGGATTCGCTGCGCTCCTCCTTGGCTTCGATCTGCAAGGACAGGATCTGGCCCAGATGCTCGCAGGCGGTACGCACGTCGAACGGCAGCGTGCGTGCGCTGGCGTGATGGCAGGAGATCAGGCCCCATAGCGCGCCGCGGACGATGATCGAGATCGACATCGACGCCAGCGTGCCCATGTTCTTCATGTACTGGACGTGCAGCGGCGAGACGCTGCGCAGGCCCGAGTGCCGCAGATCGGTCGGTGTGCCGCGCTGTGGATGCAAGGCCGGCACCAGCGGCGACGGCGTGTAGTTGGCGTCGGCAATCAGGCGGATGTGATTGGCCAGATAGAGCTCGCGTGCCTGTCGGGGAATGTCCGACGCGGGGAAGTGCAAGCCCATGTAGGCGTCGTAACCGGCTTCGAGACTCTCGCCGAGCACGTGGCCGTGGCCATCGTCGTTGAAGCGGTAGACCAGCACGCGGCCGAAGCCGGTGATGCGGCGCATCTCGCGCGCCGCCAGCGCGCAGAGCTCGTCGACCGATTCGGACTGCTGCAAGCTGGCCACGAACGAGCGCACCAGCGGGTACATCGAGGCGAAGCTGCCATCGCCGCCGCCGCCGGCCGGTTCCAGTTCGAGGATCAGCAGGCCGTCATGACGATGCAGGATGGCGTCCATCGCGGTGCCGGCGAAGGCCAGGGCGCCGAGATAGAGCGGCTTGTCCAGGGTGCCCGTGCAGGCCTTGTGCAGGCGCCGTACGGCGGCATCGTCGACCAGCGCGGCGAAGGCGCTGCCCAGCAGCTGCTGGGCCGGCTGCCGCAGCAGCGTGCCGACGTTGGCGCTGAGCTGGCTGATGGTCAGCGCCGGTTCGTCGAGGCAGAACCAATAGCCATGCGGCTGGATCGCGCCGGGACTGTGGATCGGCTCGCGCTCGCAGGCGTCCGGCTGCATCGGCGACAGCGCCGCTTCGGACGTGCTCATGCGGCGCTCCGCTGCGCGTGCGCGAACCAGCGACGCAGATCGTCGAAACCGGCGTGCGCGGCGGCTACTGCGGCATCGTGCTCGGCGGGCGCCAGCGCGGCGGTCATGCGCGCGCGGAAGGCCTGCCACATGGCACCGCTGCGCGCGCCGTGGCCGAGAAAGTAAGCGTTGCCGCGTCCCTCGGAGAAAGCGAGATGGCGGGACAGATGCGGGCCGATGATGCGCGCGCCGAGCGTCGAACCTTCCATCACGTAGAAGCGGCCGAACCACGCTGCCTGCCGGCGCATGTCGCGCAGCGGCGGATGCCGCGGCAGCGTCGCCAGCGTGGCCGGGCCGACGCCGAGCGCCTGCAGATCGGCACGCAGTCGATCGGCGCGCAGCCGACCGGCGAGCAGGTCGCGCTGGCCGCCCGGACAGTGCTCGCGGAGCGCCGCCTCGTAAGGCTCTACGTAACCGAGAAAGCCCTGCAGCAGCTCGATGTAGCGCACGCGCGTCAACCGCGGGCTCAGCAGATCCAGCTGATCTTCGAGCGCCTGGTGAGCGGGGGCGGTTTCATTCTTGAGACGGGCGAACAAGTCCATCGTTCACGGTCAGACTGCAGAAATGACTGGGGATCATAGCGGCTGAGTGCAACGCGAGGCGCATCGTGCGTTTCGCGTGAGCGGGCCTCAGGGCTGCGGCTTGTGCGGGTGGCCGGGATCGGGCCAGCGCTGCGGTACCTTGTTCAGCTTGGCGATGTCATAGCCGAGCGCGGCGATGCGCTGTGTGAATGCCTCGTACTCCTGGTCCGGAATGGTCGGTGTGCGCGACAGCAGCCAGACGTAGTCCCGCTTGTTGCGGGCGACGATGGCACGCGAATAGTCGTCGGCCAGATAGACGATCAGGTACTCGGCCTTGATCGGCCAGAAGAACTGCACGCCCCATTCGGCGTTGCTGTCCTTGTCGACGACGAAGCCCTTGGACTCCAGCGTCTTGATGCTGCCGTCGAAGCCGTTCTTGCGATAGGTGAAACGCGTCGGAATATTGCCGTCGGCGTCGACCTCGTAATGCTCGACCGAGTTGTAGGCGTTCTTCTCGATCGACGGCGGGATATTGGCGATCACGTACCAGTCTCCGGCGTAGCGCTGCAGGTCGACCTGCGGCACGGTCTGCAGCGGCGGCAGATCGGCGGCGGTGGCGCTGCAGGACAGCAGCATCGCGACGGCAGAGGCGAGCCAGTGCTTCATGGTGAGCTCCATTGGGGAATGGCTACTCTAGCCTGCACCGCTCATGCTGAACCGCGGGCGAGCGGGCCTACTTGCGCTCGATGGTATAGAGCAGATCGCCGCCGGACTGCACGCCGGTCTCGGTCTGGACCTTGAAGCCCTTGCCGATGTCGTACTGCATCCGGAAGGTGTGGCCGGGCTGGAACAGGCCGACGCCGTAGGCGATGAACAGCTTGGGCGACAGGTACTTGCCGACCGTGAACATCGCCTGATCGTTGGTCTGGCCGGGCTTGGCGCCGACACTGACCTCGTCGATGCCGATCTTCGAGCCCAGCCGGCCAGCCAGCCATTCGCCGCCGGCCAGACCGAGCGAAGTCGCGGCGTTGCCCACCATCGCCTTGTCGGTGGCACTGGTGGTCTGGTTGATCGGCCGGCCGAGGATCAGCCAGCCCAGCTGCTGGTCCTGCGGCATCGGCGGCGTGGAGAACAGCTTGAAGTCCGGCCGGTTGAGCGTGCCGCGCACCTGCAGGCCGACGGTGATGTCCTCGGTCGGCTTGCGCGTGGCACGCAGCTCCAGGCCGGGCTCGGTCACGGCGCCGCCGGTGAAGATCAGCCGCCCGGTTTCGATGTTCAGGTCTTGCCCGTACGCCTTGTAGTGGCCGTCGACCAGGCGGATCTCGCCGCGCGCGCGCGTCACCAGCCCCGGCTGCTCGATCGCCTGCACCGAGCCTTCGAGGTCGGTTTTCAGGCCGAAGCCTTCGAGATGAACCTTGTCGCCGAGCTTGAGCGTGACGTCGGCGCTGATGTGCAGATCCTTGCGTTGCTGCGCGCCGGGGTCGTTGCCGACCAGCACCTCGTCGCTGCTGGCGGCGATGCTGCCGTCGCCCAGCGATTTGGGCGTGATCTCGGCACGCGGCACGGTGACGCTGCCGGTCACCTTCAGATTCTGTTCTGCCAGGGTGATGCGCAGATCCGGCGACACCCAGGCGCGCACATCGCTGGTCTTGGCGGCCTGGAAGTTCTCGCCGCGCAGCGTCAGATCCAGCGCCAGCGGATCACGCCGCGGGTCGACGCTGCCGGCCAGATGGACGCGGCCTTCGCCCGAGCTCGCCTCGCCGTCGATGCGCAGCGGTGCGGCGCCGTCGGCGTCAACGCGTACGCCGATCTCGCGCAGCTCGATGCCCGGCGACACCAGTTTGAGCGTGCCGTCGGACAGCGCCAGTCGGCCGCGCGGGTGGGGCTCGGCGAGCGTGCCGGACAGCTGCAGCGTGCCATTGATATGACCGCTGGCGGCGCCGATCTCGACATTGATCAGCGGCAGCCACGACAGATCCGGCACGTCGGCGTGCAGCGTGCCTTCCAGCGGGCGCTCCATGAACACGGCGCCCGGCGCCAGCCGCGCCTGCAACTGCAGCGCGCCGCTGGCGAAGGGCAGGTCCACATCGATGCGCGTACCGGCACCGTCGTCGTCGACCACCAGCCGCGCCGGCCTGAGTTCGATCGGCGTCAGGCCGCCGAGCTGCCAGCGGCCGGCCTCGGTGGCGACATCGGCGTGCAAGTCCTGCAGGCCGGCCGGCCCGAACTCGGCGAAGCCGCTGGCGTGTAGCCGGACGTCGACCTGGGCGCCGCTGGGCAGCAGCGGCTGCAGATAGCTCAGCGCAAAGTCCGACAGCGCCACATCGACGCGGCTGACGGTCTTGTCGCGCTTGAGGCTGAGGCAGGCGCGCGCCTCGCCGGCGCGCAGGCAGGTGGGCTCGACGCTGGGCGTGGCGCTGAGTGTCAACGCGGTCGGCTGTTCCAGCTGCCAGGCGGCGAGCTTCTTCGGCGCGATCCTCGCCTCCAGAAGCCGGCCGGTCCAGGCCGGCCTGGCGAGGTCGAGCGCGCCTTCGGCGGCCAGCGTGAAATCGCCCTCTTTGCTGTCGATGCCGGCGCTGATCCGATGCGCGCCGACCGGGCCGTGCACGCCCAGCGTCGCGCTGCCGACGTCGACGCCGGCGTCGAGCTCGCGCAGCTGCAGATCCAGATCGAGCCGGCCGCGCGGGTCGAGGTCGGCGACCAGCGTGGCGGTGGCCAGCCGCAGGGTCCGGTAGCTGAGCCGGGCGCCATGCAGGTCGGCAGTGACGCGCGGCTGCCGCAGCGGCCCGCGGGCGCTGAGCGCGCCGCGCAGCTGGCCCTGCAGGCCCGGCCAGGCATCGGCCAGATCGGCGGCGTCGAGCTGTGCCTGCGCGTCGAGCGTCGGCAGCACCTGGCCGGAGGCCTGCAGCTGCACGCGACCGCTTTGCGCGGCCAGGCTGTCGAGGCGCAGCTGCATCTCGCCCTCGGCGGCGCTGCGCAACAAGCCGCTGGCGTCCAGCTTGAGGGGATAGTCGCGCAGCTTCGAATCCTGCAGCGCGACACTGAAGCGCACTTCCGGCCGGCCATCGCGCAGCGTGGTGCTGGCCTTGAACTGGCCGTTGATCAGGCCCGGCAGTTCCGGCAACAGGAGTTCAGGTCTGATGCCAGCCACGCGACCTTCGCCGTCGAGCCTCAGGCCGTCGGTCCAGGCCAGGCGCAGCTTCGCATCAAGCCGGCCGTCCAGCGCCTCGGCATGCAGGCGCTCCAGCGTGACGCCGGACTGCGAGCCGCGGCCCTCGCCGTCGATCCGCACCGTCAGCTGCGGCAGCTGTGCCGCGCCGCGGAGGTCGAAGCGGTAGTCGTCGAGGCTGCCACGCCAGTGCGCCTCGCCGCCGCCGCTGTCGAGCTGTTGCGTGGCGCCGCCGCTGGCGGTACCCGGCGGCGGCCAGGCGATGCGCTGCCAGCGCAGATGCAGGTCCGACGCCGTTCCGTAGCCAAAGCGCCCTTCGAGCGTAGCGATTGAAAAGCCCTGTGCGTGCAGCGGCTGCAGCTCGATCGCGTCCGGCAACAGCCGCGCCGCGCCATCGAGGCGCGCGCGGCCGACCCAGGGGGTGGTCGCCGCCAGATGTTCGACCACCACGCGGTCGCCGATCCAGCTTGCCGCCAGCTCGATGGCGTCGATCAGGATCGGCTCGCCGCCGCCGGCTTCGATGCGCAGCTGGCCCAAACTGGCCTCGCGTACGCGCAGGCCGAACGGCAGCGCGGTGATCGCGCCATGCCCGTCCCTGGGCTTGTCCTCCGGCGCCGGCTTGAGCTGCACACGCACGAGATCGGCGCGCAGTGAGTCGACAAGCAACTGGCGGCGCAGCAACAGCACCGGCAGCTCGGCGCGCAGATCGGCGTTGCGGATCTCGACGTCGGCGGCACCCAGGCTCAGCACCAGGCGGTCCACGTGCAGCGGCCCCCACAGCCGGCCGCTGATGCCCTCGACCCGCAGCACGCCGGCGCTGAGCCTTTCCGCCTGACGCAGCGCCAGTTCCGAGCCGGCACTGCTGAACAGCACGAAGATCACCGCACCGACCGCCAGCGTCAGCGCCAGCCCCAGTACCGCGTTGGCGACCAGGAACACCAGGCGCAGCACCGCATATAGCGTCGCGCGCGTCACAGGCCCACCCTCACGCCGATGTGCAGGCGTACCGGATCGCGATCGGCGTCGAGCGGATGCGCCAGGTCGACCTGGATCGAACCGACCGGCGCGCGGTAGCGCAGGCCGGCACCGACACCGTGGTGGAACGCCGGTGCCGGATCGTCGGAGACGCCGCCGGCGTCCCAGAACACCGCCGCGCCCCAATTGCGCCAGACCAGGGTCTCGGCCTCGACGCTGAAGGTGGTCAGGAAGTTGCCGCCGATGACCTTGCCGTCGCTGTCGGTCGGGCCGAGCGCCTGATAGTTGTAGCCGCGCACCGACTGATCGCCGCCGGCGAAGAAGCGCTGCGAGGCCGGCAGCCGGCCGAAGTCCTCGACGAAGTTGGCGCCGTACTCATAGCGGCCGAGCAGGCGCGCCTTGCGACCCAGCGGGTACGCCGCCTTGGCGATGCCGTGCACCTGCAGGAAGCTGACCGTCGAGAAGATGTTGTGTGCACCGCCGTGGGTGTCGGCGTAGAGCGACCAGCCATGGCGGGCGTAGATGGGGTCATCCAGCGAACTGCGGTTGAGCGTCAGCCCCGGCATCAGCAGGTCGGCGGTCACGCTGTCCTGGCCCAGTGTGGATTCCTCGTGCAGATAGCTGACGCTGTAGCGGCGTTGCCACTTGCCCGGCGTGCGCGTCAGGCCGACACCAAAGCCTCGCAGCTGGCTCTTGCCGGACACGTAATCCTGTTCGCCGATGTTGCCGTTGATCGAAAACACATCGCCGGCCTTGTTGCCGAGCGGAATGCGGTATTCGCCGACCACCGCATTCCTGATCTCGGACACCTGGGTGTCCACGCGAAAGGTGTGACCGTACTGGTTGATCTGGCGGAACTCGGCGCCGATCAGGCCGCGCATGCCGGTGTCCGTGCCGTAGCCGACGCCGAAGTCGTAATGCTGCGATTTTCTGGGCGAGGTGCGGATCAGGATCGGCACTTGCCGATCGACCGCCGCATCCTTCTGCGGAATCACCTCGATGTTCTGGAAGTAGCCGAGGTCGCCGAGTGCGAACTGCGTGTTCAGCAGCAGCTGCGGATCGTACGGCTCGCCTTTCTGGATCTTCACGTAGCGGCGCAGGAACTCCGGATTGAGCTGGCGTCCGCCCTCCTGCTGCTCGACGGTGAAGTCGCCGAAGTAGTAGCGGGGCCCGGTGTCGAACTGCAGCGCCGCCTCGGCGGTGTTGTCGGACGGCTTCACGCGCAGCTCGGCGACGCGGTACTGCGCGTCGAGATAGCCCTTGGCGTAGGCGGCGCTCGACAGCAGCACCTTGGCCTCGTCGTAGCGGCGGTGTTCCAGATCCTCGCCTTCCTCGAGACGGCGATGCATGCGCTCGATCTCCGCCTCGAACTCGCCCGCGCCTTCGCCGCTGAGTTCGATCTGCACACGCTCCAGCTTGGTCCGCGGCCCCGGGTGGATCGTGTAGACCGCCTGCCAGTCGGGCGCTGCGCCGCTGAGCGCCGCATCGATGAAGGGGTTGTAATAGCCGAACGGTCGCAAGGCCTCGCGCAGCTCCGGGCCGGCGCGGCGGTGCAGGCGGTCCACCGCGGCCTGGTCGAGGTCCTTGTCCCTGGCGTGGTCGCGAATCGTCAGATAGTTCTCGGCGTTGATCTTGATCTCGCCGCTGACGCCGCGCACTTCGACACGGATCTGCGCGCGCGCCACGGCCGGCAGCAGCATCGCCAGCAAGGCGAGGCGCAGGATCTTCACCGCGGTGGAATGTCCGAACGGCCGGAATGCGGGCATCGATCTATTATCGGCAAGCGCCTGCCGAAAATCTTCCGTCGCCACTCGTGCGAGATGCGCGACGGTATCGGCAGGCTCTAGGCTCCCAGCGGCGCCTGATCGATCAGCGCCAGGAACGCCTGCATCGCCGGGCTCGCCCAGCTGTTCCTGAGGCGCAGCCGGTACAGCGGTCGTTGAATGCTGAGGCCGCGCACCGGCACGACCTTCAGCGTCTTGGCGGCCAGCTCGGTGCGGATCGCGAACGACGACAGCACGGCGATGCCGATGCCGGTGGCCACCGTCTGCTTGATCGCCTCGGTACTCGCCAGCGTCATCGCCGGCCGCAGGCTGACGCGGCGTTTGGCGAACGCCAGCTCGGTAACGGCGCGTGTGCCGGAGCCGATCTCGTGCATCAGCATCGGGAATTCGAGCATGCGAGCCAATGTCACCTTGGTCTCGCGCGTCAGCGGGTGACGCGGCGCGGCGACCAGCACCAGCTCGTCATTGGCGCAGACGCGGTAGTCGAGCATCTCGGTGCCGACGATGCCTTCGGCAAAGCCGATATCGATCTCGCCGGCGATCAGCTGCGCCTCGATCGCCCGCGTGTTGTCGACCTGCAGCGACAGCTCGACGCCCGGATGCTGCTGGCGATAGGCAGCCAGCACCGGCGGCAGCAGGTAGGCGCCGATCGTGCGGCTGGCGCCGATGGCGATGCGTCCGCGCGTGCGCTTCTGCAGATCGCCGAGCGCCTCCTCGGCTTCGGTCTCGATCGCGAACAGGCGGTTGGCATAGCCAAGCAGCAGGCGGCCGGCTTCCGTCAGCCGCACGCCGCGCGGCAGGCGGTCGAACAGCGTCACGCCCAGCGTGCGCTCGAACTCGCCCAGCTGGCGCGACGCGGCGGACTGGCTGATGCGCAGCCGCTGCGCGCCGGCGCTGACGCTGCCGCAGGCCGCCACCGCCTGGAAGATCGCGAGGTGATTGAGGTTCATGCCTGCCGGCACCGCGTCTGTGCGCATGACTGAAGTCCGTTATGACTTTAATGCATGCAGAACATGACTTGTCTTTATTTTTCATATGGGCGGCTTGCGCGTAGGATCGCGCCCGTCGCCGCCACCCCCGTCGCAGGAATTGCAAGATGACCGAACAGAAAGCCACCAACGTCCACTGGCATGAAGGCGAAGTCACCCGCGCCGATCGCGCCCGCCTGCTCGGCCAGAAGGGCGCCACGATCTGGTTCACCGGCCTGTCCGGCTCCGGCAAGAGCACGGTTGCGGTGGCGCTGGAGAAAGTGCTGTTCGAGCGCGGCAAGCTGTCGTACCGCCTCGATGGCGATAACGTGCGCCTGGGCATCAACAAGAACCTGGGCTTCTCGGCCGAGGACCGCGCCGAGAACATCCGCCGCATCGGCGAGATCGCCAAGCTGTTCGTCGACTCCGGCGTGATCGTGCTGTCGAGCTTCGTCTCGCCGTATCGCGCCGACCGCGATCTGGTGCGCCAGCTGCACGAGGACGCCGGCATGGACTTCATCGAGGTCTACGTCGACGTGCCGCTGGCGGAAGCCGAGAAGCGCGACCCCAAGGGTCTCTACAAGAAGGCGCGCGCCGGCCAGATCAAGAACTTCACCGGCATCGACGACCCCTATGAGGCGCCGGAAGCGCCTGAGCTGGTGCTGCCGAGCCACGAGATGAGCCTGCAGGCGGAAGTCGCCGCCGTGCTCGAGCTGCTCGCCGCCCGCGGCATCGTCGCCGCCTGAAACCCTTCACCGATTAAGGAATGCCCATGATCAAGCCCCACGGCTCCGAGACGCTCAAGCCGCTCTACGTCGAAGACACCGCCCGCCGCGAACAGCTCGCCAAGGAGGCGGAAAGCCTGCCCAGCCTGCTGCTGAACTCGGCCGCCGCCGCCAACGCGGTGATGCTCGGCGCCGGCTACTTCAATCCGCTGCCGGGCTACATGAACAAGGCCGACGTGCTCAGCGTCGCGCAGAACCTGAAGACCGCGAGCGGTCTGTTCTGGCCGGTGCCGATCGTCAACCTCACCCAGGAAGCCGGCATCCAGCCGGGCCGTCTGGCGCTGCGCGATCCCAACGTCGATGGCAAGCCGGTCATCGCGGTGATGGACGTGCAGGCGGTGGAGACGATCAGTGACGAGGAACTGCAGCAGGTCGCGCAGCAGATCTTCGGCACGCTCGACGGCAAGCACCCGGGTGTGAAGACCTTCCTCAGCCTCGGCAACACCTTGCTGTCCGGCCCGATCGAAGTGCTGAACTACAGCTACTTC
>CBINNP010000081.1:0-13670 GCA_966252075.1 uncultured Solimonas sp.
GTCATTTGGAACCACCAAATTCCTTCGTCGCGCCTTGCCTGGCCGCAAAGCGGGTAGCATCACAGCGGCGGCCATAGCGTTAACAGGCCCTAAGGCCTACGCGCGTGCAGGGTCGCCGGCTTCCAGCAGGGCCTTGAGCGCCTGCAGATCGCGCAGCACCCAATCGGCATCGGCGGCGAACTGCGCATCGCTCATCGCCGGCTGCCGCAGCAGCGTCAGCAGCACCTCACAGCCTTGACCGTTGACGATCGCCCGCATCGGCACCTCGACGGCGCTGCCGTCCGGCAGCAGCACGCGGTGATCGAGCACGCCATGAGGATTGCGCGGTGTGAAGCGCACGCGCACCGGGCCGGCCCCGGTCTGCGCGATCCAGTCATCGCCGGCCCGCTGCAAGTCCGTGCCGAGTCCGCTCGCCCACTGCGCGAAATGCGCCGGCTCGGCCAGGAAATCGTAGACCTGCGATTGCGGCCGCTCGATGTGGACGCTGAGCGTGCACGATTGCATCACGATCAGTGCCCGGCGATCGTCATGCCGTCGATCAGCACCGAGCCGGTGCGCACGCCGGCGCGGGCATCGACGTCGCTGCCGACCGCGGCGACGCGCCGGAACATGTCGGAAAGATTGCCGGCGATGGTCAGCTCATCGACCGGATAGGCGATCTCGCCGTTCTCGACCCAGAAGCCGGCGGCGCCGCGCGAGTAGTCGCCGGTAACCAGGTTGCTGCCGTGGCCGAGCAGCTCGGTGACCAGCAGGCCCTCGCCCATCTCGCGCAGCAGGCCGGCGAAATCCAGTTTGCCGGGCTCAACGATCAGGTTGAACACGCCGCCGGCGTTGCCGGTGGTCTGCAGGCCGAGCTTGCGCGCCGAATAGCTGCCGAGCAGCCAGCCTTCGAGGCGGCCGGCATCGACCAGCGTGCGCTCCTGCGTCGCCACGCCCTCGTGATCCCAGGCGGCGCTGGCGGCGGCGCGCGGCAGATAGGGCAACTGGCGCAGCGTGACCTTCGGCGAGAACACCTCCGAGCCCAGGCGGTCGACCAGGAAGCTGGCCTTGCGGTACAGCGCACCGCCGGAAATCGCCCCGACGAAATGCCCCCAGAAGCCGCGCGCCAGTTCCGGCGGCAGCAGCACCGGCGCGCTGCGTGTCGACAGCTTGCGCGCGCCCAGGCGCGCCACCGCGCGCTCGCCGGCACGGCGTCCCAGCGCTTCCGGCGTCAGCAGTTCGCCCGGCACGCGTGAATTGCTGTACCAGTAGTCGCGCTGCATGTCGTCGTCCTGGCTGGCGATCACCGCGCAACTCAGGCTGTGCTGCGTGCCGCGGCGGATGCCGGTGAAGCCATGGGTGTTGGCATAGCCGGAGATGCCGCGATGGCTGGAGACGCCGGCGCCTTCGCTGCCGGTGACGCGCGCGTCGACCGCCAGCGCCGCGGCCTCGCAGGCGCGCGCCAGATCGACGGCCGCCTCGGCGCCGAGATCCCAGGGGTGTTCGAGATCCAGATCGGGAAAATTCCTTGCCATCAGCGCCGGATCGGCCAGGCCGTTGGCCGGGTCCTCGCCGGTGGCCGAGGCGATCGCCAACGCGGCGGCGACGGCCTGGGCGATGCCCGACTCGCTCCAGTCGCCGGTCGAGGCATTGCCCTTGCGCTGGCCCATGTAGACCGTCAGGCCCAGCTCGCGGTCCTGCTGGAATTCCAGCGTCTCGACCTCGCCATTGCGGACATTGACCGACAGGCCGCGGCTGGCCGAGATGCTGGCTTCGGCGGCGCTGGCGCCGCCGGCGCGGGCACGGGCGAGGACCTGGCTCAGGCGCTCGCGCAGCAGTTCGGCGGACGGCAGGGTCGATGGAGTCGGAACACTCATGATGGCAATCGGCAGGACCTGATCAGGGAAGATGGACGGACGATAACGCGGATTGCGCGGCCAGATGGGCGGCGAGCTGCTGCAGGCGCTGCGGCGTGCCGACGTCCGACCACAGGCCGTCATGGCGCTCGCCGCTCGCCAGCCCGCGCGCGGCAGCGGCGCGCAGCAGCGGCGCCAGCGGGAACGCGCCATCGGCCTGGCCATCGAACAGCCGCGGATCGAGCACCGACAAGCCGCCGAAGGTCAGCAGCGGCGGCGCCGCCGGCTCGACGATGCGGCCGTCGCGCAGCGCGAAATCGCCACGCGGATGGTGCTCGGGATTCGGCACCAGCAGCAGATGCGCCAGATCACCGCCCAGGCCCTGCGCGCCGCGGGTCACCAGCCGCTGCAAGGGATAGTCGGTGTAGACATCGGCGTTGACGAGCACGAAGGGCGCGACGCCCAGCAGCGGCAGCGCGCGGCGGATGCCGCCACCGGTCTCCAGCGCCGGCCAGCCTTCGTCCGAGTACGCGATCCCGACGCCGTAGCGGCTGCCGTCACCGAGCAGCTCGACGATCGTGCGGCCGAGCCAGCCGAGATTGATCACCACCTCGCGCACGCCGGCGGCGGCGAGGTTCAGCAGGTGATGCTCGATCAGCGTGCGGCCGCCGATCTCGATCAGCGGCTTGGGACGGGTGTCGGTGAACGGCCGCATCCGCTCGCCGCGGCCGGCGGCCAGCACGAAGGCCCGGGTCACTGCAGACCCAGCTCGTCGAACAGCTTGAGCAGCGGCTGCAGCTGGCGATAACGCACCGCGACCTCGCGCACGTAGCCGATGAAGCGCGGCACGTCGGCGAGGTAATGCGGCTTGCCGTCGCGGTAGTTGATGCGCGCGAAGATGCCGATCACCTTCAGATGCCGCTGCAGGCCCATCCAGTCGAAGGCGCGCGCGAATTCGGCATCGTTGGCCACCGGCAGGCCGGCGCGGCGCGCGCGCTCGGCGTACTGGCGGCGCCAGGCCTCGACGCGCGCGGCCGGCCACGACAGGAAGGCGTCCTTGAACAGCGACACCACGTCATAGCTCAGCGGGCCTTCGACGGCGTCCTGGAAATCCAGGATGCCGGGACTCGGCGCAGAGACCATCAGATTGCGCGGCATGTAGTCGCGGTGCACGTAGACGCGCGGCTGCGCCAGCGCCGATTCGACCAGCAGGCGCTCGACAGCGGCCAGCCGCTCGGCCTGCGCGGCGCTCAGGCCAGTCTGCAGATGCCGCGCGACGTACCAGTCCGGGAACAGCGACAGCTCGCGCTGCAGCAAGGGCGCGTCGTAGGCGGGCAGCACCCCGGGCCGGCTGGCCAGCTGCCAGCGGATCAGCGCGTCGATCGCGTCCGCCATCAGCGGCTCGGCGTTGGATTCGTCGATGACGTGCAGGAAAGTCTGGCGGCCCAGATCACTGAGCAGCAGATAGCCGCGCGCCAGATCCTGGGCCAGGACGCGCGGCGCATTGAGGCCGGCGCCCTGCAGCAGGCCGGCGATGCGGATGAAGGGCTCGCAGTCCTCCTGTTGCGGCGGCGCATCCATGACGATCCAGCTGCGGCCGCCGTCGGCCTCGATGCGGAAATAGCGGCGAAAGCTGGCATCGGCCGAGGCCGGCGCGAAGCTCGCCTCGCCGTCGGCGAGATCCAGCGCGGCGAGCGCCCACCGCCGCGCTGCCTCGGCGCGGTCGTCGAGTGCGCTTGCAGCGGCCAGCGGCGAGGAGGAAGCGGTGTTCAAGCGGGCATTCAAGAGCGGGGAACCGGCGGTCATGCAGTGCACAACAGCATACCCGAGCGGCGACGGGAACTTTGCCGATTGCACCCCGCGCCGGCCTGCGCCAAGCTTGCCGCCCTCAATCAGACGTCTTACAAGTAGAAGTCCACTCTTGCCTCGACTCCACGGCCTGCGCTGGCACCTGATCGGCATGGGGTTCATCGCGGTGATGCCCGCCTTCGCGCAACAGGGCTCGCTGACGACGACCTCGGATTATCAGGACAAGAAAATCAAGATCGCCTCGTCATGCCCGCAGATGAGCGACGGCCTGCCGCCCTTGTCCGGCGAGCACGACGGCAAGATCCACATCAACGCCGACGAGGTCGACCTCAGCGAGGAAGGCTTGTCGCAGATGCTCGGCTCGGTGCGGGTCCGCCAGGACGATCGCGAGATCACTGCCGAACAGCTCGACTACGACGACGCCGAGAAACGCGCCATCATCGACGGCACCTCGCGCTTCCGCAGCAAGGATTACGTCATCGAGTCCAGGCACACCGAGCTGGACTTCGACGACCAGACCGGCCTGTTTACCGACAACCAGTTCACGCTGATGTCGCGCTCGGCGCGCGGTGATGCGGCGCGCATGGAAGTGCGCGGCGACAAGACCGCCGACCTCAGGAGCGCGCGCTACACCAGCTGCGCACCCGGCAACAACGACTGGTACCTGGAAGCCAGCCGCATCCAGCTCGATCAGGAAGAAGGCCTGGGCACCGCCCACAACGCGCGGCTGCGCTTTCTCGGCGTGCCGATCTTCTACAGCCCCTGGCTGCAGTTCCCGATCGACGACCGCCGCCGCAGCGGCCTGCTCTACCCGATCGTCGGCGACACCGACCGCACCGGCTTCGACGTCCGCCAGCCGGTCTACCTGAACCTGGCGCCGAACTATGACCTGACGCTGACGCCGCGCTACATGTCCGAACGCGGCTTCCAGATCGGCGGCGACGGCCGCTACCTGTTCGCCAGCGCCGAAGGCCAGATCGGCTACCAGTATCTGGACCGCGACCGCGTCACCCACGAACGCCGCGACTATCTCAAGTGGCGCCACGAGGGCCTGCTGAGTCCGCATCTGTCGATGGACGTGCAGTACAACGACGTCAGCGACCCGACCTACTTCGAAGACCTCGGCGGCGACATCGACCTCAGCTCGATCTCGTTCATCGAGCGCAGCGCCCGCTTCAACTACCAGGCGCCCGCCAAGTACTCGATCCAGGTGCTGGCGCAGGACTACCAGCGCGTCGCCAGCAATCTGGAAGCGGCGGAAGACCCTTATCGCCGCCTGCCGCAGGTGCTGTTCAGCGCGCAGACCCGCAACAGCTTCCTGTATTCGCGGCTCGGCATCGACGGCGAATACGTCAACTTCGCGCGCGACAACTCGGTCGAGGGCCAGCGTGTCGACGTCGCGCCGTACCTGAAGATCGAGCGCGACGCGCTGTCCTGGTACGGCGAAGCGCGCGTCGATTACCACTACACCACCTACGAACTGACCAGCACCGAGGCGGGCGAGCCGAGTTCGCCGGATCGCAGCCTGCCGATCTTCAGCGCCGAGTACGGCCTGCGCTTCGAGCGCCTGCTCGCCGACGGCACGCCGCAGACGCTGGAGCCGCGGCTGTTCTACCTGTACGCCCCGCACCGCGACCAGAGCGCGCTGCCGGTGTTCGATGGCGGCCAGCCGGACTTCGATTTCACCCAGCTGTTCGCGCGCAACCGTTTCTCGGGGCTGGACCGCATCGGCGACGCCAATCAGGTGGCCATGGCGCTGACCGCGCGCCAGCTCGATCCGTCGACGGGCGGCGTCAAGGCCCAGGTCAGCGTCGGCCAGCTGTACCGCATCGAGGCGCCGACGGTGGGTCTGCCCAACCAGCCGATCCCGGACAACGGCGCCACCGACTTCATCGGCGAGGTCATCTACAACCTGTCCGAGCGCTGGGGCACGCGGGCGCTGACCCAGTGGTCGCCGGAAAGCTCGCGCTTCACCCGCGGCGCGATCGCGATCCGCTACCGCGACGACGGCCGCCGCCTGTTCGAGGCCGCCTACCGCTACCGCCGCGGCCTGCTCGAACAGACCGATCTCACCGCCGTCACGCCGCTGTTCGGACCGTTCAGCCTCGCCGGCCGCTTGCGTTACTCGCTGGAGGAAGAACAGACGCTGGACGCCTACGCGGGCCTGCGTTACGAAACCTGCTGCTGGGCCGCCAACGTCGCCATGCGCCGCTACATCAGCGACTCGCAAGGCAACTTCAACAACGGTGTCTATGTGCAGCTGGAACTCAAGGGCCTCGGCCAGATCGGCTCGGGCTTCCCGAACTTGCGCGTCGACGACGATGTCTACTAACCGTCCACGCCCGTCCGCCCGAGCCAAGGCCGGCGCCGGCGCCGGCGCGCGGCATCGTGGATAATCCCCCGCTTCCAAGAAGAGCCTGACCGATCGCTATGCTGCGCTTCCGCTTGCCGACTACCCTTTTTGCCCTCGCCGCCAGCGCGCTGCTCAGCGCCGTCCTCGGTCTGGCGCAGCCCGCCATCGCCGCCGGCGAAACGCTGGACCGCATCATCGTTGTCGTCAACGACGACGTGATCCTGCAGAGCGAGCTGGACGCCGCCATCGGCCAGGCGCGCGCGCAGATCACCAAGCGCGGCCTCGGCAATCCGCCGGAAGACATCCTGCGCGCCCAGGTGCTCGACCAGCTGCTGACGATGCGGGTGCAGACGCAGCGCGCCAAGCAGGCCGGCATCCGCATCGACGACAAGGATCTCAACGAGGTTCTGAACAAGCTGGCCCGCCAGGGCGGCATGAGCCTGGCGTCGTTCGCCGAGGCCTTGCGCAGCGAGGGCATGGACTACCTGGCGCTGCGCGAGCAGGTTCGCGACGAGCTGACCATGCAGCGCCTGCGCGCCAAGGAAGTCGACAGCCATGTCTTCGTCTCCGAGCAGGATGTCGACGCCTACCTCGCCGTGCAGGGCGGCATCGAGGGCGACAAGGATTTCCGCCTCTCGCACATCCTGATCGCGGTACCGGACGGCGCCGGACAGGCGGCGCGCGACCAGGCCCGCGCCAAGGCCGCCGACATCCTCAAGCGCATCCGCGCCGGCGAGGATTTCGCACAGTTGGCGATCGCCAACTCCAATGGCCAGCAGGCGCTGCAGGGCGGCGATCTGGACTGGCGCCGCGCCGCCGACCTGCCGACCGCATTCGCGGTGGCGGTCAGCAAGCTCAAGGTCGGTGACACCAGCGAGGTCTTCGAGACCGGCAGCGGCTTCCACCTGATCAAGCTGGCCGACACGCGCGGCGGTGCCGAACGCAAGACCGTGGTCGAGACGCACGCGCGGCACATCCTGATCACCACCAACGCCATCCGCGACGACGAGCAGGCGCGCGCGCAGGCGCAGGACGTCTACAAGCAGCTGCAGAGCGGCGGCGACTTCGCCAAGCTGGCCAAGCAGTTTTCGGACGATCCGGGCTCCAAGAACAGCGCCGGCGACCTCGGCTTCCAGCCGCCCGGCGTGTTCGTGCCGGAGTTCCAGTCGGCCCTGGACGAGCTGAAGATCAACGAGATCTCGCAGCCGTTCCGTACCCAGTTCGGCTATCACGTCGCCCAGGTGCTGGAGCGCCGCGACCGCGACGTCACCGACGAGCAGAAGCGCATGCAGGCCCGCCAGGCGATCGGCACGCGCAAGTCGGAGGAGGAATTCGAGGTCTGGGTGCGCCGCCTGCGCAACGAGGCCTATATCGAATACCGCCTGCCGAGCGACGCTGAAGCGGCCAAGAAGCTGTCGTAGGCCGGATGCGCGCAGGATGAAAGCGGTCCCGCGCATCCTGCTGACACCGGGCGAACCGGCCGGCATCGGTCCTGAGCTGGTCGCCGCGATCGCCCAGGAGCCCTGGCCCGCCGAGCTGGTCGCCGTCGCCGATCCGCAACTGCTGGCGGCGCGCGCCGCGACGCTCGGCCTCGTGCTGCAGACACGGCTCTGCGATCTGCAGGCTGCCGCGCAACTGCATGAGCCGGGCGTACTGCCCGTGCTGCCGGTGGCCCTGGACGTACCGTCGCGAGCCGGCACGCTCGACATCCGTAACGCCGACTACGTGCTGCGCACGCTGAGGCTGGCCATCGATATCTGCGTCGCCGGCCGTGCCGGCGCCCTGGTCACCGGGCCCGTGCAGAAGAGCGTGATCAACGACGCCGGCGTCGCCTTCAGCGGCCACACCGAGTTTCTCGCCGAACGCAGCGGCGCGCGCCTGCCGGTGATGATGCTGGTGGCCGAGGCGCCGCGCGTCGATGCGCCGCCGCTGCGCGTGGCGCTGGTCACCACGCATCTGCCGCTGCGCGCGGTGGCCGATGCGGTGACCCGCGAGCGCGTCCGCGACACCCTGCAGATCCTCGATGCCGACCTGCGCCGCCATTTCCATCGCCCCTCGCCGCGCATCCTGGTCTGCGGGCTCAATCCGCATGCTGGCGAAGGCGGCCATCTGGGACTGGAGGATCAGCAGATCATCGCCCCCGCGATCGCCGACGCGCAGGCTGCCGGCATCCACGCGATCGGCCCGCTGCCGGCCGACACGCTGTTCACGCCCAAGCTGCTCGACAACGCCGACGCCGTGCTGGCGATGTACCACGATCAGGGCCTGCCGGTGCTCAAGTACGCCGGCTTCGGCGAGGCGATCAACGTCACCCTGGGCCTGCCGATCGTCCGCACCTCGGTCGATCACGGCACCGCGCTCGACCTCGCCGGCCGCGGCATCGCCTCCGCCGGCAGCCTGCGCGCGGCGCTGCGGCTGGCGATCGAGATGGCGCAATGAGCGCCCGAACCTGACGATGAACGACTCCGCCCTCGCCTCGCATCAAGCCAAGAAACGCTTCGGCCAGAACTTCCTGCACGATCCGCAGGTGATCGCGCGCATCCTGCGCGCCATCAACCCGCAGCCGGATCAGGTGCTGGTCGAGATCGGCCCCGGCCTCGGCGCGCTGACCGTGCCGCTGCTCGAACGCGCCGGCACGCTCGATGTGGTCGAGATCGACCGCGACGTGATCCCGCTGCTGCGCGCGGCCTGCGGCCATTCGCCGAACCTGCGCATCACCGAGGCCGACGCGCTGACGGTCGACTACGGCCGCTTCGCGCAGCCCGGCAAGACCCTGCGCCTGGTCGGCAACCTGCCCTACAACATCTCCACGCCGCTGCTGTTCCACCTGCTCGGCCAGAGCACGGCGATCCGCGACATGCACTTCATGCTGCAGAAGGAAGTCGTCGAGCGCATGTGCGCCGCACCGGGCGAAGAAGCCTATGGCCGCCTGACCGTGGCGCTGGCGGCGCGCAGCGAGGTGGCGATGCTGTTCACGGTCGGCCCCGGCGCCTTCAAGCCGGCGCCGAAAGTCGACTCGGCGATCGTCCGCGTGGTGCCGCGCAAGCCGGATTTCGAGATCGACGATCTGGCGCTGTTCGACCGCGTCGTCACGCAAGCCTTCTCGCAGCGTCGCAAGACCCTGTCCAATGCGCTCAAGGGCCTGGCCGACGCCGGCGCCATCGCCGCCGCCGGCATCGAGCCCGGCATCCGCGCCGAGCGCCTGCACGCGCGCGACTTCGCGCGGCTGAGCAACGGGCTGGCGTCGCTGCGGCAGGCCGTCCAGCATGAGCGGCCGCCACCGGCGCAGGCTTGATCCTCGTCAGCGCGGAGCAGGGTTGACGGCGGCATCCTTCGGCGGATACTGAAATCCCTCGTCAGCCGGAGAACCTCCGATGAGCGTCTATCGCCATTTGCTCGCCGCAATCGCCCTCGACGGTTCCGGACCGGCCGTGCTCAGTCGCGCGGCCGCGCTGGCGCGCGCCTTCGATGCACAGCTGTCGGTGCTGCACGTCGTCGAGTACATCCCGATCGAAAGCGGCGAGCTGCTGATGACCGCACCGATCGACCTGACCCAGCAGCTGGAAGAACAGGCCCGCTCGCAGCTGGCGAAGCTGTGCGCCGACTACGCGGTGCCGGCCGCCGCGCAGCACACCGCGACCGGACCGGTCGTGCAGCAGATCCAGCGCTTCGCCAAGGATCTGGGCGCCGAGCTGATCGTGCTCGGCCACCATCCGCGCCATGGCATCGCCGCCTGGTTCAACCACACCGAGGAAAACGTCATTACTCGCGCCGACTGCGACGTGCTGGCATTGCGCGTCGGCGGTGATCGAGTTCAGTGACCGAGTTTGGTGACTGAGTTCACAGCGGAAATCGGCGTCCTGCACGAAAGGCCGTTCCGGCCGTCTGAACGGCGTCGAAGCGCCATGACGGTGCACCGATAATGACGGCATGGCCACTTCCAACTTCGTGCGCTTGCTGCGCCAGCTCGATGCCTGGCAGCCCTTCCCTGCCGCGATGCTGGTGTACGTGGACCTGCGCCAGATGCGCGAGGTCAATCTCTGGGCAGAACCGGATGCCGGCGACCGTCTGATCGCCCGCGCCCTGGCGAGCTTGCGCAGCTGGGCCGGGCCGCAGAACGTCGCAGTCAAGCTGTGGAGCAATGAATTCGTCGCCGCCAAGGCGATCGACCACGGCCAGTCCGCCGTCGAGGAAGCGCAGGCGCTGCGCGAGCGGCTGTGCGCGATCCGCTACGACTCGGTGCTCGGCGAGAGCAGCCTCAATGTCTCGATCGGCTTCGTCACCGTCCGCGCCGACACGCACGAATGGCGCGACTGCATCGACCAGGCCGCCGACGCCTGCGCCCAGGCCAAGCGCCGCGGCCTCAACCAGATCGTCAGCGGCGCGCAGCACCATCGCGATGGCACGCGCAGCCGCAATGACCCCGCCGCCGTCCGCAACTTCCGCCGCCTGCGCGATGCCGGCCGCCTGACCCTGCACATGCAGCCGGTGATGGACATCCGCGGCGACACGCCGCGGCTGGCAAAAGCCGAGTTCCTGCTGCGCATGCTGCGCGACGACGGCAGCCACTCGCCGCTGCCGCCCGGCACCATCGAGACCATCGAACACTTCGGCCTCAATGCCGAGCTGGATGCCTTCAGCTCGCAGTTCGTGCTCGGCTGGGTGGACGAGCACCGCGATGCGCTCGAGCGCCTGGACGGCGTGACGATGAACCTCTCGGCCAAGTCGCTGGTCGACGCGCATTTCATGGCCAAGCTCTACGCCGACGTGCGCGCACTGCATCCGCCGGCCGGCAAGCTGGCGTTCGAAATCACCGAAACCGCCGCCGTCGAACACCTGGAGGTCGCCGCCGAAATCGTCGAGGACTTCCGCGAGATCGGCTGCGGCTTCAGCCTCGATGACTTCGGCTCCGGCCTGTGCTCGTTCGGCTACCTGCACTCGCTGCCGGTGTCGGAAGTGAAGATCGACGGCCGCTTCGTCCGTGACATCGTCGACAACCCGCTGTCGCAGGAAATCGTCCGCGCCATCCGCCAGGTCGCCCGCGCCGCCGGCAAGCGCACCGTCGCCGAATTCGTCGACGAACCGCGCAAGCTGGCCATGCTGCAACGCCTCGACGTCGATTACGCGCAGGGCCTGCTGTTCAACCCCGCGCTGCCGCCAGAACAACTGCTGCGGTTGATTGAGAGCGCACCGAAACTACGGCTCGCCGTCACTGCCTGATTCAGGAGCTGCCGGCGTTAGTCGTTGCAGCAGGCGGCCGGCCCAGCACAAGATCAACGCTTCCCGTTGAAGGCACCGGTTTATCAGACACGCGTACTCCCAGTTGCGACTCCGGCGCCTTACCGACCCAAGGACTTGCGATGACTGTGACCGGACTATCAGACGATGTCGCCAGATTATTGGAGAGTTCGCGGCCGAGGCCGCTGGCCTTGATGCCGATGGTACCGCCGGCGATCAGCTTGGTTTCCGCTTGCCCTTCCCGATGTAACCAAGCATGCGTTCGCGGTAGCAGCCGAGGCTCTCGGGGCACGATCTGCGTAGTGGATTGAGCGCGCGGCCGACTCGGCCGTAGCGGCGCCTCGGCGCGTGCACGGATAACAGGTCTACCTGCTATTGAAAAACGCCGGAATCGGTAACAACCACCAAAACCTGCCGAATCGATCAACATATCCGGCCTTTCATGTCGATAAAGATGTAAAATTTCGACACATATTACGAACGTGTCGATATGAGCGACACGTTTGAAGCATCTGTCGATGATTTGAGGAGAAATCGACATGGCCTTCGATCCAACACGCCCTTACAACGATCTGCCCGAGCTGCCGCCGCTCGCGGATATCGAGAGCCATCGCCTTCTCAAAGCCTGCTTTGAAGCTCGTGCGGCCTTGGCCGAGCTCAAGAGCGCGTAGGGCGGGAGAAGCGAAGCGCATCCCGCCTTCTGTTCTCGTAGCAATACGCGGCAAGTGGCGGGATTTCTCCCGCCCTACTAAACCTTCGGAAAAACCGGAAATGGGAAACAAAAGGCGCAGCCCTCGCGGGCTGCGCCTTTTCTCGTGATGCGGGCGTTTACCGCTTAGCCCATCACGTACGTCGACTTCAGCTGCACATAGCCCGACAGCGCTTCCGGGCCGAGTTCGCGGCCGAGGCCGCTGGCCTTGATGCCGCCGAACGGCGAGCCGATCGACGGCACGTAGCCGTTGATGCCGATGGTGCCGGTGGCCACCTGGGCAGCAACCGAGCGGGCGCGGCCGGCGTCGGTGCTCCACACCGAGCCGCCGAGGCCGAACTGCGAGTCGTTGGCGATGCGGATCGCCTCGGCCTCGTCGGCGTACGGGATCACCGACAGCACCGGTCCGAAGATTTCCTCGCGGGCGATGGTGGCGTCGTTGCTGACGTCGGCGAAGATCGTCGGCTCGACGAACCAGCCGCGCGACTGCGCCTTGGGCTTGCCGCCGCCGGCGATCAGCTTGGCTTCCGCCTTGCCCTTCTCGATGTAGCCGAGCACGCGCTCGCGGTGGCCGGCCGAGGCCATCGGGCCGATCTGCGTGTTCGGGTCGAGCGCGTCGCCGACCTTGAGGCCGGCTGCCATCGACGCCAGCGCGTCGACGACCTGGCCGTAACGGCTCTTCGGCGCCAGGATGCGCGTGCAGGAGTAGCAGGTCTGGCCGTTGTTGAAGATCGACGCGGTCGGTATGCCGGCGACGACGGTGTTGAGGTCGGCGTCGTCGAGGATGATCGCCGCCGACTTGCCGCCGAGCTCCAGCGTCACCGGGCGCAGCAGTTCGCCGCAGGCGCGGGCGATGATGCGGCCGGCGCCGGTCGAGCCGGTGAAGGCCACCTTGTCGACGCCCGGATGCGAGACCAGATGCGCGCCGGCTTCGCGGTCGGCCGGCACCCAGTTGAGCACGCCCGCCGGCACGCCGGCCTCATGCGCGGCATCGGCGAGCAGGTAGCTGTCGAGGATCGTGCCCGGCGAGGGCTTGATGACGACGGTGCAGCCGGCAGCCAGGGCCGGCGCGATCTTGCTGATGGCCAGCACCACCGGAAAATTCCACGGCACGATGGCCGCGACCACGCCGATCGCCTTGCGGCTGACCAGGGTTTCCTTGCCCATCTGCGAGGGACGCGTCTCGATGTTTTCCAGGCTGCTCGCCAGCTCGGCGTAGTAGCCCAGCAGGCCCAGCGGGAACTGGCCTTCGAAGCCTTCGCTGATCGACACCGGCATGCCGTTCTGGCTGCTGACGGCGCGGGCGATATCGCTGCTGCGCTTGGCCAGTGCACCGATGAAGCTCTGGATCACGGCGACGCGCTCGGCGGCCGTCGAACGGCCCCAGGGGCCCTGATCGAAAGCCTTGCGCGCGGCGGCGACGGCGCGGTCGACGTCGGCTTCAAGCGCCTCGGGCGTGGAGCCCAGGACTTCTTCGGTGTTGGCGTTGATCAGCGTGAAGCGACGGTCCGACGAAGGCTTGACCCATTCGCCGCCGATGTAAAAGGTATCCCGCACGTTTGGGTTAGTCGCCATTACCGCTCTCCTGAATGATGACGCGAAGCCGAATTGTCACGAAGCGAACCGTTCGCTGCATGAGCTCGCAGACGCAAGCCTATTTTGTCAGAAGCCGCGCGCGCAACCCGCCCCCGCGGCGCGCTGCCTTTTGCGGGCGCGCGCGGGCGGC
>CBINNP010000082.1:0-13494 GCA_966252075.1 uncultured Solimonas sp.
CGGCGTTTGCCGGCGAGCTGGCAGTGATCGTCGACCACGGCATGCGCCGCATGCTGCAGGAGCAGGTCGACGAGTTCTATTACCTGACGATGATGAACGAGAACTACGCGCAGCCCTCGCTGGCCGACGGCGTGGCCGACGACATCATCCGCGGCCTCTACCGGCACGCCGAGCAGCGGCCGGACGACGCCATCGCCACGGTCCGCCTGCTGGGCTCCGGCACCATCCTGCGCGAGGTGCTGGCTGCCGCCGGGCTGCTGGCAGATGACTGGAAGATCACCAGCCAGATTTACAGCGCGACCAGCTTCAGCGAACTCGCCCGCGAGGCCGCCGCGGTGCAGCGACACAATCGCCTGCAGCCGCAGGGCGCAGCGCAACTCAGTCACGTCGAGACGCTGCTCGGTGGCGATGCGCCGATCGTCGCCGCGAGCGACTACGTACGCGCCTGGCCGCAGCTGATCGCACCGTATCTGCAGGCGCCATACACGGTGCTCGGCACCGACGGGTTCGGTCGCAGCGACACGCGCGCGGCGCTGCGCCGCTTCTTCGAGGTCGATCGCCACAGCATCGCCATTGCCGCGCTCGACGCGCTGGCACGCGCCGGCCGGATCGAGCGGCGCCTGGTCGGCGAGGCGATCGGACGGTATGGCGTCCAAACGCACGCAGACGCGCCGTGGACGCGCTGATGAACTGAATCAGAAGTGAAGATGGTACGCATGCCTCGACGCATGCGGCGGTATCCGACAAACCAACGGCAAGGAGGAGAATCCAATGCCCCAGACGCATGAACTGCCCCGTGAAGTGGCAACGCGTTACATCGATCTGCTGTGCGAGCAGAAATTCGCCGAGGCTTTCGGCCTGCTGGCCGACGATGTCAGCTATCGCATCATCGGCACCACACCGGCATCGGCACCGATGCGCGGCCGGCAGACGGTGATCGACACGCTGGTCGGTGTGCTCGGCGCCTGCCAGCAGCCGCCCAAGCTGACGCGCAGCGAGGTCCTGGTCGACGGCAACCGCGCGGTCTGCCTGGCGTCCGGCCGCGGCGTCGGCCCGACCGGCATTCCGTACCTGCAGGAGCACTACGCGATGGTGCTGCGCATCGACGATCACGGCGTGATCGTCGACGTCGTCGAATTTGCCGACACCGTCGCCGTCGAGGTGGCGCTGTGCGGCAAGAAGCTCGTGGCGGCCTGAGGTGCAGGCGATGAGCACATTCAAGAACAAGGTTTTCATCATCACCGGCGGCGGCAGCGGCATCGGCCGCGCGGCAGCGGTACAGCTTGCCGCCCAGGGCGCACGCCTGCTGATCGCCGATCTGCAGGACGCTGCCGGCCGCGAAACGCTGGCGTTGATCGACAAGGCCGGTGGCGAAGGACGTTTCGTGCGCACCGACATCGCGGTCGAGGCCGAGGTCGAGCGCATGGTGGCTGCCGCCGTCGACACCTGGGGCCGGCTCGATGGCGCCTTCAACAACGCCGCGGTGCCGCAGGTGACGCAGGCCATCCACGAGATGCCGTTGCAGGCCTGGCAGCGCGCGCTGGACGTCAACCTCACCGGCACCTTCCTGTGCATCAAGCACGAGGTCAGGGCCATGCTGGGCAAGAACGGCGGTGCCATCGTCAATACGGCCTCGGCGGCCGGCGCCATCGCCTTTCCGATGGCCGCCGAATACGTGACCAGCAAGCATGGCGTCAACGGTCTGACCAAGTCCGCGGCGCTCGACTATGGCAAGCACGGCATCCGCGTCAACGCCATCCAGCCGGGCGCGGTGCGCACGCCGATGCTCACCGGCAAGTTCGCCGAGGACCCGAACCTGGAGGGATATCTGGCCTCGGTGCATCCGATCGGCCGCTTCTCTGAGCCTGAGGAGATCGCCGCGGCGGCGGTCTGGCTGCTGTCGGACGCGGCGTCTTTCGTCACCGGCAGCTGCATGGCGGTCGACGGCGGCTATACGGCGATCTGACACATAAAGCCTCGATCATCGGACGCGGCGGCCGACTTGACGGACCGCCGCCGCCGCACTTACCGTCGAGATATCCCGATGATTTGATTGCAAACGGCACCGTGTTCGCTGCCATGACGGCGTCCACGAGCAAGGTGAGGCAGGCGCCAACGGCCGCCCGACCATCACTGCCGAGATGGAGGAGAGATGGCCAAGAAACGCAGTGCCGCGAGCCCCGGCACCCGTGTCATTCGAACCAAGCTCGGTCCGCCGCGGCATGCGCGGCGCGTGGTCCGGCGCGACGAGTTATTGCAGACCCTGTCGTTGAGCAGCGATCGAGTGCTGACGGTGCTGCGCGCACCGGCCGGCTTCGGCAAGACCACGCTGCTGACCGACTGGCGCGAGCAGCTGCTGGTGCAGCAGCGCATCGTCGCCTGGCTGACGCTGGATGCCGATGACAACGACGCTTCGCAGTTCGTCGTCTACCTCAGCCGCGCGCTGGCCGATGCGCTCGATACCCTGGCCGACGAGATGCCGGAACTGCGCGGCGATGCCGAGCCGAGCTCGCCGAAAGTGGTGCTGACCTCGCTGATCAACGCGCTGGAAGGCGTCGCGCAGCCGATCACGCTGATTCTCGATGACTACGACCGCATCGTCTCCGGTGCGATCCACGACCTGCTGTCGTTCCTGATCCTGCATGCACCGGAGAACCTGCATCTGGTGCTGGCAACGCGCAGCGAGCCGCCGTTGCCGCTGGCCTATCTGCGCGCGCATGACGAGCTGGTCGAGATTGACGCCGCCGGCCTGCGCTTCGATTTCGAACACACGCGCAGCTTCCTCGCCGAAGTGTCGGCGCTGCAGCTGTCGGCCGGGCAGATGCGCAGCCTGCACGACGCCACCGAAGGCTGGGTGGCCGGCCTGCAAATCGCTGCGATCGGCCTGCGCGGCCGCGACGATGCCGATGCGCTGATCGGCTCCTTCTCCGGCAACTTCCGCGCGGTCAACGATTATCTCGCGCATGCCGTGCTGCCCAATCTCGACGAGCAGACTGTCGAGTTCCTGCTGCGCACCTCGATTCTGGAGCGGCTCAGCGGGCCGCTCTGCGATTTCGTCGCCGATACGCAGGGCGGCCAGCAGACGCTGGAGCATTTGCTGGCGCAGAACCTGTTCGTGCAGGCGCTCGATGACGAAAGCCGCTGGTTCCGCCATCACGCGCTGTTCGCGGATTTCCTGCGCGGGCAGCTGGAGCGCCGCCTGGGCGAGCAAGTGCCGGCCCTGCATCTGCGCGCCGCGCAGTGGTTCGCCGAACACGAACTGTGGTCGGAGGCGGTGCGCCACGCGCTGGCCGCCGATCACCCGGAACTGGCGACCGAATGGGTCGAGCGCTGTGCCATGCGCGAGATCGAGGACAGCCATGTACGCCGTCTGCTGGGCTGGACGCGCAAGCTGCCGGCCGAGGCGGTGCGGCAGCGGCCGCGTCTGCGCGTGGCCCTGGCCTGGGCGCTGCTGCTGACGATCCAGCTCGACGAGGCGCTGGCGCTGGTCGACGCCATCGGCGCCGATCTGGCGGCGGCCGAAGTGCCGCCGCCAGCCGACATCGAGGCCGAACTGCTGGCACTGCGCTTCTGCATCATCGCCCTCAAGGACGATACCGCCGCGGCGCTGCCGCTCGGCGAGAAGTTCCTGGCGGCGCTGCCGCAGCTGTCCGGCGACGGGCATGCCTGGTTCGTGCAGGCCTCGCTCAACGGCCTGACGCACTGCTATCAGAAAGCCGGCCAGGTCGATCGTGCACGCGCGGTCCAGGAGCAGATCCTGTATCCGGTCTCGGAGGCCCATTCGCGCAAGCTGTTCACGAGCAGCTACCGCGCCTGCACCTGGGGCGCCTGCGATGTCCGCGAAGGCCGCTTGCACGATGCCGAGCGGCGCTTCCGCGAGGCGCTGAAGTTTGCCGAGACGCATGCCGGCCGCCGCTCGGCGGCGGCGACGCTGGCTGCCTGCTCGCTGGCCGGCGTACTCTACGAGCGCGATCAGCTCGAAGAAGTGGAACAGCTGCTCGCGGGCCGCCTCGACATCATCGACGACGCCTGCTATCTGGATTCGGTGCGCACCGCCTATCAGGTCATGGTGCGCACGGCGATCGCGCGTGGCGATTTCGCCGCTGCGCACGGCTTGCTGGATCGCGCCGAGGGCCTGGGTGCCCGCCGTCGCTGGGGGCGGCTGATCGCCGTCTGCCTGGCCGAGCGTCTGCACTTGCTGCTGCGGGAGCGACGCAATGCCGACGCCGAGCGCGTGCTGGAGCGGTTGCTCGAATGCGTCGACGCCGCACCGCCGCGGCAATGCTGCGCCGCCTCGGAGTCATGGCGGCTGCGCGAAATGGCGCGCGCCCGCTGGCAGCTGCACGAGGGCCGTACCGGCGAGGCGGTGGCGCTGCTGCAGGCGGTCCTTGCCGACGAAGAGCCGGCACGCAATCCCTATCCGGCGGTGCGGACGCGGATGCTGCTGGCGCTGGCGCTCGAGCAGGATGGCCGCCACGGCGAGGCGCGCGAGCTGAGCGCGCGGCTGGCCGCCGAGGCTCAGGCCATGGGGCTGGTGCGATCGCTGCGCGACGAAGGCGCCGCCGCCGAGGCGCTGCTGCAGCGCGCCAGCGCGCCGCCGCTCGCCGAGCCTGTGCCCTCGCCGCGCACCAGGGGCGCGGAGCAGCCGCAGCGGCTGATCGATCCGCTCAGCGAGCGCGAGCGCGACGTGCTGAGCCTGGTTGCCCGCGGCATGTCGAACAAGCAGGCCGCCAAGGCGCTGATGCTCGGCACCGAGACGATCAAGTGGCACCTCAAGAACGTCTACAGCAAGCTCGGCGTGTCGCGTCGCACCTCGGCCGTACACCGCGCGCGGCAGATGCGCCTGATCGTCGAGTCGGCGCAGGATCGGGGCAGTTGAGCGCGATGCGGTCGGGCTCGGCGCGCCTCAGGCTTCGAGGGCGGCAAGGCTGTCCCAGTCGTCGACCGCGGCGCAGTTGCGGCCGAGCAGGGTCAGCAGGAAGGTCTGCGTCTCCGCTGGCAATTCAGTGTCGGGCGCGCCGGCCAGAAATCCCACCGCCGCCAGCGATTGCAGCAAGCCGCTGAGCAGCTGCACGCGGTAATCGTCGATCAGGCTGTCGACCGGATACTCCGGCGCCGTATCGCGCAGCACGGCAGCGTAGTCGGCGAGCAGGGCACGCTCGTGCCGGCGGCGGTCGTCGACACCGATGCTGCCGGACAGGAAGTAACCCGCATCGAACATCGGATTGCGCAGACCGGCGTTCTGCCAATCGATGATCACCGCGCGCGGTCGCGCGGCCTCGCCTTCGAACAACACGTTGTCGACGCGCAGGTCGCCGTGGGTCAGACACAGCTGGCCGCTCCTTGCATTGAAGAAACGCGGGGCCAGCTGCGGAATCGCTTCGAACTGCGTGAGGTAGCGCGGCGGCAGCAGATCGGCGAAACGCTGCTGCGCGCAGCGGGCGCCGTGAACGATGATCGGCATCCACATCCTGCCGGCGTCCGCCATCCGCACCATCCAGTCCGGAGCCCGGGCCTCGTCCAATGGATAGAACGCGCCATGCAGGCGTGCGATCTCGTTCAGCGTGGCCGCTGCCGCGGTGACGTCGCAGCCGGCGATCTGGTCGCCGGCCCGCGTGCTGGCACTGAGGTCTTCGAGCACGAGGTTGATGTTGTCCTCACTGCCGGCGACCCAGTACGGCTTCGGGATACGGCAGTCGCTGCGCGCGCCGATCGTGCGATAGGCGTTGAGCTCGCCGCGGTAGAGGCGGGCTGCCAGCGCGAACTGATGGGCCTGCGGCGACTGCGGGCGGAACTTGCAGATCAGCGAGCGCGGGGCCTCGGCCGGCGCTTCGGCGTAGTCGATCAGCAGGCGCGTGGTGTCGCTGATCTTGCCGTGGCCGATCGGCGCCTGCTGCCAGTGCGCGATGCGCGCGGTGCCGTGGCCGGCGACCGCCAGCACGGCTTGCACCCAGGCAGTATCGATATCGGCGGCAGAATCGAGCAGCGCGGGCGTCTTCATGCGACTACGGCGGCCGGCAGCGTCTGGCTGCGCTGCTGGCGCAGCAAGGCCTTGACCATGTACCAGGAGTGGATCTCGAACCACAGCCCCCAGATCAGCATCGGGATGTAATAGGCCAGCGCGCCGCTCCAGGCGAACGGCCCGGCCTTGGCGAACGCGGGGCCCGAGGCGGTGCAGATCAGCACGCCGCTGACGATGGAAGCCTTGGACACCCAGCGCGGCGTCAGCGGTTCGGCGCGATCGTCCATCCAGGTCATCAGACCGGTGCAGATCATCTGCAGAGCCAGCGACGGCCAGGTCAGCAGGAAGCCCAGCCAGGCAGCGTCGTTGAGCGCGACGGTGACGTCCGGGTGCGCCTGCGGGCGGTAGGCGGCGCCGATCCACAGACAGCAGCTCAGCATCACGAAGGCGGCGACGGCATTGCCGGCGGTCACCTGGGCCACGTTCAGCGCCGGCGGCGCCCACTTGATCTCATGCAGCATGGCGCCGAGCTGGGCGATCCACAGCGTGAAGAAGGCGCAGGCGATGATGTAGATCATGCAGCCCAGCTTCATGCCGTCCTGGTTGTCGACGAAGCGCTGCAGGGTCTGTTCCGGTGTCAGGTGCGCCGGTATCGGCATCAGCCCCTGTGCGAAGCCCAGCCAGCCGACCAGCGTCAGCAGTGTGAACAAGGGGCCGCTCAGCGTTGCCGCCAACTGGATTCGCAGATTCATCCGCGCACGATTCATTGCCTGCTCTCCGTCGTTTTTGTTGTCGCCAATGGCTACGAGAGTCTGCTCAGGCGCGTGGAGCCGGTCCCCCCCCATTCGAGGGTTCGCCGGGCTTGGCCTGCAGGCCAAGCTGCGCTCCGGAATTGCGGCGCTGCGCGCGCCGCCCTTGAACAGGAGAGCTGGCGATGAGCCTGGAAGCCAACAAGAAGCTGGTCGCCGATTTTCTGGCGCACTTCGGCCGCAGCGACGTCGCGGGCGCGATGGCGCTGATGGCCGACGACGGCAGCTGGTGGATCGGCGGCAAGCCGGAGCTGTTTGCGCTATGCGGCACGAAGAGCAAGGCGGCGATGACCGAACTGCTCAATGGTCTGGTGCCGGCGCTGAAGAACGGCCTGAGGGTGACGCCCAAGGCGATGGTGGCGGAAGGCAACTTCGTCGCCGTCGAAGCCGAGTCCTATGGCGAGTTCATCGCCAACGGCCGCGTCTACAACAACGAGTACCACTTCCTGTTCGAGCTTCGTGACGGCAAGGTGCTGCGCGTCAAGGAGTATCTCGATACGCAGCATATCGCCGCCGTGCTCGCGCCCTGAAACATCCGGAATTCGAATCATGACTGTAACGATCCAGCAGAGCCTGAAGCTGCCCTGCGGCGCCGTACTGAAGAACCGCATCGTCAAGGCGGCGATGACCGAGGGTCTGGCCGATCCTTACAACCGCGTGACCCCGGAGCTGATCCATCTGTACCGGCGCTGGGCCCGCAATGGCTTCGGCCTGCTGGTGACCGGCAACCTGCATGTCGACCGCCGCTGCCTGGAACGTCCGGGCAACATGGCGATCGACAACAACGGCGGTCTCGACCGCCTGCGTGAACTGGCCGCGGTCGGCACCCAGGACGGCGCGCATTTCTGGGTGCAGATCAATCACGCCGGCCGGCAGACGCCGGAGAGCGTCAACCCGGAGCCGCTGGCGCCGTCGGCGATTGCGCTGCCGATGGCCGAGGCCGGCTGCGGCAAGCCGCGGGCGATGACGGGCGCGGAGATCCATGACGCCATCCGCCGCTTCGCGCATGTCGCCACGGTATGCCGCGACGTCGGCTTCACCGGCGTGCAGATTCATGGCGCGCACGGCTATCTGATCTCGCAGTTCCTCAGTCCGCTGGCCAACCAGCGTGAGGACGAATGGGGCGGTACGCTGGAAAACCGCGCACGCTTTCTGCTCGAAACCGTACGTGCGGTGCGCAAGGCGGTCGGCGATGATTTTCCGCTGGCGCTCAAGCTCAACTCGGCGGATTTCCAGCGCGGCGGCTTCGACAGCACCGAGTCGATGCAGGTCGTCGAATGGCTGAGCCGCGAGCGTCTCGACATGCTGGAGATCTCCGGCGGCAACTACGAACAGATGCAGATGGTCGGCTTGGGTGACGCACCGGGCGGCCGCGTCGCGGCGGCCAGCACGCGGGCGCGCGAAGCCTACTTCCTCGACTACGCACAGCAGGTACGGCCGCGCGCCAGCATGCCGCTGATGATCACCGGCGGCATGCGCTCGGTGGCAGCGATGAACGAGGCCTTGAACTCCGGCGCCTGCGAGTTGATCGGCATCGGCCGGCCGGTCTGCGTAGACCCGGACGGCTTCGGCCGCGATCTGCTGGCCGGCAAGCTCGCGGAGGTTCCGGCGATCGAACGCAGCCTGGCGATGCCGCGCGATGCGCTGGGGCCGGACATCGACGATGCCACCTTCAAGCGGCTGGAGTCCTTCGGCCTGCTGGGCTGGTTCTGCCTGCAGGTGATGCGCGTCGGCCGCGGCGGCGATCCGGATCTGGCGATGCCGGTGGCCGAGGCGCTGAGCGGCTACGATGCCGCCGAAACCCGGGCCGCGGAAATCTGGAAGGGTTCTAGCGCCGTGCCGGCTTGAACGGCGTTTCGCCGGCGGACTTCGCGCCTGCCGGCTGCGGTGGCCATAGCGCTAACAGGCCCTGGTAAGCTCGACGCATCCCGCCGTGACCGCGCCCGCAGAGGCCGCGCAGGGCGACCCGTTTGGAGGAGAAGCCATGCCCGTCACCGCCAGCGCCCCGAAGCTGATCGAGAGGCGCACCTATTGCTCGGTCTGCGAAGCGTCCTGCGGGATGATCGCGACGCTCGACGACGGCCATCTGATCAAGATGCGGCCGGATCCGCAGCATCCCAATTCGCGCGGCTTCGCCTGCCCCAAGGGCGTCGCCTGGCCGCAGGTACTCGACGATCCCGACCGCGTGACCCGGCCGCTGCAGCGGCAGGCCGACGGCAGCTTCGAGCCCGTCGGTTGGGATGAGGCGCTCGATGACATCGGCGCGCGGCTGCGCGGCATCATCGACGAGCACGGTTCGGACGCGATCGGCATCTACGCCGGCAACCCCACCGGCTGGAATTACGCCGGCTTTCTGTGGAGCTTCGGCTTCGCGGCGATGCTGAAGTCGCCGCACATGTACATCGCCGGCTCGCTGGACATCAACAATTACTGGGTGGTCGGCCAGCTGCTGTACGGCAGCACGCTCGCCAATCCGGTGCCGGATTTCCGCCACACGCATTTCCAGCTGATTCTCGGCGCCAATCCGGTGGTCTCGCACGGCAGCATGGTCTGCGTCGGCGATGCGCGCGAGATGCTGCTGGACATCCCGCGCCGCGGCGGCCGCGTGGTGGTCGTCGATCCGCGGCGCAGCGAGACCGCCAAGCTGTTCGAGCATCTGCCGATCCGGCCGGACGGCGATGCATGGCTGATCGCGGCGATGCTCAAGGTGATCTTCGACGAGGGGCTGGAAGACCGCGCGGCGCTCGCCAAGCAGACGCGCGGCGTTGACGCGCTGCGTGCGGCGCTGCGCGATGTCGACATGCTGCGCGTGGCGCGCGAGACCGGCATCGCCATCGAGGTGATCGAGCAGCTGGCGCGCGACTTCGCAGCCGCACCCAGCGCCTCGGCCTATGGTCGCTGCGGTACCTCGCTGGGCCGCTTTGCGACGCTGAGCAAGTATCTGGTCGACGTGCTCAACATCGTCACCGGCAATCTCGACCGCCGCGGCGGCTTCGTGTTCACCACGCCGATGGTGGAGACCGATCGCGTGGTGCGGTGGATGGGCATGTCCGGCTACAACCGCTGGAAGACACGTGTCGACCAGTTTCCGGAAGTGATGAACACCTCGCCGGTGGCGTCGCTGCCGCGCGAGATCGAAACGCCGGGCAAGGGCCAGCTGCGGGCGATGCTGATCTGCTCCGGCAACATCGCCACCACCGGCCCCGCGGCAGGCGCGATCGATGCCGCGCTGCCCAAGCTCGAGCTGCTGGTGTCGCTGGATCCGTACATCACCGAGACCAACCGCCACGCACACTACATCCTGCCGCCGACGCTGGCGCTGGAGCGCGAGGGCATTCCGATCTTCACGCAGATGCACTCCGAGCGGCCGTACGCGCAATGGGATCCGCCGCTGGCGACGCCGCGCGGCGAGGCGCGTGACGACTGGTGGATCATCGACCAGATCAGCCGCCGCCTCGGCCGCGTGCCATCGCCGGCGCCCGGCGCGCAGCTGCTCGGCAAGCTCGGCATCCGCCTCAAGCCGGCGACGGTGATCGACCTGCTGCTGCGCATCGGCCCGCAGGGCGACTGGTTTGGCCTGCGCAAGGGTGTCAGCCGCAAGAAGCTGTGGGCGGCGCAGGCGCCGATCGCGCATGCCGATGAGCTGCCGGTCGGCGTCTTGCGCCACCAGGTGCCGGGCGGACGCATTGCGCTGGATCAGCCGGTGGTGTTCGCCGAGCTCGCACGCATGCTCAGCGAGCCCAGCGTCGATGCCGAGTGGCCGCTGCGCATCATCAGCCTGCGCGAGCTGCGCTCGCAGAATTCCTGGCTGCACAACGTGCCCAAGCTGATGTCCGGGCACGAGCGCGTGCAGCGGCTCTACATCCATCCGCAGGACGCCGGCGACGCCGGTGTCGAGGACGGGCAGGAGATCACCATCAGCTCGCGACACGGCCGCGTCGTTGCCGTCGCCAGGCTGAGCGAGGACATGATGCCCGGCACCGTCGCGCTGCCGCAGGGCTGGGCGCATCGCGGCGGCTGGAAACGTGCGGTGGCCGCCGGCGGCGCCGCTTACAATCTGTTGACCCCGAACCGGCCGGAAGATGTCGACCGGCCCTCGGGCAACGCGGTATACAACGGCGTCGCGGTCCGGGTGGAGCCGCGCGTCGTATCCCCATCCACGGCATACAGACAGGGAGAAGTGGCATGAGCCTCATTCAGATCTCGTTTTTCTTTTTCGCAGCGATCGCTGCCGGCGGCTTGCTGATGCTGGCGCTGATCGCGGCCAAGAAGAATTTCCCCGGCATCCTGCCGATCGGGCACGGCGTCGGCGGCCTGGCCGCGATCGCCTTCCTGGCCTACGTGCTGCTGCAGATGGAGCCGGCGCCGGAGCGCGGCTGGTGGGCGCTGGGCGTGTTTGCCGCCGGCTTCGCCGGTGGTGTGCTGTTCTTCCGCGTGATCTTCAAGAACAGCGCGCCGCTGATTCTGGCGATCGGCCACGGCAGCGTCGGCGCGGTTGGACTCTACCTGCTCTATGGCGTAGCCTTCTGAAGGTGAGCCAGACTCACCTGGCGCGGGGGCCGGGTGGGCGAGCAGGGGGAGAAGATGGCCAGCGAATCGGGGAGTGTTCGTTTCGGGCGGCTGTGGCTGACAGGCCTCAGCTTTCTGGCTGCATCGGCCGTCGCGGCGCAGGAGTCGTCGCCGGAAATCCTGCCGACGATTCCGCTGGCCGAGGACACGCCGCCCGTGCCGGCGCCGGCGGCAGCGACGTCGCGCGGCGCGGTGATCGAGGAAGTGATCGTCACCGCAACCAAGCGCGCGGTCGACGCGCGCGAGCTGCCGATCAGTGTCGACGCCTTCACCGGCGAGCAGCTGCAGAAAGCCGGCGCTGACAGCCTGGAAGCGATCACGCGATTCTCGCCGGGCGTCACCGTCAGTCCCGGCCTCGACGCCGAGTCGGCCTCGGTGATCTTCCGCGGCGTCTCCACGGACACCTTCTTCACCTTCTTCACGCGCACCTTCGGCCTGTTCTACGAGGACGTGTCGCTGGTCAATCCGTCGATCCTCGGCCCGCAGCCGAATCTCGATCCCTTCGACATGGCGACCGTCGAGGTGCTCAAGGGCCCGCAAGGCACCTTGTTCGGCGGCTCGGCGCTGAGCGGCGCCGTGCGCTATGTGCCGGCCAAGCCCGAATACGGCGAGGCCTACGGGCGCTTCAGCTCCGGCATCGGCACCATGGCCAAGAGCGACGATCTCTCGCAGTACTACGCCGGCATGTGGAACCAGCCGCTCGGCGACGATCTGGCGGTGCGCGTGGTTGCCAGCCGCCGTGAGAACCCGGGCTATGTCTACGACCAGCGCGCCGACCGCGACGACATCAACTCCAGCGAGTCGACCCAGGTGCGCGCGCTGCTCGGCTGGCGCTTCGGTGCCGATTCCGATCTGCAGCTCAACTGGATGCAACGCCTGAGCACGCAGGACGATGGCAGCTTCGCCAGCCGCGACGACGCGGCGGTGCACGAGCATCGCTTCTACCCGGACACCCTGGATTCGCGCACGACGGCGCTCTACGCCAAGCTGCGCGTCGGCTTCGATGGCTTCGACACGTTCCTGATCGGCAGCCAGCTCAACAAGACCTACAACCAGAACCTCGATTACTCGCAGTTCCTCGGCCCCTCGGCGCTGGGCATCGGCGCGCTGGGCGGTACGCCGTCGAACTCCACGCAGCCGAGCGCGGAACTGCGCATCGTCTCGACAGCGCCGACCGAGTCCGGCTTCTGGCTGCTCGACCGCTGGAGCTATGTCGCCGGCTACTACTACGTCTACACCGATCAGTTCCTGCGCCTGAACCTGGTGCCGCAGTTCACCGGTCTGACCCTGCGCCTGCAGGGCGATGTCGACGCCAAGGAGAACGCCTTGTTCTTCGACACCACGCGCGAGATCGGCGAGCGCTGGCAACTGGGGCTCGGTGGCCGCCTGTTCCGGCAGACGACCCAGGCGGCGATCTCGACCAAGGTCCTGCCGCTGTCGGCGCCGATCCTGCCCAACCTGCCGACCCTGCCGGAAGGCGTGGCCATCCCGCTCGGTACCAATCGCGGCACGATCGGCGAGACGGTGTTCAATCCGAAGTTCACGCTGCAGTGGCGCTACAGCCGCGACTTCTCGATCTACGGCTCGGCGGTGAAGGGCTTCCGCTACGCCGGCGCCAACCAGAATCCGACGCTGGATCCGCAGGTGCCGCTGTTCTTCGACTCGGACTCGATCTGGAACTACGAGCTGGGCACCCGTACCACCTGGTTCGACGGCCGGCTGCAATGGGATACCACGGCGTTCTACCTCGAGTGGAGCGACATGCAGATCCAGCAGCGCGACTACACCGGTGTGTTCGCCTACACCGACAACGTCGGCGGCGCCCGCACCATCGGCATCGAGACCAGTTTCAAGGCTGCATTCGAGAGCGGCTTTCTGGTCGATCTCAACCTCGGCTATCTCGATGCGCAGACCACCGAGTTCTTCGACGATTTCCAGGGGCCGGCGCCCAAGGGCACCGAGCTGCCGGGTTCGTCACCGTTCACCGGCTCGCTGCTGGTCAACTATGCGCGGCAGATCAGCAACAGCGAACTCAGCGCGACGGTGTCGTATACCTACCAGAACCGCAACTACAACAATCTGCCGCACACCTACGAGCACCCGGCGCTGGGTCTGCTAGGCGCGCGGATCGGCGTGCGCTTTCCCGGCTGGCCG
>CBINNP010000083.1:0-13323 GCA_966252075.1 uncultured Solimonas sp.
CCTCGCGCTCGTTCAACCAGGATTTCCGGCTGGCGTTCCAGAAGGAGCGATTCGACGTGATTGTCGGTGCCTATTACGGCCAGGACATCATCGATTCGGTCAACAACTTCCGTCTGCTCGGGTTCCTCGACGCGCTGAATCCGCCGGGCTACTTCAATCCACCGATCGGTGTGTCGTTCTTTGATCCGAACGCTGCGCCCAGTTCGATCCTGATCGTCAACAGCTACGAGCAGGTGCGTGAATCGGCGGCGCTATATGCAGAAGCCAACTTCGATCTCAGCGAGCAGCTCACGCTGACCACCGGCCTGCGATATACGCAGGACAAGATCGAGTTCAACGACGTCAAGTCGACCGCCTACGACAACACCGGCCTGCCGCGCGGATCGGTCATCCCGGAGGTCTATCCGTACGATCCGCGTACGCCGGGCTACAGCGACGATGCGGATTCCGACAACGTCTCCGGCCGCGTGATCCTGAGCTATCGGCCGACCGAGAACGCGATGCTGTACGCCAGCTACAGCGCCGGCTATCGCGCCGGCACATACAACGGCCAGTCGTACTCGTCGATCGCGCAGGTTTACTTCGTCAAGCCGGAGAAGATCTATGCGTATGAAGGTGGCTTCAAGTCCAAGTGGCTCGACAACCGCTTTCAGCTCAACGGCGCAACCTTCTTATACGACTACAAGAACCAGCAGGTGCAGGAGAACACCGACGCGGTGGGCTATCTGCGCAATGTCAACGGCCAGATCTACGGTGCCGAGTTTGAAGCGGTGGCCGCGGTAACCCGTGATATTCGCATCAACTCGGCGCTGGGCCTGCTCAAGTCGGAGTACGACACGGGCCAGACCATCAGCCAGACACCGATCGGCGGCAACGACTTTCCGTTTGCGCCGGCGCTGACATTCAACACGCTGTTGACCTGGAACCTCGGTTCGCTCGGCGAAGGCGCGGTGATCGCCAATGCCGAGGCGCAATACATGGACTCGTTCTTCTTCGATCCGCGCAATGACCGTGACGGCTTTGCCGACGGCGGCCTCAAGCAGGACGCGTACTGGCTCGGCAATGCCCGCCTGAGCTGGCTGACCGAGCGCGTCAACGTTGCGCTTTGGATCAAGAACCTGGCCGATACCGAGTACAACGCCTACGGCCTAGGCATCGATGGCTTTGGCTACAACTATTTCGTCAAAGGCCTGCCGCGCACTTTCGGCGCCGAAGTGACGTATCGGTTCTGACCACACTTCGACCATACCCCAGGAGCAACGAGGAACTTCGCATGATCAAGGACAGTGACACCGCCTACCACACACCCGCCGAGGTGCCGCACGACTGGGCGGAAACCAGCTACTTCTACTTTTACGTGCCGGAGGCGCGCGTGATGGCCTGGGTGTATCTGGTCGCGCGTCCTGGCGTCGGCGCGATCGTCTGCGACGTGCAAGTGTCCGGCGATCTGTCGATGAGCCCGCTCGGCGCCTGGTACACCGACATCCAGCAACACATCCGCCTGCCGGAGCGTTTCGAGAGCATGAAGCTCAGCAACGGACTGGAGTTCACCGCCAGGAACATTCGCGAATACCGGATCGACTATGTCGGCGTCGACGATACCGAGATCCATGTCGACGTCGAAGGCCTGATGGAGCCATACGACATCCACGATCCGGCGATGGACCCGCTGGCTGTGGCACAGGATCGTTCGTCGGCATCCGGCTTCGGCGCGGCGTACTCCAATCACTTCGACATGACGTGCCGCGTGCGCGGCGATCTCAAGGTCCGTGGTCGCAGCTTCACGATCGATTGCGTCGCGCAGATGGATCACAGCTGGGGTCCGCGCGCCGAGCGCGGCATGTCGCCGATGACCTGGATCAATGCACATTTCGGCGAGGACTACGCGCTGCAGGCGATCTGCTCGTATGACCCGAGGGCGCAGCCAGAACAGCAATTCAAGTTCGCGCACGGCTATGCGCTGGTCGACGGCAAGGTGCGCGGTGCCAAGGCGGGGTCGCTGCTGGTGCATCGGCTGGATCGATTCGGCCTTGGTTTCGAGTTGTCGCTCACCGCTGTCGACGGTCGCGAATACAGGGCCTTCGGCTCGCCGCTGTCGATGCACCTGTGGACGCCATACACCTGCACCTACGTGCCGACGGTGTTCATCCGCTGGCAGAGCGGCGAGCGCATCGGCTATGGCAACTCGCAGGAGAACAACCCGCTTGATCGCGAGACCGGCCATTGGTTGCGCAGCGGCGGCACTGCGCGCGGCTGATCGGCGGCGACGATAAGGAGATATCCATGACGCAGATGACAGCCGCGGCGCTGAGCCGTGGCGACCCGCGGTATATCGAGGCGCGCTTGCAGCACATCCTCGACCGCAAGCAGATCCGCGCACGGCTCGGGCCTTACGCCGCCAAGCGCGAGGACGAGATTGACGCCGCCCTGAGGCGCCTGTTTGCCGCCGAGGGACTGAGTGGTGTGCAGATCTCCGATCTGACGCGGCTGGCCGGTGGTGCGTCGAAGGAGCAGTTTGCCTTCACCTTGCGGCACGACGCTTCCGCCGAACCGGAGCGGCTGGTGCTGCGCATGGACCCGCTCGAAGGCATCGTCGAAACCTGCCGCCTGCGCGAAACGCAGATGCTGCGCGCGATGCAGGGGATAGTGCCGGTGCCGACGATCCGCTTTGTCGACCCCGAGGGCGAACATCTAGGCCAGCCGGGCATGATCTCGCGCTTCATCGGTGGTGTGACCAAGCCCACGCAAGTGCAGTCGCAGTCGGTCTCCGGCATCGGCTCCAGCTTCGGCGAGTGGGCCGACAAGCTGGCGCCGCAGTTTCTCGCCAATCTGGTGGCGATTCACAATTTCGATTTCCGGGCGAGTCCGGAACTGGAAGCCTTCGAGGTGCCGACACCCGGCACTGCGGAGGCGGCGCTATGGCAGCTCAATCTGTTCAGCCGCATCCGTCGTGAAGATCTAGTCGAGCCGGTGCCGCTGCTGAGCTGGGTTGAATGCTGGCTGCGCGACAACGCACCGGTCTGCGAGCAGCCATGCATCGTCCACGCGGACTATCGCATCGGCAACTTCATGTTCGAGGAGCCGAGCGGGCGATTCACAGCGGTGCTGGACTGGGAGTTGGCGTATATCGGTGACTTTCATGCCGACATCGCTTGGCTGATCCAGAAGCTGTTCGGCAACTGGGCCGCCGACGGCCGCTTCCTCGTTTCTGGGCTGATGGCGCGCGAGGATTTCCTGCGCGACTACCAACTGCAGTCCGGACGCAAGATCGATCCGGTTAAGCTGCGTTACTACGAGGTCATGAACGCTTGGAAATGCGCGGTGATGGATTTGTGCTCCGCCGTCATCGCCGCCAAGCACAACAACAACCATCAGGATCTGCTGGTCACCTGGCTCGCTTCGGCGGGTGCGGTGTTCCTGGAGCAGATCGTCGAACTGATCCGGGGAGACTGATCATGCTACCCAGCATCGACATCCGCATCCAGAATCTGATCAAGGCCATCGAGCAAGTCGTCCTGCCTGCCGTCGACACCAGCAACAAACTAGCGCAAGAGCAAGCGCAGCTGGTGGCGGCGCATCTGCGAGTGCTGAGTCAGCAATGGGACAAAGCGCAGCGCTATGAACTGCAATCGCTGCGAGCCATGCATCAGCTCGCACAGCGCCTGACCGCCGAAGCTGGCGGCGGCGAGCGAACGCGCGATGCAGCGCGGAACTTGATTGCCGAAGCAGATGCCATCGACTACGCCGTGCTGGATAGCGCAAGCGCAGCGGCAGCAAAGATCCGCGATCTGGGGACCGCAGTCGACGCACTCATCTTCGCCATCAGCGACGACGGCAGCGAACGCTGCCGCAGCAGTTTGAAGGACGAGATTCTGTCCTATGCGCAGCGCCAGGCGCGCCGCGAGCGCATCTGGTTTTCCGGCACCGGCCTTGATCCGGATGGCCAGCAACTGCCTTCCATCGACGCGATGCTGTCGTCTCCCTGACTCCCATGCTCCCGATTGAGCAGGCGCCGGCCTAATGCCCTTCTGGGCCGGCGCATCTTTTGTGCTTCGGCATAGCTTCGTGTCAAGATAGTTAATCAATAAATCAGCAGAAGATCATGAACGGACAGCAACGTCTTGCCCAGGTCAATGCCACCACCCCGCGACTGAGCAGGGCGCTGGCCGGCATGCCGATGGCCGAGACGACGATGGTGCGGCTGCTGCGGATCGCGCAGTTCGGTCTCGGTCACTCCTGCGAGCCGGCGTTTCGCGCGCTGAATCTGACCGAATCCGGCTTCCATGTGCTGTGCCTGCTGCTGGCGAGCGAATCCGGAGCGGCAGCACCCAGCGAGCTGGCCGAGATGGTCGGCACCAGCCGCGCCAACATGACGCGAATTCTCGAAGAGCTGGTCCAGGAGGGCTGGGTCGAGCGTGCGATCGCCGCGCGCGACGGCCGGCGCCACGTCATCTCGATCACCGCTGCCGGCCGCCGCAAGGTTCGTGACGCGATTCCGCGGCTGGCTGAACCCGTGAAGCGAGCCTTCTCCGGCCTCAGCGCCGAGGAACTGGCCGTGCTCGACAAGTTGCTCAGAAAACTGATCGTGTCGTTCGACCATGGCGCGCTGGAGTTGATCAGCGCCGCCTGAAGCCGGGCGCCCTCATCTGGAGACAGAGATGTCCAAGAAAGTCCTGTACGAAAAGAAGGGCGAGGTGGCCTATGTGACCCTCAACCGTCCGGAATGCAAGAACGCGGTCGACTACGAGACGCATCTGTTGTTGTGCGATGCCTGGAAGGATTTTCGCGACGATCCGGATCTGCGCGTGGCGATCCTCACCGGTACAGGCGACGCCTTCACCGCCGGCGCTGACCTGAAGACGCACGCGCCGGAATGGCAGGCGGTCGGCCCGATGGTAGGCCGTGAGCGTATCGAGGACGGTCTTTCCGGCATCACCCGCGGCCCGCTGGCACGCATCAGTAAGCCGATCGTCGTCGCCATCAATGGCTGGTGCCTGGGACACGGCATCGAGCTGGCGATGGCCTGCGATCTGCGCGTGGCGTCCGAGCGCGCGCAGTTCGGCAGCTTCGAAGTTCGCCGCGGCATGCACGCCGCCGATGGCGGCATCGTGCGCCTGCTCAATACCTGCGGCGTTGGCTTTGCGATGGAAATGATCCTGACCGGCGAGCCCTTGTCGGCGCAGCGCGCGCTGATGGCCAACATGGTCAACAAGGTGGTGCCGCACGACGAGCTGATGGCGGCAACAGAAGACATGGTCGCGCGCATCCTGCGCTGCGACCGCGCCGCCACCGAGTCGGCCAAGCAAACCCTGCTCGAATGCATCGGCCGCACGCTGCACGACCAGCTGCGCGTCGAGGCGATGTGGGGCTACGCGCTGTGCGGCGGCAACCAGACCGTCATGGAACGCTCGCGGCAGTTCTTCGACAAGACCGACAAAGGCCGCGCCGGCGCGACCTCGAACACGCTGTAGCACCGGGCCGATCAAGACATGGGCTACAAGTCGATTTACCGCGCCGATCTGTTCGAAGGCCAGACCATCATCGTCACCGGCGGTGGCTCCGGCATCGGCCGTTGCACCGCGCATGAACTGGCTTCGCTGGGCGCCACCGTGGCAATCGTCGGCCGCAACTTCCAGAAGCTCGAGGCGGTCAAGAGCGAGATCGAGGCGGTCGGCGGCAAGGTCTCGACCTGGGTCTGCGACATCCGCGAAGAATCCAAGGTGGTCGAGACGATCGAGGGCGTGCTGGATCGTCACGGCAGCATCGAGGGCCTGGTCAACAATGCCGGCGGTCAGTACCGCATGCCGTTGCGCGATATCAGCACCAAGGGATTCGAAGCGGTGGTGCGCAACAATCTCACCGGCGGCTTCATCTTCATGCGTGAGACCTTCAAGCTGTGGATGGAGCATCACGGCGGCGCCATCGTCAACATGATCGCCGACATCTGGAACGGCTGGCCCAACTATGCGCACTCGGCATCGGCACGCGGTGGCATGTGGACGCTTACCGAGAGTGCCGCGTCCGAATGGGCGAGCTACGGCGTGCGCGTCAACGCCGTGGCGCCTGGCGGCATCGCCAGCAGTGGCCTGGACACTTACGAGCCGGAAGCGCAAAAGCAGATCCTGGAGTTCCCCAAGGCTATCCCGCTGCAGCGCTGGGGCAATGCTTCCGAGATCTCCAGCGCCATAACTTATCTGTTGTCGCCCGGCGCGGCGTACATCACCGGCGCCTGCATCCGCATCGATGGCGGCGCGCCGAATGCGCGAGTCTGCTGGGGCCCGCTACGCCAGGAGTGCAACTCGGCGCCGTTCGATGGCTTTCATCTCGAACAGCCGCCCAAGCTGCTGACCGAAGGGCCGAAGAAGCATTCGAGTCGAAAGCCGGGCTGACGATCCGGCGCGCCTCCCGGACGGCGTTCTGCATCGCGCTGTGCTTGGATTCGCCACCGGCTCAAGCCGGGGTGAATGGATCTGGAAGGGAAGCGAGGTGCTGCATGAGCGATTACCTGAAGTTCTGGCTGATCCCGAACGGCATCGTCGCCGCCGGTATGATCGGTTTCGTGCTGGGCGGTGATTGGGTATGGCTGGGCATCGCCACTTTCCCGATCCTGGCTTTCATCGACAGCTTCCTGCCGCGCAACATGAAGCCACGCCGGATGCCGAACGCCTTTCTGGCGACGGCGCCGGTCTGGCTCGCAGCGATCGGTTCGCTGGCGATCTACTTCGTTGCCGCCTGGCGCATCAGCGTTTCCGAGCTGCCGGCGCTGCAGATCGTCGGCAGCATCGCCTCGCTGATGTGGATCAGCGTGGTGCCGGGCGGGCCGGCCGCGCATGAGCTCTGGCATCGCCGCCACAAGCCTTCGCGCATGCTGGGCCAGGTGACGCAGATCTGCATGTTCGATGGTATTCGCGATATCGGCCATATCGTCGGCCATCACATCGACGTCTGTACGCCGGCCGACGGCGACACCGCGCCACGCGGCCAGACCCTGTACTGGTTCGCGCTGCACGAGCTGTTCGTCAGCTTCAGCATTGGCTTTCGTCTGGAGCAGCGTGCGCTGAACAAGCGTGGCCTTTCATTCTGGAACTGGCGCAACCGCACCTGGTCGTGGCTGAGCGTGCAGCTGATATTCCAAGGCTTGATCTTCCTGGTTGGCGGCTGGGCCGGCGTGGCGCTGACGGTTACCGGCATGCTCGCTGCGCGGCTGTGGATCGAGTCGTTCAACTACTTCCAGCACTACGGCCTGATCCGTGTGCCGGGCGGCAAGATCGGCAATCGCCATGTCTGGAACCACATGAGCGAGCTGTCGCGCATCGTCTCGTTCGAGATCACCAATCACGCCGGCCATCACCAGGATTCGTACACGCCGTATGAGCGGCTTGCGCCGCATCACGACGCGATTCCGATGCCTAGCTTGTTCACCTGTTTCTTCGTCGCGCTGATTCCGCCGCTGTGGCACCGCCGGATCATCATGCCGGCGCTGAAGCGCTGGGATCTGGAGTACGCCACCTCGGAAGAGCGTGAACTGGCGCGCGAGCTGAACCGTCGCGCCGGCTGGCCGGTCCGGGTGGGCGAAGCCTGGGACCCGGGCGGGGCGCACACGGTCGGCTGCTGATTCGCCGTTTATTTCCTCGCGCAGGAGGCTTCATGCAGGACAAGATCCTTTACGAGAAGAAGGGCGAGATCGCCTACATCACGCTGCACCGGCCGGAGGCCAAGAACGCCATCGACTTGCAGATGCATCATCGGCTGCGTGAAATCTGGCTGGACTTTCGCGACGATCCGAACGCCCGCGTCGCGATTCTCACCGGCACCGGCGATGCCTTTTGTGCCGGCGCCGATCTGAAGACGCATGTGCCCGAGTGGGACGGAGCGGGGCCGAGTCTGGCGCGCGACAAGCTGCCGGACGGCTTCGCCGGCGGTATCACGCGCGGGCTGCACCGGATCTACAAGCCGATCATCGCGGCCTGCAACGGCTGGGTGCTCGGCGGCGGGCTGGAACTGGCGATGGCCTGCGACATCCGCATCGCTTCGGAGCGGGCGCAGTTCGGCTCCTTCGAATTGCGCCGCGGCATGCATCCGGCGGACGGTGGCATCGTCCGCATCGTCAACACCTGCGGTACCGGCATCGCACTGGAGATGGAGCTGACCGGTGAGCCTATCGATGCGATGCGGGCGTACTACGCCAACATGGTGTCCAAGGTGGTGCCGCACGAGCAGTTGATGGAGACCGCCGAAGCCTACGCGGCGCGCATCCTGCGCAATGACCGCCGCGCGGTGGAGTCGGCCAAGGAAACCATCTTCGAGGTCCTCGGACGCACGCTCGACGAGCAGCTGAAGATCGAGTGCCTGTTCGGCTATGCGCTGTGCGGTGGCAATCCGGTGATCGCCGAACGCTCCCGGCAATTTTTCGAGAAGGCCGACGCCGGTCGGGTGGGGGCTCATGTGACGTCGCTATGAAGATCCGCCCGGCGATCTGTTGCACCAGCTTCCATTTCCGCGGCGCCTCCGTATGCGGTGGGCGTATGGCCGCATACGGGTCCGCTGACGTGCGGCGCCTCGCCTGAACGCTGCAAGCAATGAAAAAGCCCCGGATATCCGGGGCCTTCTTGCTGCTTGCAGATGCGGCGAGCGTTCAGACGCTGCGCTGCGCCTTGGCCTTGTCGCTGGCAGCCTTGGCCGACTCGCGCGCTTGTGCCCAGGCCTCGTCGCTCATCTTGGTCAGGCCGGCGAAGGTGGACGGCGCAGCCAGGTGGTGGCCGCCGTCGATGATGATGGTCTCGCCGGTGATGTAATCGGCGCCGTCGCTCATCAGCAGCGTCATCAGGTTGCCGAGTTCGTGCATCTGGCCGTAGCGGCCCATCGGCACTTCGTCGGCCTGCGTCGCGCCCACCGAGCTCTCGCCGGTCGGGTTGAGCATCTGCCAGGCGTATTCGGTCGGGAACGGACCCGGCGCAACGGCGTTGATGCGGATGCCGTAGCGCGCCCACTCGACGGCCAGCGACATCGTCATCGCGTTGACGGCGGCCTTGGCCATCGCCGACGGGCAGACGAACGCCGAGCCGGTGTAGATCCAGGTGACCAGCGTGGACAGGATCGAGCCCTTGCGGCCTTCGGCGATCCAGCGCTTGCCGACCGCCAGCGTGGTGAAGAAGGCGCCGTTCATGACGGTGCTGGTGATCGCCTCGAAGCCGCGCGGGCTGAGATCCTTGGTCGGCGCGATGAAGTTGGCGGCGGCGTTGTTGATCAGGCCGGTCAGCGGACCGTGCTTTTCCCAGATCTCGCCGATGGCGGCGTCGACCAGGTCCGCCTTGCGGATGTCGACGGCCTGAACATACGCACGGCCCTTGCCCTGCGCGTTGATCTCGTCGGCGGCGGCCTGCAGCACTTCGAGGCGGCGGCCCCAGAGGTGCACATCGGCGCCCAGACCGGCGAGATGCGTGGCCATGGCCTTGCCCAGGCCGGTGCCGCCGCCGGTGACCAGAATCCGCTTGCCCGACAGGGCATTTTCATTGAATAGCGCCATGGTTTTTTTCCGTCCCAATCTAGTGTGGTGTGTAGGGTTGACAGCGCGTACGCAGCGGACGTACGGCCGAAGCTGCGCCGGGAATTTTACATGAGCACCGGCAGGGGCCGCCGTTTCAATCGGCCAGGGCAGTACTGGCAGCGATGTAACCGAGGGTTTTCTGCAGTTTGCGCAGGGATTTACCGGACCGCTCGCCGATGAAGCGGGCGCAATACATGACGATCATCCAGCTCATTACCTCGGCGACATCGTCGCTGGCGCCAGGGCGGCTCAGGCCCTTGCGGCGCACCGTGGCCAGCGAGCGGCGACTCTGCGCGCAGATCGTCCCGACCATGCTGCGGTACAGCTCGGCGACCTTTTCGTCGAAAGGGGCCACCTCGCTGACCGCGCTGAGGATGGCCTGGTGTTTCTTGAAGGTGTCGACCATGCCGACCAACGCCTGCTCGATCTCGGCGCGCTCGCCCTGCGTGTTGGCCAGCCAGGTCCCGGTGCTCTCGACGATCTCGTCGGTCACCAGGCTCATCAGCCGCGCCACCAGCTCGCCCTTGTCGCGGAAGTGCACGTAGAACGTGCCGCGGGCGATGCCGGCTTCCTTGGCCAGCTGCTCGACCGAGACATTGCCGAAGCGCTGTCCCTTGTCCAGCAGCCGCTCCATGGCTGCCAGCAGGCGGGCCTCGATGCTCGGTTTTTCCGCGGGGGGATTGCCGCGACGAAGGCGCGACGGGCGTTTCTCGAAGGTCGCCATGGATGAGAGTCTGGGGATTTGCGTCGCATCATAGGACCGGCGTCGCGAAAAAGACACAGGAAAAGACACGCTGTCAAAATTTCCGTTGACATCGTGTCTGGCGATGCCACATGATGCGGCGCTGCAGACTGGATACCCGCCGTTGGTCCGGGACCAAGATACCCGGAGACAAGGGCTCCTGTTAATAAGGCCAGCTGCATTTCCAGGCTTTGAGGAGAGACTGTGATCATTGACAAGAACCGTCCATCGCCGGCGTGGATCGCGGCGTTGCGCAAGCGTTTCCCCACTGAAACGGAGATCGACCGGGTCCTGACGCGCAAGATGGAGCGCCGCGACGGGCCGGGGTTCTCGCCGCTGCCGCTCGACACCCTGGTCAAGGGCGTCGACTCGCTGTTGCGCGCCGAGCTGAAGGATCCCTATGAGATCGTCGACGCCCGCTGGCTGTCTGGCGGTGCTTCGAAGCTGCAGATGGCGTTCACGCTGGACTGGAACCGTCCCGGCGTCGGTCGGGAACGTACGCCGATGGTGCTGCGCATGGAGCCGGCGGAATCGATCGTGGAGACCAGCCGTCTGCGCGAGTTCCAGCTGATCCGGGCGTTCGAAGGCACGGTGCCGGTGCCGCCGGTCTACTGGTGCGACTCCGAAGGCGCGCATCTGCCGTATCCGGCGCTGATCTACGGCTTTGCCGAAGGCGTCACCAAGCCGTCGACCGCGCACAGCGGCGTGACCGGTCTGGGCACGCATCTGCCGCCGGAACTGCGCCGCAAGCTGGCCCCGCAGTTCGTCGAGCATCTGGCCAAGATCCACACCTTCGATTTCCAGGGCAAGGGCCTCGATGCCTTCGACATCCCGGAAGTCGGCAGCACGCAATGCGCCGAGTGGGGCATCAACTGGTGGGAGCGCGTCTGGGAAGAGGACTGCGAGGAAGACGTGCCGCTGATGCGTCTGGCCGCCGGCTGGCTGCGCGACAACATGCCCACGCTCGACCGCGTCAGCGTCGTGCATTCGGACTACCGCCTCGGCAACTTCCTGTTCACCGAGCACGACACCAAGATTTCCGCCTGGCTGGACTGGGAACTGGGCCGCGTCGGCGATCGTCACCAGGACATCGCCTGGACCACCAGCCGCGCCTTCGGTCATATCGCCGAAGACGGCAAGACCTTCCTGACCTGCGGTCTGATGCCGGAGGCAGAGTTCATCGCGGCCTACGAGAAGGCCTCCGGCCTGCGCGTCGATCCGAAGACCGTGCATTGGTACAAGGTCTACAACGCCTTCTCGATGGCGACGCTGATCCTGGCGACCGGTGATCGTATTGCCCGCAACGGCAAGACGCACCAGGACGTGCTGGTGACCTGGCTGAGCGGCATCGGTCCGATGCTGCTCGAAGAGATGCGCACGCTGATCGAGGAAGGGGTTTAAGCCATGCAAATGCGTCCAGAAGTACAACTCAAGAGCGCCATCAAGGCGCTGACCGACGTGGTCCTGCCGGCCGTCGATGCCAACAACAAGCTGGCGCAAGAGCAGGCGCGCCTGGTGATCGGCCTGCTGACGCTGCTGGGCCAGCAGTTGCCGCTGCAGTTCCGCTTCGACTGCGACGAGCTGGCGCGGATGGTCGACTACGCGCAGTCCTTGCACGCGCTCGCCGCCGGCGGCGCAGAAACGCAGGCCGCCGGCAAGGCGCTGGCCGGCGTGCAGCAGGCGGCGGCGGCGACGCTGGAGGGCGTCAAGTCTTCGCCCGACGCGGTGCTGCAGGCCGTGCGCGCGCTGCGCACCAGCACCGGCGCCGTGATCAGCGCGCTGCAGAGCGACGGCGATGCTGCCGCGCGCGCCAAGGCGCATGCGCTGACGCTGTCGATGTCCAAGGAGCAGCTGCTGCGCGATCGCTCATGGCTGCTGATGCAGGGCTGGGAGCCCGATCCGAAGTCGATCCCGGCGATCGACACCCTGCTGGCGCCGCTGCGCGCGTGACGCCCGCAACCACCATTCCAATAATTCTGAGGAAACCATGAGCAAGCCCATCGACCGTCCGGTCCCCGTTCTCGACCCTGTCAACGACGGCCGCCACAAGCTGCGCGACCTGCCGCTGGAGCGCGAGTCGATTCCGTATGTCATCGCCCTGCCGGAGCACGGCCTCGGCACCTTCATCTACACCTGGGTGACCAAGGACAACATCGCCGGCGCCATTTTCGTCGTCTACGGCCCGACGGTGGGCGATGCGCCGATCGTCGAGGCGATCGACGGCATCGACGTCGGCGCCGATGCCAACTTCAATGACTGGCGCGTCGGCAAGCTGCATCTGCAGCAGGATCTCAAGCTGCAGACGGCCAAGGTCAAGGTCGACAGCGAGCGCATCAAGCTCGACATCAGCTTCGAGGCGCTGCACCCGGCCTATGCCTACGGCTTCCATCCCGACGGCTGCCCCACGTGGGCGGCGACCAACCGCCTGGAACAGGCCGGCAAGGTCCGCGGCACGCTGAGCGTTGACGGCAAGTCCTACACGGTCGACACCACGGCGGCGCGCGACCATTCCTGGGGCTCGCGCGACTGGGATGTGCCGCAGCACTGGAAGTGGCTGCATGCGCAGGCCGGCACCGACACCGCGGTGCACTTCTGGCAAATCAATGCGCGCGGCAAGACCGAGCTGCGCGGTTACGTGCTCCGTGACGGCAAGATGGCCGAGGTCGCCTCGGTCGATGTCGATTTCACCGTCGATGCGCAGTACCGCCACAAGACGGTCGACGCCACCGTGGTCGACACCGCCGGCCGCAGCACGCGCGTGACCGGCGCCTACTTCGGCCATTTCCCGCTGCTGCCGGTGCCGAGCTGCACGCTGTACGAAGGCGCGATGCGCGCCGAGATCGACGGCAAGCCGGGCGTCGGCTGGTCGGAGTTCATGTGGCCGACCGCCTACCTCGAATATCTGCGCAAGGAGCAGGGCTGAACCGCCTCGACACCTAGCCGGCGGTAGCGGCGCGCCCCGCGCGCAGGCCGTCGCCGGCTAGGGCCTGTTGACACTATCGTAATGCCTCGGCGATGAGGACGAGGGTAATGA
>CBINNP010000084.1:0-13303 GCA_966252075.1 uncultured Solimonas sp.
ACTCCAAGGGGCTTCCTGCTGCATCGAAACGACGTGCCTGGATGCGCGCACGGCCAGCCCCATCCGTGACGCTCCAGGTGGAGATGAAGTGACCGCTGCGCAGCATGGTGATATCCGCATTATGTGGTGCTCCCCACTCAGAAGTGGGTGCTGGAGGGCTGAGCCGGAGCGGCTCGCCCAGCGGGACACCGTTCGCCGCATAACGTCTTCCAAGTAATGGGCCGGCCGATTCCCCTGCCTCTGCAGCAATGGCGGCCCACGCGATTAGAAAGTTCCCATGCGCGTCAGCTTCCACATCATTCGGGGCGGTCAACCATCCACCGGAAGGGCTGAAGCGATCACTGACCGAGAGTACAGGCCCCAAAGCCGCGCCGTCTGCCGAATAGCGGCTTGCAAACACTTTTGGAAGTTCGCCTTCGGGCATCGCTTGCCAGACCACTACTGCATCTCCCGACGGTCCTAAGGCGACAGCTGGAAGACCAGTGACATTAAGGTCTGCGCTGATCTTGATCACCCCGCTCCGCGGCTTGACCCCGCTGTCAGCAGCGGCGCCGGCAATGATGGGCCACAGAAGGGCGAGGCCCATGGCGATAAGCATCCCAGCAATTGATTTCATTTCCGCTCTCTATCGGTAAGGGTGTTGCGTATGCGGTCGCAAAGAATTCCAGCAGATCTCACAGCGCGTATAGATATCGGACTCCCGATACCCCTTTCAGCTTTTCCCGTGACGCCGTTATCCGATATTCATGTAAGACATCCTCGTATCGCTACGTCCGACGAAGCATGCCAAGCCTTTCGTTTGAATTTGCTCACAGCGACGGGCATTCCCTCGCGGCAAGCTTCGTCGGATTCCATCTACGGATACGAGTGCATCCCGCCATGAATGCTGAGAGAGAAGAGCCGAGATTTCCGGACGGCAGTTCGCCAAGGGCCCGCAACAAAGCATTCAGGCTGTCCCGTATGCAGCAGGCCGTACTGATGCTGGCGGCGCAGGGAAATAGCTCCGCGCAGATAGCGGCGAATCTGAATGTCTCTCTGAACACTGCTGAAACTCAACTGCGGCGCGTGTATCTGAAGATGCGCGTACATCGTCGTGAGGAAGCTGTCTTTCTGGGACAGCTCTCGGGGCTGATCCGCATCCAAGCGAAGACGGTGGAGGTTCGAGATGAATCCGCCCAGCCGCGACTGACGGAACTACCGCGACCTACGATGATTTGAGGTGCCCCCTATTCGTCGCCCGCAGCGACCTGCCCCAGCGTCTCCACAAAATTCTGTGCCAGCGGGTTGGCCGCGCCGCGCAGTTGCAGGATGCCGAGTTCGATGCGCGCCGGGCGACCGCGCAGCGGGCGGTACTGGACGCCAGTGCGCTGCAGGTTCTGCACCGATGAGGGGACGAGCGCCACTCCCATGCCACAGGACACCAGGCCGATGACGGTCTGCATCTGCCGCGCGCGCTGGGTGATGCGCGGCGCGAAGCCGGCGGCGCGGCACTGGCTGATGATGAGGTCGTAGAGGCCGGGGCCGACGTCGCGAGGCGGCACGATGAAGCTGGTCTTGGACAGCGCGCGCAGGTCGACGGCGCCGGTGCCGGCGATCGCTGGATGGCCTGAGGGTGCGGCAAGCACCAGCTCCTCCTGCAGCACGCGGCTGAATTGCAGATCGGGCTCGTCGACCGGCGCCAGGCCGATGGCCAGATCCAGCCGCGCTGCACGCAGCTCGCGGATCTGCGCGTCGGTGGTCAGCTCCTGCAACTGCACTTCGACGCGCGGATAGCGGCTGCGGAAGCGCTTCAGCGTCGGCGGCAGGATGCTGTAGTCGGCGATCGACACGAAGCCGATCGACAGCACGCCCACCTCGCCGCTCTGCGCCTGCAGCGCCAGACCGCGCGCCTGGTCCAGCCGCGCCAGCACCGCGCGGGCTTCTTCGTAAAAGGCGGCGCCGGCCGCGGTGGGCGTAACGCCGCGATTGCTGCGCATCAGAAGCTCGGTACCGATCTCGTCTTCCAGTGCCTTGAGCTGGGTCGACAGCGGCGGTTGCGAGACGTGCAGCCGGGTCGCGGCGCGCGACAGGCTGCCCTCCTCGACGATGGCAACGAAATACCGCAGCTGGCGCAGTTCCACTATTCGCAGCCCCTATAGCGACGTTCCCAATATTGTATTGGCCGCTATAGCAAAACGGCAGCAGAATACGCGCCTCACAGCCCTTCGAGGGCGCCCAGCCCGCCTTCCGCCAGCCAGGACACTGCCATGCCCGTCTATCGCTCCCGTACCAGTACCGCCGGCCGCAACATGGCGGGCGCCCGCGCGCTGTGGCGCGCCACCGGCATGAAGGACGGCGACTTCGAGAAGCCGATCATCGCCGTCGCCAACTCGTTCACGCAGTTCGTGCCCGGCCACGTGCATCTCAAGGATCTCGGCCAGCTGGTGATCGGCGAGATCGAGAAGGCCGGCGGCATCGGCAAGGAGTTCAACACCATCGCCGTCGACGACGGTATCGCGATGGGTCATGACGGCATGCTCTATTCGCTGCCCTCGCGCGACATCATCGCCGACAGCGTCGAGTACATGGTCAATGCGCATACCGCCGACGCGCTGGTCTGCATCAGCAACTGCGACAAGATCACGCCCGGCATGCTGATGGCGGCGATGCGCCTGAACATCCCGGTGGTATTCGTCTCCGGCGGCCCGATGGAAGCCGGCAAGACCAAGCTCGCCGGCAGCGACAAGCCGATCCCGCTCGATCTGGTCGACGCGATGGTCGCCGCCGCCGACGACAAGGTCTCCGACGCCGACGTCAACCAGATCGAGCGTTCCGCCTGCCCGACCTGCGGCTCCTGCTCCGGCATGTTCACCGCCAATTCGATGAACTGCCTGACCGAGGCGCTGGGCCTGTCGCTGCCGGGCAATGGCTCGGTGGTGGCCACGCATGTCGACCGCGAGCAGCTGTTCCGCCGCGCCGGCCGGCTGGTGGTGGAACTGGCCAAGCGCTACTACGTCGAGGACGACGAGCGCGTACTGCCGCGCAATATCGCCAACAAGACCGCGTTCACCAATGCGATGTCGCTCGACATCGCGATGGGCGGCTCGACCAACACCGTGCTGCATCTGCTCGCCGCTGCGCAGGAAGGCGGCGTCGACTTCACGATGCAGGACATCGACCGCCTGTCGCGCAAGGTGCCCAACCTGTGCAAGGTCGCGCCGTCCTCGCACTACCACATGGAAGACGTGCACCGCGCCGGCGGCGTGATGGCGATCCTCGGCGAGCTGGATCGCGCCGGCCTGTTCGACGCGAGCGTGCCGACGGTGCACAGCGCCACGTTTTCCGAAGCATTGGACCAGTGGGACATCGTGCACACGCAGGATGAGGCGGTGCGCAGCTTCTACCGCGCCGGCCCGGCCGGCATCCCGACGCAGACTGCGTTCTCGCAGGCGACGCGCTACGACACGCTCGACCTCGATCGCCAGAAAGGCTGCATCCGCGACAAGGCCCATGCGCACAGCCAGGACGGCGGCATCGCCGTGCTGTACGGCAACCTTGCCGAGCGCGGCTGCATCGTCAAGACCGCCGGCGTCGACGCCAGCATCCTCAAGTTCAGCGGCCCGGCCGTGGTGTTCGAGAGCCAGGACGCCGCCGTCGAGGCGATTCTCGGTGGCAAGGTGAAAGCCGGCGACGTCGTGCTGATCCGTTACGAGGGCCCGCGCGGCGGCCCCGGCATGCAGGAGATGCTGTACCCGACCAGCTATCTGAAGTCCAAGGGCCTGGGCAAGGCTTGCGCACTGGTTACCGACGGCCGCTTCTCCGGCGGCACTGCCGGCTTGTCGATCGGCCACGTCTCGCCGGAGGCGGCGGAAGGCGGCACGATCGGTCTGGTGCAGAACGGCGATCGCGTCGTCATCGACATCCCGGAACGCGTCATCCGCGTCGAACTCAGCGACGAGGAGCTGGCGCACCGCCGCGCCGCGCAGGACGCCCGCGGCTGGAAGCCGGCCGAACTGCGCAAGCGCAAGGTCAGCGCCTCGCTCAAGGCCTACGCCAAGCTCACCACCAGCGCCGACCGCGGCGCGGTGCGCGATCTGAGCCTGCTGGATTGAGGCATTTTTGAGGCGCGGGACAAAATGGCGGCGCTGATCCAGCGCCGCCATTTTCAGTTTGAGGGCCGGCCCTCACAGCAGCAGATCATCCAGCACTTCCATCGCCGCGATCAGCTCGCCGGGCCGTGAGTCTTCTTCCAGCGCGTCGATGAACATTGCCCGCGCCTGCGGATCGTCGTAGACCATCCTGGCGTCGAAGGCGCGCTGCCAGCTGGCTTCGTCCGGCCACAGCGCATAGCCGAGAAACCGGCCTTCGCGATCTCGGTGCAGACGCGAGCCGCGCGAGCCGTAGATCCGCGTGATCGCCCGCGTGCCGCGCCGCCAGGCCTCGCGGAACTGTGCTTCCTTGCCGGGCTTCACGCGCCAGCGATAGATGGCGACGTACATGGCGGTCTCCGCAGCTACGGGCTCGTCAGACTATCCCGGAACTATGGGTTGTCCACCACGCCGTCGGGCGGCTGCGCCCACGGCGGCAGCGGCGCCGTCAGACGCGATCCGTCGTAACCGATCACCTCGCCGAAGCGTGCTGCACCCGCATTCCATTCGCGGCACGCCGCCGTGATCTCGTCCTTGCTGCGGCCGACGAAATTCCACCACATCAGCGGCGGCTCCGGGAACGGCTCACCGCCGATCAGCACCAGTTGCGCAGCCGCATCGGCGTCGATGCGCAGCTCGCGACGACCCGGCGGCAGGTAGAGCAGCGTGCCCTGCTCCAGCAGCTCGCCATCGACGCGCACGCTGCCACGCGTCAGCATCACGCCGTACTCGAAGTCGTCACGCAGCGGCAGCGTGGCGCTGCCCGCGGCAGGCAAGGCCACGTCCAGTCCCAGCAAAGGCGTGTAGACGCGCGCCGGCGACGTGGCACCCGCAAACTCGCCGATCAGCACCGTGATCCGTGCGTCGCCCTGCTCCAGCTTCGGCAACTCGGGGTGATGATCAAACGCTGGCGCGCCGTGCCGCGCACTGTCCGGCAGCGCGATCCAGAACTGCACGCCATGAATCGCCGGCGAATGCGGCGTCGGCGACTCCTCGGAATGCGAAATGCCGTTGCCGCTGGTCATCAGATTGAGCTGGCCCGGCCGGATCATCTGCAGGCTGCCGAGGCTGTCGCGATGGAAGATCTCGCCTTCCAGCAGCCAGGTCACGGTCTGCAGGCCGATGTGCGGATGCGGCCCGACGCGCAGCCCGCGCGTCTGCGCGACATCGACCGGGCCGATATGGTCGAGGAAGCACCAGGCGCCGATCGTCCGCCGCAGCTTGGTCGGCAAGGCGCGGGCGATGCGCATGCCTTCGCCCAGATCGGTGGCGACGGCGGCGATGCGTTGGGGTGCAAGAGCATTCATGCGTGAGCTTCCAGCAGGTGGCCTGCACACATGATGCGTCAGCCCGGCGCAAACCGCAGCGGCTCGCGCCGGGCCGGACGCCGGCACCGGATCAGGCGTATTTCTTGAAATCCGGCTTGCGCTTCTCGTTGAACGCGCGCACGCCCTCGCGGGACTCCTCGCTCTGATAGAAGCCCTTCACCGCGGCGATGCCCAGAAAGCTCAGGCCGCGAATGCTTTCCGAATCGGCATTGAAGGAGCGCTTGGCAATGGCGATCGCGGTCGGCGATAGCGCGTTGATCTCGGCGGCCCAGGTTTCGCATTCCGCATCGAGCTGATCGTGGGCGACCACCTTGTTGACCAGGCCCAGTTCGTACGCCTGATTCGCGCTGTAGCGACGGCAGAGAAACCAAACCTCACGCGCCCGCTTCTCGCCGATCACGCGCGCCAGATAGGCGGTGCCGAAGCCCGGGTCCACCGAACCCACCTTGGGTCCCACCTGACCGAACTGCGCCCGCTCGGACGCGATCGCCAGATCGGAGAGCGTGCATAGCACGTGTCCGCCGCCGACGGCGTATCCCTGCACACGCGCGATGACCACCTTGCGGCAATCGCGAATGGCCGAATGCAATTCCTCGATCGGCAGACCGACGAGCCCGCGCGGACCGTAGAGGCCGTCGTCCGACAAATGTACTTTCTGATCGCCGCCGGTGCAGAACGCCTTGTCGCCGGCACCGCCGAAGATCACCGCATTGACCGACTTTTCCTCGTCGGCACGGCGGAAGGCCAGGATCAATTCTTCGACCGTCTGCGGGCGGAAGGCGTTGTAGACCTCGGGACGATTGATCGTGATGCGCACCGCGTTGTCACCGACCTCGTACGTGATATCCCCGTAGTCGCTCATCTGGAATTCTCCGGTTGCCAATGCGGAGCGCAGTATGAAAGCCGCGCGCAGCGCTGACCAACGAAGAATTTTGCTTGCCATCACTCAACAAAATGATGGATCGCCGGGGCCAAGCCACCCGCACTCACAGTTGCGATAGCAGTCTCTGCAACTCGGGACGCAAGCGCTGCAGTTCGTGCCGGTGCGTCGCCGACAGTCCGGCCAGACAGGTCTCGGCCTTGCGCGTCAGTCGCAGTACGGTCTGTCGGCGATCCTCCGCGGACCATAGTCGCGTCACCAGGCCCAGCGATTCGAGGCGGCCGACCAGACCGCTGGCGCTGTGCGGCTTCAATAGCAAGCGCTCGGCGACATGGCCGACCGTTGCGCTGCCGTCCGGCATGCCGCGAATGCTCAGCAGGGCCTGGTGCTGCTGCGGCGTCAGCCCCTGCGCGGCCGCCATCTCCTCGCTGAACGCCAGGAACTTGCGCAGCGCAAAGCGGATGTCGGACAGCGCCCGATAGTCGGCATCGCTGAGCCGTGCGTTTGTCAAAGCCATATTGCTTTTCTCACCTTCGTTATTTATGTCGCAGTACGACATAATCGCGGAATTCCCTCACCTGTCATATCGATGAACCCCAACGCCTTCCGCCGCGCGGCGACGCACCGTCTCGGCGATCACAGCGTCGATCGCCGCATGTTGCTGCTCACCGCGATGGCGCTCGTAGTCGGCAGCGGCGGCGCGTTCGGCGCCTGGTGCCTGCTCAAGCTGATCGCCATCGCCACTCAGCTGTTCTGGTTCGGCCGGCTTTCCGCCGCTCCGGTACAGATCACCGATACGGCGCTGGGCATCGGCATGGTCGCTGTCCCGGTCGTCGGCAGCCTCGTCGTCGGCCTGATGGCGCGCTTCGGCACCGAGAAGATCCGCGGTCACGGCATTCCGGAGGCCATCGAAGCCATTCTGTTCGGAGAGAGCCGGCTGTCCTTGAAGGTCGCCCTGCTCAAGCCGATCTCGTCGGCCATCTCCATCGGCAGTGGTGGTCCTTTCGGCGCGGAGGGACCGATCATCATGACCGGTGGTGCCGTCGGCTCGCTGTTCGCGCAGTGCTTCCACCTCAGCGCGGCAGAGCGGAAAACCCTGCTCGTCGCCGGCGCGGCCGCCGGCATGACCGCGATCTTCGGCACGCCGGTCGCAGCGATCCTGCTGGCGATCGAGGTCCTGCTGTTCGAATGGAAACCGCGCAGCTTCGTGCCGGTGGTGACCGCAGCGCTCGTCTCGCTGGCCTGGCGGCCCCTGCTGATCGGTCACGGCGCGCTGTTCCCGCTGAGCGCCACCCTGCCGTCCGGACTCTGGCCACTGGCCGTCGCCTGCCTGCTGGGCACGCTCGTCGGCTTGCAGGCCACCGTGCTGTCGTCGCTGCTGTACCGCATCGAGGATGCCTTTCATCGCCTGCCGCTGCACTGGATGTGGTGGCCCGCGCTCGGCGCCGTTGTCGTCGGCCTGGGCGGCTTGCTCAATCCGCTGGTGCTCGGCGCTGGCTATCAAAGCATCCAGGATCTGCTCGACGGCTCGCTGAGTTTCAAGGCGGCCTTGTTCCTCATGAGCCTCAAGGCTGTCGTCTGGCTCACTGCCCTGGGCTCGGGCACCTCGGGCGGCGTGCTGGCGCCGCTGCTGATTCTCGGCGGGGCCGCCGGCTATCTGGCCGGCCAACTGTTGCCGGGTGATCCGGGCAGCTGGGCGCTGCTGGGCATGGCCGGCATCATGAGCGGCGCGATGCGTGCGCCGCTGACCGGCGCGGTGTTCGCCGCCGAACTCAGCGGCCGCTTCGACGCCCTGCCCTTGACTCTCGCCGCTGCTGCGGCGGCCTATGCCGTCAGCGTGCTGCTGATGCGCCGCTCGATCCTGACCGAGCGGCTCGCACGCCGCGGACGGCACGTACTGCAGGAGTACACGGTCGATCCGCTCGGCTTCCTGCAGGCCCGGCAGCTGATGACGCCGGCGCCGCACACGCTCGCCGGCACGCTGTCGATCGCAGAGGTGTGCCGCTTCTTCATCGCGCAGGCGGTACATCGCAGCTATCCCGTCGTCGACGCATCCGGCCGGCTCGCCGGCCTGGTTTCACGCAGCGACGCGCTACGCTGGCAACGCGCCGCAACGCCGCTCGAAGGCACGCTGGCCGAACACGTTTCCGACGCCTCGCTGCCGTTCGCCTACTCGGATACGCCGGGCGAGGTCGTCTCCGATCTGATCCTGGAATCGGGCCTGGGCCGCATTCCCGTCGTCGACCGCGATGATCATCGCGTCATCGGCATCGTGACGCGCCACGATCTGCTCAAGGCGCGCCGCCACCAGCGTGAATCGGAAACCAGCCGCTCACGCCCGCTGTCGCGGTGAACAACAATCCACCGCGGCCCGCGGTGTAGCGGCTGCGTTGCCTCAGCCGTCCAGCGCGGATGCCGGCCCGAAGAACTCGTGATGGCACTGCGCGTCCGGAACGCCGAGCCGGCGCAGCGAAGCGCGCACCTGCGCCATGAACGGCTTGGGTCCGATGAAGTAGACGTCGATGTCGCGCGGCTGCGGCAACCACTGCGCCAGATGGACATCGTTCGGCAGGCCGGTCGCATCGGCGACGTCGCCGTCGTGAGGCTCGCTGTAGCAGAAGCGCCGGCTGAGTTGCGGATGCTTTACCGCCAGCGCGTCGACGTGATCGCGGAAGGCGTGCACGGCGCGGTTGCGCGCGTAATGGATGAAATGGATGTCGCGGCCGCTGCCGAGCGCGGCTTCCAGCATGCTCAGCACCGGCGTGATGCCGACGCCGGCGGAGATCAGCGCCAGCGGCCGCTGCGAGGGCTTCAGCGTGAAATGGCCGGCCGGGGCGAACAGCTCGACCGTATCGCCCGCCTGCAGGCGGTCGTGGAGATGGCGCGAGACGATGCCTTGCGGCTCGCGCTTGACGCTGATGCGGTACTCGCGGCCATTGCCAGGCGCCGACAGCGAGTAGTTGCGGCGATGCTCCTCGCCGTCGATGACGACGCGCAGGCCGATGTACTGCCCCGGCCGGAAGTCCACGACCGCGCCGCCGTCGGCGGGCTGCAGATAGAACGAACTGATCTCGGCGCTCTCGGCCTGCTTGCGCGCGATGCGGAAAGCGCGGGCACCGCGCCAGCCGCCGGCTTCGCCCGCCGCGCGCGCGTAGAGGCTTTCTTCGGCACCGATGAGGATGTCGGCGAGCTGGCCGTAAGCCGCGCCCCATGCCTCGATCACCGCCGGCGTGGCGATCTGCTCGCCGAGCACCTCGCGGATCGCGCGCAGCAGCGCGGCGCCGACCAGCGGGTAGTGCTCGGGCAAGACCTGCAGCGAGACATGCTTGTTGACGATCTGCCCGACCAGATCGCCCAGCGCGTCCAGGCGGTCGATGTGCCGGGCATACATGAGCACGCCGTTGGCCAGCGCGCGCTGCTGCTCGCCGCTGGCCTGGTGGGCCTGATTGAACAGCGGGCGCAGCTGCGGATGCTCGTCGAGCAGGATGCGGTAGAAATGCCGGGTGAGCGCTTCGCCGCCGGTTTCGAGCAGCGGCACGGTGGCTTTGACGATATCGCGATGGGCGGCGGACAGCACGGTCGAATCTCCGGTTGTGCCGGCGATACTGCCGGCTGCGGACCGGCATCACTTTTCATGCCTCCATATCTCTCCTTTAAAATCAGTGTATTGATCGTGATGATGTAAAAATGACATTTCCTTTTTGATGTCTAATCGACATGATGCCGTCTAAATGACGACGACTCCGTTGTTCGCCGCCCTGCTCCCGGTGATCGACGACCTGGCCGGCCAACTGCCGGAGGGCGAGCGCTACCAGCGCCTGCTCACCGCGCTGCGCTCGCTGATTCCCTGCGACGCGGTGGCGCTGCTGCGGCTGGACGGTGCGCAGCTGATTCCGCTGGCGGTGGCGGGACTCAGCACCGATACCCTGGGCCGCCGCTTCCGGATTGACGAGCACCCGCGTCTGGCGGCGCTGCTCGATCGCCCCGGCGCGACGCGGTTCGCGGCCGACTGCACGCTGCCCGACCCCTATGACGGCCTGATCGAAGCGCCGCGCGGTGCGCTCGAAGTCCACGATTGCATGGGCTGCCCGCTACGCATCGACGAGCAGCCCTGGGGACTGGTGACGGTGGACGCGCTCGATCCCTCGCGCTTCGGCGCTGCCGATCTCGACCATCTCGACGCCTTCAGCCGGCTGATCGCGGCAGTGATCAAGACCGTGGAGCGCGTCGACGCGCTGGAGCGTCGCGCCCGCGACGAACAGCTGCTGGCAGAGCGTTACCGGCAGATGGCGGCTTATACCGCGCTTCCCGAGCTGATCGGCCACAGCGCCGCGCACAAGCGGCTGCTCGCCGAGATCGAGGTCGTCGCCGCCAGTGAGCTGACGGTGCTGATCGGCGGCGAGACCGGCACCGGCAAGGAACTGGTCGCGCAGGCGATCCACGCGCGCTCGCCGCGCGCGCAACGGCCGCTGGTCAGCATCAACTGCGCGGCGCTGCCCGAAGCGCTGATCGAGAGCGAGCTGTTCGGCCACGTGCGCGGCGCGTTCTCCGGCGCGCTGAGCGAACGCAGCGGCAAGTTCGAGCTGGCCAACAGCGGCACGCTGTTTCTCGACGAGGTGGGCGAACTGCCGCTGGCGGCGCAGGCCAAGCTGCTGCGCGTGCTGCAGAGCGGCCAGCTGCAAAGGCTCGGCTCGGACCGCGAGCATCGCGTCGACGTGCGCATCGTCGCCGCCACCAACCGCGACCTCGCCGACGAAGTGCGCGCCGGGCGTTTCCGCGCCGACCTCTATCACCGCCTGAGCGTCTATCCGCTGCGTGTGCCGCCGCTGCGCGAGCGCGGCCGCGACGTGCTGCTGCTGGCCGGGCACTTCCTCGAACAGAATCGTGCGCGGCTGCGCCTGCGCGGCCTGCGCCTGGGCAGCGAGGCGCAGGCCGCGCTGCTCGCGCACGACTGGCCGGGCAATGTCCGCGAGCTGGAACACCTGATCGGCCGCGCCGCGCTCAAGGCGCGCGCCGGCAGCGAGCAGCCGTCGCGCGTGGTCAGCATCGACCTCGACAACATCGACCTGCCGGCGGCACGACCGCCGCAAGAGGCCGCGAGCACGCCGCAGGCGCCCACGCTGCCGCCCGCCGCGCTGCGCAGCGCCGTCGCCGACTATCAGCGGCAGCTGATCGCCGCCGCGCTGCAGCGCGCGCAAGGCAGCTGGGCGGCTGCGGCGCGTGAGCTGGGGCTGGATCGCGGCAACCTGCAGCGGCTCGCCAGCCGCCTGGGGATCGCGCGCGCGGATGCCGCCGGCGATACGGCGCGGTCCGGAGGAAAAATCCGTCCGTGAATCAGCGGGCCGCTGCGGCGGCCGTCGCGCCCGGCGGCTCGGCACGTGCGCCGACCGGCTGTGTCGGACCGGGCGATTCGTCGCGCCCCGCCACTGCATGCAGGCCCTGGCGCGCCCGCGCCAGCACCTCGCGGTCGTGGTCGGCGACATAAACCGCATACGCCGAATGCGACAAGGCCGGCGCGCCCGGCACGCGGTGCAGCGCGCCGCTGGCCAGAAACGGCGCCACCGTGCCGGCACGGAAGTAACCGGCACCGCCGACGCTGAGCACGTAGGTCAGCGCCAGCGGGCCGAGCGAGATACAGACCGGTGGATTGGCCTGCTCCGGGAACAGCGCCTGATGGTTCAGCGCAAAGCTCGGACCCCAGTCGACGTAGACATAGCACGCCGGGTCCAGACCGCCGTCGGCGGCGCTGCTGACCAGCACCAGCTTTTCTTCCATCAGCAGCTCGCAGACCAGACCGGGGCGCTGCGGCGGGTGATAGAGCACCGCCATGTCCAGCGAACCGTCCTGCACGCGGTCCAGCAGCCGGTCCGGTGCATCGACGTCGGCGCGCAAGGCCACCGCCGGGCAGACCTGATGCATCCAGATCAGCCAGTCCGCCAGCAGCGGGTGCCAGATGCTCGGCTCGCCGCCGACACTGACGCCGTCTGCCCGACCCGGCGGCAACGCGACGCGCTGGCGTGCGCGTTCCCAGCCCTGCACCAGACTGGCGGCGTGACGCATGAAACGCTCACCGGCCGGCGTCAGCCGCGCGCCCGCCTTGTTGCGGATGAACAGCGGCCGGCCGAGCAATTGCTCCAGCGTCCGCACGCGCGCGCTGACCGCGGTCTGGGTCAGGTGCAGGCGCTCGGCGGCGGCGACGAAGCTGCCGGTGGAGGCGATTTCCAGAAAAGTCCGGGCGAGATCAATATCCATGCTTCACATCATGATTTTTCATTTGAATGAAGATAATTATTCGTTTGTCTGCACTCAAATGCGACTCCGATAATCGGCGGGCGAGCGAACCGCCTGCGCTTCATCGAGCCCCCGCCATGTCGAATGCGCCGCGCCAAGCCCCTGCCAGCCTCGCCGAAACCGTCCTGCACACGCCGCTGTGCGAGCTGCTGGGCTGCCGCTATCCACTGATCCTGGCCGGCATGGGCGGGGTGGCGCGCTCGGAACTGCTCGTCGCCGTGACGCAGGCGGGCGGCTTCGGCTTTCTGGGCATGGTGCGCGAGCCGGTCACGCTGATCCGCGACGAAGTGGCGCGGGTGCGTGCCGGCACCGACCGGCCGTTCGGCGTCAATCTGCTACCGGCGGCGACCGAGCCGGCGCTGCTGGAACGACAGGTCCGGCTCTGTATCGAGCTGCGCGTGCCGGTCGTCGGCCTGTTCTGGGACGTGTACCCGGAACTGATCGGCCGGCTGCGCGCGGCGGGCATCCTCGTCGTCCACCAGGTCGGCTCGATCGCCGACGCGCATCAGGCGCAAGAGGCCGGCGCCGCGGCGCTGATCGTCCAGGGCATCGAAGCCGGCGGCCACGTCCGCGGGCTGCAGCCGCTGGCGGAACTGCTGCCGGGCGTGCTCGCCATCGCCGGTGTGCCGGTCGCCGCCGCCGGCGGCATCGTCGACGGCCGCGACGTCGCGCGCGTG
>CBINNP010000085.1:0-13212 GCA_966252075.1 uncultured Solimonas sp.
GACTTCGGCGTGGCCTGGGACGGCGACTTCGACCGCTGCTTCCTGTTCGACGAGCGCGGCGAGTTCATCGAGGGCTACTACATCGTCGGCCTGCTCGCCGAGGCGATGCTGCGCCGCGCGCGCGCCGCCGATCCCGCGACGAGCCCGAAGATCATCCACGACCCGCGGCTGAGCTGGAACACCATCGACATGGTGCGCGCCGCCGGCGGCACGCCGGTGCAGAGCAAGACCGGCCACGCCTTCATCAAGGAGCGCATGCGCGCCGAGAACGCCATCTATGGCGGCGAGATGAGCGCGCATCACTACTTCCGCGATTTCGCCTACTGCGACAACGGCACGATTCCGTGGCTGCTGGTGGCGCAGCTGATCAGCCAGACCGGCAGGCCGCTGTCGCAACTGGTCGCCGAGCGTCTGCGCGCTTTTCCGGCCAGTGGCGAGATCAACCGCAAGGTGACCGATCAGGCGGCCACGCTCGCCGCGATCGAAGCGCATTACGCGCCGGATGCGCAGGCGATCGAGAAAGTCGACGGCCTGTCGGTCGAGTACGCCGACTGGCGCTTCAACCTGCGCGGGTCCAACACCGAGCCGGTCCTGAGGCTCAACGTCGAGTCGCGCGGCGATGCCGCCCTGATGCACAGCCGCACCGAGGAACTGCTCGCGCGGATCGGCGGCGAGCCGGCATGAACACCACGACACACCGCGTCACTTCCTTCACCACGCCATTCATCACTTGGGGTCTGCAATGAACATCAGCATTTTCGGCATGGGTTACGTCGGCGCGGTCTGCGCCGCCTGCTTCGCGGAACGCGGCCACACCGTCATCGGCGTCGACGTCTCCGCCGACAAGGTCAAGCTGATCAACGCCGGCAAGTCGCCGATCGTCGAGCCGGGTCTGGAAGAACTGCTCAAGGCCGGCGTCGACAGCGGCCGCCTGCGCGCCACCTCCGATACGCGCGATGCGATCGAGAACACTGAGCTGTCGATGATCTGCGTCGGCACGCCGAGCAAGAAGAGCGGCGATCTGGATCTGGTCTACATCGAAGCCGTGGCCCGCGAGATCGGCGAGGTGATCAAGCACAAGAAGACGCGCCATACGGTGGTCGTGCGCAGCACCGTGCTGCCGGGCACCGTCAACGGCACCGTCGTGCCGCTGCTCGAAGAGACCTCCGGCAAGCTCGCCGGCGTCGACTTCGGCATTGCGGTGAACCCCGAGTTCCTGCGCGAGAGCACCGCGATCCATGACTACAACCACCCGCCGATGACGGTGATCGGCGAGTGGGACAAGGCCTCCGGCGATCTGCTCGCCTCGCTGTACGAGCACCTGCCGGCCGAGATCGTCCGCAAGTCGATCGAAGTTGCCGAGATGGTCAAGTACTCGTGCAACGTCTGGCATGCCACCAAGATCTCGTTCGCCAACGAGATCGGCAACATCGCCAAGGCCGCCGGCGTCGACGGCCGCCAGGTCATGGAAGTGGTCTGCAAGGACACCAAGCTCAACCTGTCCGACTATTACATGCGGCCCGGCTATGCCTTCGGCGGCTCCTGCCTGCCCAAGGACGTGCGCGCGCTGACCTACCGCGGCACGCAGCTGGACGTCGACATTCCGCTGCTGAAGTCGCTGATGACCACCAACCAGGTGCAGGTCAAGAAAGCTTTCGATCTGGTCGAGTCGTTCGGCTCGCGCAAGATCGGCCTGCTCGGTCTGTCGTTCAAGGCCAAGACCGACGACCTGCGCGAAAGCCCTCTGGTGGAGCTGGCGGAGATGCTGATCGGCAAGGGCTACGAGGTCAGCATCTACGACAAGAACGTCGAATACGCGCGCGTGCACGGTGCCAACCGCGACTACATCAACTCCAAGATCCCGCACATTTCCTCGCTGCTGAAGTCCGATCTCGATGAAGTGATCGACGAGTCCGAGGTGCTGGTGCTGGGCCTGCGCGACAAGAGCTTCGAGAAGTACGTCAACGGCTCGCGCAATGAGCGCAAGGTGGTCGATCTGGTCGGCTTCATGCCGCATCCGTCGACCGAGGACATGCAGGGCATCTGCTGGTAAGGGCGGCCGTGACGACCTCGATCGCCACCGCCTTCGATCACCAGACACCGCGGCCGCCGGAAGCGCGGCCGCGGTGGATGGATGCCGCCGGCTGGCTGGTCTACGCCACCCTGCTGGTGCTGGTCGCGCTGCTGTTGCCGGCCGATGCCTTCGAGCCGGGCTCGGCGAACTACGTGCTGGCCATCGGCGCGCTGGGCGTCTGGCGCTACTCGCTGCGCATCATCCATTTCGTCCGCGCGATGCTGTTCCTGCACCGCGAGTATCCGCGCCTGCGCGCGCAGGTCGAGGCGATGGGCGAGGCGGCGGCGCCGTCGCGCGTGTACCTGATGGTGACCAGCTTCCGCATCGACGCGCAGACCACCGCCGACGTCTACCGCGCCACCATCGAGGAAGCGATCCGCTGCGGCTGGCCGGCGGTGGTGGTGGCCTCGATCGTCGAGATGAGCGATGAGCGTCTGATCACCGATCTATGGCGCCGCATCGCGCCGCCGCGCCGCGTGCGGCTGAAGATCGTCCGCGTGCCGGGCACCGGCAAGCGCGATGGCCTGGCGCAGGGCTTCCGCGCGATCTCGCGCGACATGCCGCCGCCCGACGCTGTGGTTGCGGTGATCGACGGCGATACCCTGCTGGAGCCGGGCGTGGTGACCAGGACCGCGCCGTATCTCAAGCTGATGCCGAACGTCGGCGGCCTGACCACCAACGAGTTCTGCAAGGTCGACGGCGGCTATGTGATGAGCGAATGGCACAAGCTGCGTTTCGCGCAGCGCCATCTCAACATGTGCTCGATGGCGCTGACGCGCCGCGTGCTGACGCTGACCGGCCGCATGTCGGTGTTCCGCGCCGACATCGTCTGCGATCCGAGCTTCATCGACGACGTGCAGAACGATCATCTGGATCACTGGCGTCTGGGTCGCTTCAAGTTTCTCACCGGCGACGACAAGTCGAGCTGGTACAGCCTGATGCGCCTGGGCTGGGACACCTTTTACGTGCCGGACGCGGCGATCAGCACGGTCGAGCATCCGCCCGACAGGAATTTCATCAAGGCCAGCCGCCAGCTGATGTTCCGCTGGTACGGCAACTCGCTGCGGCAGAACGGTCGCGCCACCGCGCTGGGGCCGCAGCGGCTGGGCTGGTTCACCTACTACGTGCTGCTCGACCAGCGGATCCTGATGTGGACCGGCCTGCTCGGCATCACGCTGGCGACGGTGGCGAGCCTCAAGTTCGGCATCATGTTCCTGGTCAGCTTCCTGCTCTGGGTCGGCGCCACGCGCCTGATCATGACCCTGCTGCTGGTGGCGTCCGGGCATCCGATCGGCCCGGCCTTTCCGGCGCTGCTGTTCTACAACCAGATCGTCGGTTCGATCGTGAAGATCCACGTCTCGTTCCGTCTCGACCAGCAGAGCTGGACGCGCCAGAAGACCAAGCTGGCGGTACAGAGCCAGAGCTTCCAGCAGCGCTTCAACTGGTGGTCTTCGCATTTGCTGATGTTCGCCGCCGTCAGCATGTTCGCGGCGGTCGCGCTGGCGATGGTGGATCTATGAGCGGACCCCATTGCAGCGCGACCGCGCGCCTTTTTTTCATCACCTTTTTCTTTATCTACGTCATAGGGAACGTGAGCCATGGATGACGGAATTTCTCCCCAGGTCGTGCACGAGGCCGAGGCCCAGCGCCAGCATCCGCGCGTGCGCATCCCAGGCACGGTGCAGATCGCGCTCGATGGCGGCGAGCAGCGCTACCCGCTGCACGACATCTCGGCCGGCGGCCTGAGCTTCATCGCCGGCAAGGGCAAGATCGACAAGAGCAAGACCTATCGTGCACGCCTTGCCTTCACCATCGCGCCGGTGGCCTTCGTGCTGCCGGTGAGCCTGCAGGTGCGCAACATCAGCCGCGACGCCGACGGTTCCGGCCAGCGCGTCGGCTGCGCGTTCCAGGACATCGGCACCCGCGAGATCGCGGTGCTGCATCAGCTGATCGGCGGCACGCTGGCCGGCGAGCTGGTGTCGACCGGCGACGTGATGACGGCGCTGGCGCGCGACAGCTTCGGCAAGCCGCGTCAGAACAAGGAGGTCAGCGCCGAGCTCGGCGGCAAGGCGCGGATGCGCGCGCTGACGACGACCGCGGCACTGTTCTCGCTGGGCGTGCTGGCCTTTCTCTACGCGGTCGGCAAGCTGTACGCGATGGCCTTCGTCACGCGCGCCTCGGCGGCCAAGATCGCGGCGCCGAGCTTCACCGTGGCGATGCCGCGCGATGGCACCTTCTTCAGCTTGGTGCCGGAAGACGGCAAGGTCGGCAAGGGCCAGCCGCTGGGCTCGTTCCAGGCGGCGATGCTCGACGTGGTCAACACCGATCTGGGCGCGCTGAAGCTGTCACCGGAGCAGCTCTCACAGCTGATGGGCGACCAGCTCAAGGGCACGCTGTCGAGTCCCTGCGACTGCCGCATCCAGCAGCAGTTCGCGTTCGACGGCCAGTACGTCAACCGCAGCCAGCCGCTGTTCGAGCTGGTGCCGGCCGACGCCGATCCCTACGTGGTGGCGCGCTTCCGCTTCGATAGTCTGGACAAGCTGCCGATCGGCCAGACCGTGGCGTTCACGCTCAACGGCGAAAGCCACCCGCGCTACGGCAAGGTCAAGGATGTGCGCCTGCTGTCTGCGGCGGGTGCTGCGGAAGCCAGCTCCAGCGACATCCGCGGGCTCAACAATGCCGGTTCGATCGCCGACGTGATCGTCTCGATCGAGCCCAATCAGAAGATCGACCACCAGCTGATCAACCGCCCGGTCGACGTCGAACTCAGCGGCGGCGTGGCGCTGTCGTCGGTGTTCGCATCGATCGGCGACAAGCTGCAGGCGGCTTCCGCAGCGCCGGCTTCCGCGCAGTGATCATGCGCCGCGCCATGCTCGACACGCGCTCCGCCGTGCTGCTGGCGGTGCTGGCCACGGCCGGCGGTGCCGGCCTGGCGGTGGCGGCGACGCCCGCCGCGCCCGCGCCGGCAGCTTCGCCCGCCGCGCCGGCCAAGGCGCTGCTGCCGGACCTGCGGCGCGGCCAGCTGGCCGCCAGCGAAGGCCGGCTCGATGCGGCCGAGGCCGATCTGCGGCCCCTGGCCGAGCGCGGCTATCTGGACGCGCAGATCGCCCTCGCTCGCCTGTATGCGCGGATGGGCGCGCCGGACCGGGTGGAACAGGCGATCGGCTGGCTGCGCGTCGCCCACCAGCGCGCGCCGGATGCGGTCGCGGTGCCGCTGGGCCGCTTGCTGCAGAAGCAGGGCAAGCCGGAGTCGCTCGACGAAGTACGGGCGCTGCTCGGCGCCGCCTACGCCCGCAATGGCGACGTCGACGCGCTCAGCGGCCTGATCCGCCTGTATACCGACTATCCCGATCGCGACATCGACAAGCAGGCGCCGGCGCTGGTTGCCAAGGCCGAGAAGCTGCGCGATCCACAAGCACTGTCGGCCGCCGTGAACTGGTATCGCAAGGCGCCGGAAGTGGCGGAGCGCAGTCACAAGCTGATCGCGCTGTGCCAGAGCGCGCTGGATCAGGTGCCGGAATGCTATGTCGATCTGACCCAGGTCGCGCGGCTCGGCAACGACAAGAACAAGCTGAAGAAGCTCAGCGACGGCGCGATCGCCGCCTACGACCAGCAGCGCCTGGCGCCGGAAACCCTGGCGGCGATGGCACGGGCGATGGTCGACGTGGCCGACGAGAACGGCGCCGAAGGCGGCGGCGCCACCAGCCCGGCCGCCGCACGCACCGCGGCCGCCGCGCCGCTGCCGGTACGAGTGTCCGACATCGCCGACGACGAACACGCCGCCGATCTGCAGGCAATGGACACCAGCGCGGCCGGCCGTGCCTGCGGCAGCGAAGCGCCCTTGCCGGCGCCGGCGAGCGGCGATGCCGCGGCGCAGGCCCCGTCCGGCGGCGTCGAGGCGCAGGCGGAGCTGGCCAACGAGCTGCTGGCGCGACTCGCCAAGGGGCCGGTCGACGGCCAGGTGCACGCCGCCGGCGTAGTCGCTCGCTATCCCTATCTGCAGCCGGGACTGGACGTCGAGCAGCTGCTCAAGGCCGGCGTCGCGCAGAACATCGGCGCGGCGCGGCTGTATCTGGGCCAGCTCTATCTGCAGGGCGCGCGCGTCCGCCGCGACCCGGACGCGGCGCTGCAGCAGCTGCAGGCGGCGCTCGACGATCCGCTGACGGCGCTGCAGGCGCATTACTTCATCGGCCGCCTCTACCTCTACGGCTACCTCGACGAAGCCCAGCCCCTGCTGGCGGCGCAGCACCTGCTGTGGGCGGCGCGGCGCGGCTATCCGCCCGCCGATACCGCGCTGGCGCGCCTGTTTTCCAGCGGCAAGGGGGTGTGCCCGAACCTGAAGAACGCCTACGTGTTCGCCCAGCTCGGCGCCCGCGGCGGCAGCGCCGCCGCGGCCGAGCTGGCGGCGCGTATCGCTTCCCAGCTCGACGCCGAGCAGAAGAACGAGGCGGTCGCGCTGCTGCAGTCGGAAAGCCAGGCGCGGCCGTCCAACTACGAGATTCCCGCGACGATGACCGCGCAGCCGCAGTCCGGCTCGCGCCTGCAAGACCTCCCGAACAACAACGATGCGGCGGACAAGGCCACGGCAGACCGTGCGCCGACAGCGCCGCGCAAGAACGGAGATGCCTCATGAATTCTGATACGCGCCAGCACCCCGCCTTCAGGCGCAAGGCGATGACCCTGGCCGTGCTCGCCGGCTTCGGTGCCGCCTGCGCGGCGGCGCTGCCCCTGGCGGCGCAGGCGGTGGAGCTCGAATACCGGCTCAAGGGCACGTTCGCCGGCGTTGCCGACGGCGGCCGCGACCTGGGTCTGCTCGACGCCGACGACACGGGTGAAGGCTTTGTCGACTTCACACCCTGGGTGCATCTGCAGTTCAACCCGGACTGGGCCGCCTTCGTCCGCGTGCGCGGCTACGCCAGCACCGGCGAGCTGCTGCAGCCCGGCAGCGACGACAACAACGCCACCGTCAGCGACGAGGACGGTTTCGTTGCGCTGCGCGAGGCATGGCTCGAATACGGCGGCCTCAGCAGCTACCCGGGCGAGGTGCTGCGGCTGGGCCGCCAGCGCATCCGCGGCGACGACGCGCAGTTCTTCGATCAGGACATGGATGCGCTGCGCTGGATCTTCAACACCACGCTGCTCGATGCAGAATTGGGCGTCGCCCACCAGTTCGACAGCTATCGCACGGACAATGTCGACATCGCGCTGACGCAGAAGGACCGCAGCTACGCCTTCGGCAATGTCGCCTGGGACTGGTCGCCGATGCAGCGCGTCGGCCTGCGCGCGGTCTATGCGCACGACGACAACGACCTGCCCGACGACGGCGAAGCCTTCGATCCGCGCCAGCGGCCGTGGCGCAGCAAGCAGGTTTGGGCGGGCGTGTTCGCCGACAACCACGTCTATGACTGGAAGCTCGATCAGCCGCTGAGCTACTGGGTATCCGCCACCTACCTGGGCGGCACGCGCGAAGTGGCCCTGCAGGACACCGGCGGCCTGTTCCCGAGCCCGGACGGCACGCCGGTATCCGCCGGCCGCGTCAAGGAGGACGTCAGCGCCTGGGCCGCCGAAGCCGGCCTGCGCGCCCGCGTCGCCGGGCCGCTGCGCGCGGGTGCCGCCTACATGCACAGCAGCGGCGGGCCGGCCAGCGATCCGGGCAGCCAGTACGAGCAGACCGGTGCGTAGAGCAACTACTCGCGCTTCACCGGCACGCGCTCGCAGATCTACCGCTACAACGAGGCCTTCCGTCCGGAGCAGGGCAACCTGCAGGCGGCGACGCTGTTCCTGTCGACCAGCGTCGGCGCCTACGACGCCAGCCTGGTCTACAACAACTTCCGGCGCCCGCGCTCCTGGGGACCGGTGATCAGCAACGGTCTGGTGGTGACGCCGGCCACGCAATCACATGATCTGGGCGAGGGCGTCGATCTGGTGCTGACGCGCTACTTCTCGCTCGGCGTACCCGCCGACGCACCGCGCTACACGCCGCAGGAAATCGGCGACAGCTCGCTGCGCCTGCGCGGCTCCTGGTTCAAGCCCGGCGATGCCTACAACGCCACCACGCCGGAGGCCAGGGACGCCAAAGATGACTACCGCGTCACGCTGGAGCTGACGCTGTGGTACTGAAAACGAAGCCGAGCTGGCCGGGCCGGGCGGCGCTGTTCGGCCTGCTGCTGGGCTCGATGGCCAGCCTGCCGGTACTCGCGCAGATCGACGGCGATGCGGCGCCCGAGGAGCCGGACGTGATCGCGCCGAATGTGCCGGATGCGGCGGCGGCGGCGCTGAACGCATTCGACAGCGGCTCGCCGGACAGCGAGATTTTCGACGCGCCGCCCGACGATCCGGGCGAGCGCTACCAGACCGACGGCTCCGATCAGGACAACTTCAATCTCGACGATCGCAAGGCGCTCGAAGCGGCGTTCCGCGACTACGCGATCGAGCCGCTGTCGGGCGCCAGCCTGCATCTGTCGCCGCCGACGCTGCCGGATCTGTCGCGCTATACCGCCGCCAACGCGATCGCCAAGATCGACAAGCGTCGCAAGGGCCGCGCGAGCGTCGAATCGGTGCTGAATACCACGACCTTCCGCGGCTTCATGGGCACCGATGAGCGCATGCGCCAGTGGGCGGCACGCCAGCACTCGCTGCCCAAGGCGATCTTCATCCGCGATGGTTACGTGACGCCGGCCGATATCGCGCGCCAGGTGCCCAAGGCGCTGTTCGCGCAGGTCTCGCCGGGCGTCTATGTGGCGCGGCTGCCGATCAGCGTGCAGCCGGGGGCGATCTTTCACATCGACGATTCGGTCAAGGATTTCCGCCTGTCGCTGGACCGCGGCAGCTTCCTCGTCAACGAGGGCAAGCTGTTTCTCACCGGCACGCAGCTGCGCGGCTGGAACGAGGCCAAGAAGGCGCCATCGCTGTGGTTCGACAAGGATGCGTTTCGCCCCTTCATCGTCTCCTGGGGCGGCTCGCAAACCTATATCGTCAAGAGTTCCGTCTCCAATCTCGGCTACGCGGCATCGAAGTCGTACGGCGTATCGATCTCGCAGTACTCGCCGTCGATGGCGCCGCTGATGAACAAGCCCAATCCGACCGGCTGGATCATCGATTCCGAGTTCTACGACAACTGGTACGGCTTCTATTGCTACGAGACCGACGACTTCGTGATCCGCGGCAGCACCTACCGCGACAACATCGTCTACGGCATCGATCCGCACGACCGCTCCAAGCGCCTGATCATTGCCGAGAACAAGGCCTACAACACGCACAAGAAGCACGGCATCATCGTCTCGCGCGAAGTCAACGACAGCTGGATCATCAACAACGAGGCCTACGACAACACGCTGTCGGGCATCGTCATCGACCGCAACAGCATCAACAACGTCGTCGCGCAGAACCGCTCCTATCGCAACCACTCGGACGGCATCACCGTCTACGAGAGCCCGCGCACGCTGATGTGGCAGAACCTGGTCAGCGCCAACCGCCGCCATGGCATCCGCGTGCGCAACAGCACCAACGTGCGCCTGCACGAGAACATTGCGGTCGGCAACGGTCTTTCCGGCGTCTACGGGCACGTCAAGAACCTCGCTGGTACCGGCCGCGACATCCGCCTCGACCCGTTCCACACGCGCATCTCGATGACGGTGGTCGGCGGCCAGCTGGTGTCCAACGGCTCTTCGCCGGTGTCGATCGACCAGCCGCTGTCGCTGGAGTTGTACGACGTCGATCTGCGCGCGCCGCAGCGTGAACTCGGCATCAAGTTCACCGGCATTCTCGGCAAGCATCAGCAGCAGGTACTCGACATCCTGATGCGGCAGAAGCGCGCGGTGATCGTGCGTCCAACCGATGTGAAGGTGACCGCCGAGGCTGACGGCACCGCCGCGTCCAAGCATCCATAACGGTCACGCAGGGAGCCAAGCCGTGGTCTTCTCGTCGAACATCTTTCTGTTTCTGTTCCTGCCGCTGTTCCTGGCGATCTACTACCTGGTGCCCAACCGTGGCCGTGCGCGCAACTGGGTGGTGCTGATCGGCAGCTACCTGTTCTACGCTTGGTGGCGGGTCGACTTTCTCGGGCTGTTCGTCGCGGTCACGGCGTGGAACTACCTGGTCGGCCTGCGCATCGCCGCGCATGGCCGCGGCAGTGTCGGCGCCAAGCGCTGGCTGATCGCCGGCGTCACGCTGGACCTGGCCACGCTGGCCTACTTCAAGTACGCCAATTTCGGCGTCGATTCGTTCAATGCCATCCTCACCGGCATGGGCGCCGAGCCGATGGCCTTCGCGCACGTGCTGCTGCCGATCGGCATCTCGTTCTACGTGTTCGAGTCGATCAGCTACATCGTCGATGTCTACCGCGGTGATGCCGAGGCGACGCGGCATCCGGTCGACTTCGCCACCTTCATCGCCCTGTTCCCGCATCTGATCGCCGGCCCGGTATTCCGCTACAAGGATCTGCAGGACCAGTTCGAGCAGCGCGAGCACAGCTGGGAGCTGTTCGGCCACGGCGCGCTGCGCTTCATGCAGGGCTTCATCAAGAAGGTCTTCATCGCCGACTCGATCGCGCCGATGGTGACGCATGCCTTCGGCCTGTCCGATCCGACCACGGCGGATGCCTGGCTCGGCGCGATCGCCTACACCGTGCAGCTGTACTTCGACTTCTCCGGCTACAGCGACATGGCGATCGGCCTGGGCCTGATGATGGGCTTCCGCTTCGTCGAGAACTTCAACCAGCCGTATATCAGCCAGAGCATCACCGAGTTCTGGCGGCGCTGGCACATGAGCCTGTCGAGCTGGCTGCGCGACTATCTCTACATCGCGCTCGGCGGCAATCGCGGCGGCGTGGTCAGGACCTACCGCAACCTGTTCCTGACGATGCTGCTCGGCGGCCTGTGGCACGGCGCCAACTGGACCTTCGTGATCTGGGGCGCCTGGCACGGCGCGATTCTCTGCATCGAGCGGATGCTCGGCGTGAAGGCCGATGCGCGGGGTTTCCGCGTCTGGCGCTGGGCGCCGACCTTGCTGTTCGTGATGCTGGGCTGGGTGATGTTCCGCGCCGACAACGTCGGAGTCGCGCTCAATCTCTACCAGGCGATGTTCGGCTTCGATGGTGCGGGCCTGTCCGATGTGTTCGCGAGCTCCATCACGCGCCTGCAGCTGGCCACGCTGCTGCTCGCCGCCGTCGTGCTGATCGTGCGCGGTGCCGCAGTGCACAGCCAGGCGCAGCGTCCGCCGCTGCAGGTCGGCGCGCGCGCCGGCTTCGCCAGCGCCGCGCAGTGGCTGGTCTGGCCGCTGTTCCTGCTGGCGGTGCTCAAGCTGTCGGCGCAGAGCTATTCGCCGTTCCTCTACTTCCAGTTCTAAAGCGAGCCCTTGTCCATGAGCACTCCAGAACTCCAGCTGCCGCCGATCCGCAGCCGCCTGACGCTGGCCCTGCATGCCCTGCTGTTCACCGGCGCGGTCGTGGTGATCGCCGTCGCGGCGATGGGCAAGGCGCGGCATTACGAGGGCGGGCCCGACCGCGACACTCGCGAGCGCCTGTTCGACGGTCGCATGGCGCAGGGTTTCGAGAAGCACTACGACGCGCAGTTCCCGGCACGCAACTTCGGCATCAGCGTCTGGGCGGCGATCGACTACCTGCTGTTCGACGAGGCGCAGACCGGTCTGGTGATCGGCAAGGACGACTGGCTGTTTACCGACGAGGAGTTCGTGATCGCCGAGGGCGCCAGTGCCACGGTCGACGCCAACCTCGCGCTGGTCGAGGCGGTCCGTGATCGCCTGGCCGCGCAGGATGTCCGCCTGGTGGTCGCCGTCGTGCCGGCCAAGGCACGCATCTACGCCGAGCAGTTGCAGAATCGCCAGCCGCCGGCCTTGCATGGCGCGCTGTACGAACGCGCGCTCGAAGAATTCAAGGCTGCCGAGCTCGCAGCGCCCGACCTGCGTGGCGTGCTCGCCGACGGCAAGGCCAGGGCGCCGACCTATCTGCGCACGGACACGCACTGGACACCGCATGGCGCGGCCCTGGCGGCGGTCGAGCTGGCCAAGGCCGTACGCACGCAGCTGCCGGCACCGCAGGCGCCGCGCAGCTACCAGACGATCCGGGATGCCCGGCAGGCGCATCGCGGCGATCTGCTGAGCTTCCTGCCGCTGGATCCTTACTTCAGTGCCTTGCTGCCACCGGCCGATGAACTGGTGCCGGCGCACACCGAGGCGGTCGGCGGCAGCGAGCAGGCCCTGCTCGACACCGCGGGCGACGGCTTGCTCGGCGGTGACGGCGGCGCGCCGCGCATCGCCCTGGTCGGTACCAGCTACAGCGCCAATGCCAAGTGGAATTTCGCGGGCGCCCTTCAGCAGGCGTTAGACGAGGACGTGGCCAACTACGCGCGGGATGGCAAGGGACCGTTCGTGCCGATGCTCGACTACCTCGACAGCGCCGATTTCAAGAACGCGCCGCCGCAGCTCGTGATCTGGGAGCTGCCGGAGCGCTACCTGCCGGTCGCGCAGAAACGCGACGACGGCCAGCCGCTGGCCACCAAGCTCAAGCCGGCGGCCCATCGATGACAAGGAGATTGACGATGACCACAACAAAACTGCCCACGCTGATCCGCATCGCCGCCGCCACCGCCGTCATCGGCGCCGCCGGCTCCGCCTTCGCCGGTCTGTATCCGCCGGCGGCACCGCCGGACGCCGCCTTCGTGCGGGTGTTCAACGCCACCGCCGGCGGCAAGCTGCAGGCGCAGGTCGGCGACAAGACCCTGCCGGCCGCCGCCAACGAGGCCAGCGATTACGCCTTCCTGACGCCGGGCGAATATCCGGCCAAGGCCGGCAGCGCCTCCAAGACGGTGAACCTCACCAGCAAGCATTGCTACACGGTCGCCGCCAAGGCCGACGGCCTGCATCCGATCGAGCAGGACTGCTTCAACAGCCAGCTCAAGTCGCTGATCTCGGTCTATAACCTGATCGACGGCGCGACGCTGACCGTCAAGACCGGCGACAACGGTCCGGCCGTGGTCGACGGCGTCGCCGCCAACAGCGCCGGCCATCGCCAAGTCAATCCGGTGAAAGCCAATCTGGCGGTGTTCAATGGCACCACCAAGCTCGCCGATGCCAAGCCGGTGGCGCTGGAACGCGGCAAGGTCTACAGCCTGTTCGTCACG